>JBCCZX010000059.1:0-16594 GCA_039186735.1 Verrucomicrobiota bacterium | reverse complement strand
TGGGTGGGGTTAGGTAGGGTGCGGTGATGAAGTTGGCAGTTCTTGGAAGTGGGAGTGGCGGAAACGCGACCGTTTTTGAGAATGGGGGACGTTACTTCATGGTGGATGCGGGCTTGAGCTCGCGGCAGTTGGTGAAGCGGATGGAGTTTTTGGGGGTGAATCCGGAGAAGTTGGAGGGGATTTTGCTGACGCATGAGCACGGCGATCACATTCAGGGGTTGACGGTTTTTGCGAGGAAGCACGCGGTGCCGGTTTATACGACGGCGCTGACGCAGGAGGCGATCCGGGAGAAGGTGCCGGCGGTTTCGCAGTGGAAGTTGTTTGCGGCGGGGCAGGAGTTCGAGGTGGCGGGGGTGGAGGTGACTTCGTTTTCGATCCCGCATGATGCGGTGGATCCGGTGGGTTTTGTTTTTGAGTCGAGTGGCCAGAAGGCGGGAGTTTTGACGGACTTGGGTTATGTTACTCCGGTGGTGCAGGAGAAGTTGGCGGGGGTGAGAGCGCTGTTTTTGGAGGCGAATTATTGTGAGCAGATGTTGGAGGCGGATCCGAATCGGCCGTGGTCACTCAAGCAGCGGATTTCTTCGCGGCATGGTCATTTGTCGAACGAGCAGGCCCGGGATTTGGTGAGGGAGTTGATGCCAGGGGGGCTTGAGCGGGTGGTGTTGGGGCATTTGAGTCGGGATTGCAATCGGGGTGAGGTGGTGGAGGGGGTGTTTTCGGGGCTTGAATTGAAGGACTTGGTGGTGGCGCGGCAATGTGAGCCGACCCGGTGGGTGCGACTGGCTGATATTCCGCGAGTTATTGGGAAGGGTGGTCAGTTAGAATTCGGTGATTTTGCGCTCGCAGGTTGAGTTTTGATGGTGTTATGTCTCTTTCGATGGTTGACGCGGAAAAGCTGCGGACCTTCGAGGGAATCACCAATCAAGCTTTATGAGTCAGACTGCGACCTTGGATTTGGAGGAGTTGGAGGAACGGGTTTTGGAGAAGGAGGAGGAAGGCCAGCATATGGCTGCTGAGATACTGGCGACGGCAGCAATCAAGGAAGCGAGGGCTGTGCAGAATGGTTCTGCCGAGGTGCCGGTGCCGCTGTTGCATAGTTTGGAAGTTCGGGGCGGGCTGAGGATGCGGGCGGGGGAGATTGAACCTGCGCGGGAAGATTTTCTGGAGGCGTTGTCTTTGTTGGATGGGCGGGAGAAGCAGGACGGGATGCTGGGGCGTCTGCATGTGTGCCTGGGATGTTTGAATGAGGAGGAGGAGAAGGATGGTGAAGCCATTGAGGCTTACGAGAAGGCTTTGGGGCATTTTGAGAAAGATGAGGAGACGGAGGTGGAGGATGTTGTGCGTTTGTCGAACAACTTGGCTTTTTTGTATGCGGGGCGGGATGAGTTTGATCAGGCGGAGACGTTATTTTTGAAGGCTTTGAAATTGGCGCACGAGGAATTGGGTGCGTCGAGCGAGGAGACGACGGGGGTTTGTAACAATGTGGGGGCGCTTTATCAGAAGTCGGGGCATTTGAGCGAAGCTCAGGAGATGCACCTGTTGGCGTTGGAGGGACGGAAGGAGTGTTTCGGTGCAAATCATCCCGATACGGCTCAATCGCATGGGAATTTGGCGGTGGTTTTAGCGGAGTTGGGTGAGGATGAAGATGCGCGTGAGCATTTTGAGGCTGCTCTTGGGATTTATCAGTCTTTGGGAGAGGACGAGGGGGAGGATTATCAATCCGTCGCGTCCAATTATGCCCAGTATTTGAGGCTGCAAGGGGAAGGCGAAGCGGCTTCAACGATTGAAGTGGCTTGAAATGAGACCATTGGGATTGTGGTGGGGGATTGTGTTTTTGTTGAGTTTGGGGTGCGAGATGGACGGGCAAGAGGGGAGGGACAGGGAAGTTGCGCAGCGGGTGGGGCCACGATTGAGCCGGGAACTTGAAGCGAAGGGCTTGAAGCTCGGGCAGCCGGTGTTCCTGCGCATTTTCAAGGATGAGCGTGAGCTGGAGCTTTGGGTGAAGAAGGGGGTTCGCTACGAGAAGTTTCGTAGTTATCGAGTGGCGGGAATGTCAGGGCAGTTGGGGCCTAAGCTGGCGGAGGGGGATCGGCAGGCTCCCGAGGGTTTTTATTATGTGAAGAAGTCAGCGATGAATCCGCGGAGTCGGTGGCACCTGTCGTTTAATGTGGGGTATCCGAATGCCTATGACCGGGCGCATGGGAGGACGGGGTCGTTCATTATGGTGCATGGCAACTGGCAATCGATTGGGTGTTTTGCGATGACGGATGCCAAAATTGAGGAGATTTATACGATTTGTGATGCGGCATTGGATGGGGGGCAGCCTTTTTTCCGGGTGCATATTTTTCCATTTCGAATGGAGGAGAAGCGGATGAGAGAGGTGCGGGAGAGTCGCTGGAGTGAATTTTGGAGGAACTTGAGGGAGGGGTATGATTGGTTTGAGCGTCATCAAGAGCCGCCGAATGTGGAAGTTGTGGAGAGGCGCTATGTCTTTGACGGGGAGTGAGTTGAATTGTTCTTGAATTTGTTTTTGAGGGTGGGGGTCCGGGATTGGAGATTTTTGAGGGGGGTTGCCTGTTTTGCGACGCGTTTTGAGAAATGAACTGTTTTTGAGAATCAGAAGGAGTGATTTCGGTTACCTTTGGTGTGACGTTTGCTTCTGAAAAAATATCTTTGAGTTATGAGCGCCAGTGCGTTCCTACGAAAGGTGACACGAAAAGTAAGCTCTCTCGGAACAATGAATTTGGCGGTAACTAGACCTTTCGATAGCCTAAAACTTCGATGGACATTAAACAATTCACCGACCAGACCAATTTCCGTAAGGTTGAGTGGATGGTTGATTCAAAGGTTGTGAGTGCGCCTCGACGAGATGTGGTTTCGGGATTTTTGTATGGCTGGGTGGGTTTTTGGTTCCTAGCGATGCGGATTGGTGTGACGGTTGGGCTGATCGCGTTCGGGTCGACGCTCGCTTTTGCTGAAGTGCCGAGCTGGCTTTACTGGGTCGGTAGTGTCGCGATTGTTTTTTCGGTTTTGGGCGGGGTGATCGTTTTGGCCACAGGGCAGCAGGTGAATTGTCCGCTTTGTCGGGCGTCATTGTTTATGTCGCGCCGGAATTTGGCGAAAGCGGGGACGGCGAGGGTTTGCGGGAGTGCGAAGTTGCCGGTGGCGGGGGCTTTGTTGTGTGGGTCGAAGGTGTTGCGTTGTCCGTATTGTGCGGAGCGGGTGCGTTTGCGAGGGGAGAAGGGCTCTTGAGGTTTCTTCCGGTTGAACAAATTGCTTCGGCGAGCGGATTTTTTGAGTTTGTTTCAGAATGTCTGCTTCGCAGAAAGGGGAATGATGCAGGGGCCGATTTTTCCAATGGCTCCGTTGTTTGAGTGAAGACGAAACACGATTCGCCTCCCGTCAAACGCCTAGCCCTTGAAAAAATCTGCTCCGATCGCTCACCTCAATCAATTGGTCCACACTAGTTTGCGGGGGCGGAGTCGAGTTTGAAGGCGCCGTGAACGACGCGGGCGGCTTCTTCGATTTTGGTTTCCGGCACGGTGACCGAGATCTTGATTTCCGAGGTGGAGATCATGCCGATGTTGATGCCGGCGTTTCCGAGAGCTTGGAACATTTGAGCGGCGACGCCAGAGTGGCTTCGCATGCCGATGCCAACGACGGAGAGTTTGGCGATGGCGGCTTCGGATTCGATTTTGGCCTCGTTTGAGAGTTCGCTGAGGACGGGTTGGAGGGCGGCTTGGGCGCGGCCCAAGTCGTTGGTGTGCATGGTGAAGGAGTGGCGGGCGAGACCATCGGAGGCGATGTTGGAGACGATCATGTCGATGTTGATTTCGGCATCGGCAAGGCCCCCGAGGATGCGAGCGGACATGCCCGGGGTGTCGGGGATGTTGGTGATGGTGACGCGGGCTTGGGAGCGTTCGATTGAGACGCCGCGAATGACGACTGATTCCATGTTGGGATGTTCTACGGTCACGATGGTTCCAGGGTTGGTGTTGAGTGAGGATCGCACCTCGAATTTGACGCCGAATTTTTTGGCGAATTCGACGGAGCGGGATTGCATGACTTTGGTGCCGACGGAGGCGAGTTCGAGGAGCTCGTCGTAGGAGATTTCGGGGAGTTTGCGGGCGTTTTTGACGACGCGGGGGTCGGCGGTGTAGACGCCATCGACGTCGGTGAGGATTTGGCAGATGTCGGCGTCGAGGGAGGCGGCGATGGCGATAGCGGAGAGGTCGGAGCCGCCGCGTCCGAGAGTTTGGATTTGGCCTTCGGCGTTGATGCCTTGGAAGCCGGCAACGATGAGGACTTTGCCTTCGGCGAGGAGGGCTTTGGTTTTCGAGCCGTCGAGGGAGTCGATGCGTGCGCGGGTGTGGGAGCCGGTGGTGCGGAGGCCGGCCTGGCGCCCGGTGATGGAGAGGGCGGGAACGCCGAGTTCGTTGAGGGCCATGGCGAGGAGGGCGATGGATTGTTGTTCGCCGGTGGAGAGGAGGACGTCGAGTTCGCGGTCGGGAGGGGCGGTGGAGACTTCGGCGGCCATGCCGATGAGTTTGTCGGTGACGCCGCCCATGGCAGAAACGACGATGGCGAGTTGGTGGCCTTCGTCGTGGAGGGCCTTGACTCGGTTGGCGACGTTGCGGATGCGGTCGAAGGAGCCGACGGAGGAGCCGCCGTATTTTTGGACGATCAGCATGGGCGCGGGAGGGGTTCTAAACAGCAGGACGGGCTTGGGGGCGAGGATTTTTTGAAAAGAATCGGGGTTGAGGAGAATGAGAGAAGGGTTCTTGAGTGAAGTGGGTAGGGAATCTAGGGTTGCCAAACAGGATGGCGAGTTTGGCAGCGACAGCGCGGCGATGGATACTTCGGGAGAGCCCGGAGTCGGAGCCGTGTTGTGGGAATGTGCGGGACTTGCATCCGGTATTGTGTCGTTTGCTGGGGCAGCGAGGGATTGTGGAGGAGGAGCATGTTTCGCGGTTTTTGGAGCCGCGGTTGCAGGATTTGGGGGATCCGTATGAGATTCCGGAGTTGGTGGAGGCGGTGGAGCGGATTTTCCGGGCGGTGGATGAGGGGGAGGCGATTTGTATTTATGGGGATTACGATGTGGATGGGATCAGTTCGATTACGGTTTTGGAGACTGTTTTGCGGGCGTATGGGGCGAAGGTGCGGCATTTTGTACCGGTGAGAGGGGTGGAGGGTTATGGGTTGAGTGAGGCGGCGTTGAAGCGTTGTATGGCGGAGGGGGAGGCGTTTTCGTTGTTGATTGCGGTGGATTGCGGGACGGTCTCGCATGAGCCGATCCGGCGATTGGCTGAGGAGGGGGTGGAGGTGATTGTGGTGGATCATCACGAGAGGGGTCCGGATGGGAGGCCGCCTTGTGTGGCGATTGTGAACCCGAAGTTTTCGGAGACGCATTTTGATTATTTGTGTGCGGCGGGGGTGGTGTTCAAGTTGGCGCACGGGTTGTTGAAGGCGCGGCCGTTGGAGGATTTTGATTTGCGGGATTTGTTGGATGTGGTGGCGGTAGCAACGATTGCGGACATTGTGCCGTTGGTGGGAGAGAATCGGTTGTTGGTGCGGCATGGTTTGAGGCGGCTGCCGAAGACGGTGAATCCGGGTTTGCGAGCATTGATGGCGGTGACGGGTTTGAATGGTTACGCGACGAGCAGTGATGTGGGTTTCCGGATTGGGCCGCGGATCAATGCAGCAGGACGGATGGATCGTCCGGAAGAGGCCTTGTCGGTGATGCTGACGGATTGTGATCGGAGTGCGCGGGATTTAGCGGAGCGGTTGGATGATTATAACCGGGAGAGGCAGAAGCGAGAGTTGGAGATTTTGGCGGAAGCGGAGGCGCAGTTGGCGGAGACCTTTGATGAGGAGAATGATGCGGTGATTGTGCTGGGTTCGCGGAAGTGGCATCCGGGGGTGGTGGGGATTGTGGCTTCGCGTTTGATGCGCAAGTATTACCGGCCGACTTTTGTGGTGGCGATTGATGAGAAGGGGGTGGGGAAAGGGAGTGGCCGAAGCATCGAGGGGGTGTCGTTGGTGGAGGCGATTGAGGCGAATCGGGAGCAGTTGGTGGCAGGGGGAGGTCACCATATGGCGGCGGGGATTAGTGTGGAGGAGGAGAAGTTGGATTTGTTTCGGGAGGGTTTTGATGAGTTTGTGAAGCGGGAGGCGAAGGCAGAAGATTTGGAGCCGCGCTTGCATATCGACGGGGAGGTGGAGTTGGAGGATTTGGATTTGGATTTTCTGGCGCAGTATGAGCGTTTGCAGCCGTTTGGGTCGGGCAATCCGGTGCCGGTCTTTATGGCGCGTGGAGTGTGGTTGTCGGAGGCACCACGGCGATTGAAGAATAACCATCTCAAGCTTTGGCTACGGCAAGGGGTGACGGAGCGGGATGCGATGTTTTTCGGGGGGGGAGAGATGGATTTGCCGGATCCGCCGTGGGATTTGGCGTTTACGGTGGATCGGAATCATTTTCGGGGGACGACGACTTGTCAGATTTTGGTGCGGGATATTCGGCCTGCGGAAGAGGGATGATTTTATCGGAATTGAAGGAGGTCCTGGCGGAAGCGGGGGTGACGCCGTCGCGGAAGTTGGGGCAGAATTTTTTGCATGATGCGAACGTGGCGCGTTGGATTGGGAATGAGCTGCAACCGCGAAAGGAGGATTGCATTGTGGAGGTGGGTCCGGGGACGGGTGCCTTGAGCGAGCATTTGGTGGGGCGGGTGAGGAAGTTGATTCTGGTGGAGTTTGACCGGCGCTTGGCGGAGTATTTGAGGGAGCGTTTTGCGGATGAGGCGAGTGTGGAGGTGGTGAGTGAGGATGGGGCGCAGTTTGATGTGCGGCGATTGTGGGCGGAGGGTCCGGTGAAGTTGTTGGGGAATTTGCCGTATTCGGCAGGAGGGGCGATTTTGCGGAATTTTCTGAGGCAGCCGACACCGATTGAGCGGGCAGTGATCATGTTGCAGAAGGAGGTGATCGATCGGATTACCGCGGTGCCGAGGACGAAGGATTATGGGGTGCTGACTTTGCGGATGCAGTCGGAGTGGGATTCGGCGCCGGTGAAGACGGTGGGGCCGGAGTGTTTTTATCCGCGGCCGTTGATTGATTCGACGGTGATGGTTTGCGAGCCGCGGAAGGGGGAGTTACCGGTTTACGACAAGCGTTTGTTTGATGAATTGATTCGGCGGGGGTTTGCGCAGCGGCGGAAGATGTTGCGCAAGGCGATGCCGGAGGGCTTGGATTGGAGTGCGGCGGTGGAGAGGGGAGGTTTTGCGGAGACGGCGCGGGCGGAGGAGTTGAGTTTGGAACAGTGGGTGGGGTTGGTGCGGGCGGCGGATGACCGCAGTGGGCTGGCGGCGCAGAGTGAGGAGGAGGTTTTCGATGTGGTGGATGAGAGTAATGAGGTGGTGGGGCAAGAGAGGCGGGGGGAGGTGCATGCGCAGGGTTTGAGGCATCGGGCGGTGCATGTGTTTGTGGTGAACAAAGCGAGTGAGTTGTTGTTGGCGCAGCGGTCGAGGTTGAAGGATGTTAATCCGGGGAAATGGGGGTCGAGTGCGGCGGGGCATTTGGATGCCGGAGAGAGTTATGAGGAGGCGGCGCGGCGGGAGCTGGGTGAGGAGTTGGGGATTGAGGCGGGGGAGTTGGAGTTGACGCTGGCCGGTGAATTGCCGCCGAGTGAGGACAATGGGCAGGAGTTTCTGAGGTTGTATGTGGTGCGTTATGGGGGGGCGTTGCGGACCTTGGCGAGTGAGGTGGCGGCGACGGTTTGGATGCCGCAGGAGGAGTTGAGGGGGTGGATGGAGCGGCGGGAAGAGGATTTCACGGGTGGTTTTCGGGAGTGTTGGGGGTTGCTGGAGGGGGATTCGATGCCCTGATTCGGTTTTTGAATTTGAGGGGAAATGTCGCATTCTGAAGGGGATGGCGGAGGCGGCAGAGAAGGCGACGGATTGGATGCGGGCACTGACGTTGTCGGTGGGGGTGCATTTGATTCTGGCGCTTTTGTGGGTGATGGCGGTGGTGTGGGGGTGGATTTCGCAGAGGGCGGTGGAGTTTGTTGAGGAGGTTCAGGAAGCGCGGGCATTTCTTGAGATGGCTCCGGAGGTTTTGGATTGGGTCGAGCAGGTGAAGACCGAGCCGGAGTCGGCAGGGGAGGAGCGAGCGAGTTTTGTGGATGCCGGTATGGCGGAGGAGTCAGAGGTGCCGGTGCGAGATGCCCAGTATTTCGGGGAGCGTTCGACAGCGGCGGGAAGTGAAGAGGAGGTTGGCGAGGGGCCATTGAACGTTCCTTTCCAGGGTGGGCGGGAGCGTGAGCCGGGAGAGGGTATGGTGTTGCAGGAGACACGCTTTGCGGAGGGTGAGAGGCAGGGTTTGGCTGGGCGGGAAATGGAGGATGAGGGGGAGCCGGAGATTTCAGCAGAAGAGCGAATAGCGCGGGCGCGAGAGTTGGCGGCAGAGTTGTTAGAAACGGAAGATGCGGTGCCCGTTCCGACCGTTGAGGAGGCGGTGGAAGAGGGGTTGAATGAGTTCGTGGCGGAGGCCGCTGAAGAGGAGGTGGAGCTGGAGGAAGCGCTACGAGAGACTGCGGAGCGGGAGGGAGAGGAAGAGGCTTTTGAGCGAGAGGCGAGTCGAACGAAGGAGGAGGGTGGAGCGCGGTTGGGGGGGATTAGTTCGGCGGCGGTTGAGGGGACGGCGCGCGGGCGATATTTGGCGCAGGTGCATCAGGCGATTGAGCCGTTGTGGAGGGAGGATTGTGAGCGGAAGCGGGATTACATTGTGCCGGGGACCTTGATGGTGAGGTTTCGGGTGGGGCGTGGGGGGGCGGTTTCGGGATTCGTCTTTGAGAGTCGGAGTCCGGGGGATTCCGTGCAGGCGGGCTTGACCATGAGAGCGGTCCGGAAGGCTGATTTGCCCGCGATTCCGGAGGAATTGTTGCAGGAGTTGAAGGGTGAGCCCTTGGAGGTGAGGCTCACCTTCAGTTTTTGAGTGGTTACTCGCTCTCGGGAGCGGGTGGGATTTGGATGGGTTCGGAGACGGCTTTGGGTTTGGGAGCGGGCTTGGAGATTTCGACGAGTTCGAGGTCAAAGATGAGGGTGGAGTTTGGTCCAATCACGTCGCTGCGGCGTTGGTCGCGGTAGGCCAAATCGGGTTTGAGGTAGAGTTTCCACTTCGAACCGACGGGCATGAGGGTGAGGGCTTCTTTGAAGCCGGGGACGACGTTGAGGGTCATGGGGACGGGTGAGCCTTCCGGCGAGGCATCGAATTCAGTGCCGTCGATGAGGGTGCCTTTGTAGTTGACCATGAACTTGGCTCCTTCAGTGCCGTCATAGATTTCGCCGTCGCCTTTGGTAATGATTTCGTATTGAAGTCCGCTTTCGGTGGTGACGACGCCTTCCTTTTTTCCGTTTTCGGCGAGGAACTCTTCGCCTTTTTTGAGGTTGTCTTCAGCGACCATTTTTTCGCGCTCTTGGATGAGATTGCGGAGACCGAGCATGGCGGCGTTGAGGCTGTCGTGGCCATTTTCAGGGTCCTTGCCGTCGACGGCGTGAAGAAAACCTTTGATGAAACGCTCGCGATCGATGTCGTCGGAGCTGAGTCCGAAGCGGGACATTTGCTGGCTGAACTGGCTGCCGGTGTTGTAGCCGAAGCCGTAGGAGGAGTTGCTTTTGATGATTTCGGGGTCGGTTTCAGCCTGCGGTTGAGGAGGAGTTGCCGGGGCAGAGGGGGGCTCTTCTTGGGCGACGAGAGCAGTGGTCGAGAGAAGACCGAGGATGATGGTTTTCGAGATGAATTTCATGGACGGAAGACGCTGGAGCTGGCTTGGGGCGTTGTCGAGAGGGAATTCCGGGCAAAAAAAGGGCTGCCCGGCCAGGGGAGGCCGAGCAGCCTGTCGCACGCACCAAAAGAATGGTGAAAATTAGCGGTGGAGCCAGCGTCCTTGGTGTCGCTGGTCCGAGCGGTCTTTGCGCTGTTCGATGAGGTTCCTGTTTTGGTCAAGAGGTCTGCCTTGGAAGCGCGTGTCGGGGATGTTTTCGCGGAGGTCGAGTTGGATGGGGGTCGCTCCGAGAGCTACGACTTTTGTGGTAGTCGCGGCGAGAATGAGAGTGACTGTTTTCACGGGATTGATTGGTTTGTGCCCCGGTGGGCCAAGGGATGAGGGTGAAACCTTGCGGTGCAGAAAATGTTTCGAAATTTTTTTCGTCGGGTAGGATTTGGTTGTGAGTGTGATGACGAAACGGGGGGATGAGGGAGAAACCGATCTCCTTTATGGAAAGCGAGTCAGTAAGTTGGCGCCGCGAGTGGAGGCGCTTGGAGCCATTGATGAACTGAATGCGGCGTTGGGGGTGGTGAGGTGTCATGGGGGGGTGAAGTTGGCAGAGGAATTGGACCGGGTGCAGGAGGCATTGGTGGGGCTGATGGGGGAATTGGCGACGTTGCGAGAGGATTGGGAGCGCTACGAGGAGGACGGGCTGCGGCGGGTTGGGGTGGAGGATGTGGCTCGGTTGGAAGAGCAGGGGAAGGCGATTGAGGCCAGTGGGATTTCCTATGAGGGGTGGGCTCGTCCGGGTCAGGCCGGGGTGGCAGCGGCGGCTTTTTTGGATTTGGCGCGAACGATTTGCCGGCGTGCGGAGAGGCGGGTTTTAGAGATTCGGGCGGAGGAAGTGTCCCCGGAGGTGCGGCTGTTTCTGAATCGCTTGTCCGACTGGTTGTGGTTGTTGGCGCGCCGAGAAGAGAGTGGTGGAAAATGAGGCGAGGATTGGAATTGGAGGCTAGGGGTGGATGGTTTACAGAGGCGGTTGCGAATGAATGGGCAAGGAATTTTGATTGCGGCGGCCTTTGGAATTTTGACTGGTCTTGGGGGATTTTTGGTGGGGCAGGGCCGCTCGGGAGGAGTTGAGGGCCGTGGGGAGGTGGATAAGAAGTCTTCTGCGACGCTGGCGGCGAGTCGGTCAGACGGATTGAGTCGAGGGGGGCGGAAGCCGGATGTGCGAGGATATGAGCTGTCGCAGAATCCACGTGAGGGGTTGAAGGTGTTGATTGATGAGTTGAAGGGGTCGCCGATGGCGCAGATGGATTTCGAGGCGTTGTTCAATATTTACGATATGGTTCGTTATTTGGATGCTTATGAACTGGAGGGTTTGGTGGCGGATTTGGAGGAGATGGGGAATGCGCAGGAGATGGTGGCGGTGCACATGATGTTGTTGAACCGGTGGGCAGCGAAGGACGGGCCGAAGGCTATGGAAGCCGCGCTTGAAGGGAAGGGGATGATGAAGATGGTGGCAGGTATGGGGGCGATGATGGGGTGGATGCGCTCGGAGCCCGAGCAGGCTTATGAGTGGTTTCAGGAGAATGGTGATCGATTGGGGTCGGGAATGGGAATGGGGAAGAACCAGTTTGAGGCGATGTATTACGCGGCGAAGGCGAAGACGGATTTTGAGGGAACGCTGGGGAAGTTGGGCGAGATGGATGCGGGATTGAAGACGGCGGTGATTCAGCAGCTGGCTCAATCGATTGGTTCGGATGCGGAGAAGCGTGATGAACTGATAGCGAGTTTACGCGAGAGTGGGGATCAGGTGGGTTTGAAGCAGGCGCGGACAGCGATTGTGGGACAGATCGCGTGGCAGGATCCCCAGGCGGCGCTGGCGTTTATTGAGGGGGAGGGAGTGGACGGTGAGCAGAAGCGGGAATTGACGCAGACGGTGACCTCAATGTGGGGGTATTCAGACCCGGCAGGTGCTCTGGATTATGTGGTTACGCAGGTTGGGGCGGAAGGTGAGGGGATGGAGCAGGTTTCGCAATCGTTCGGCAATTGGGTGAAGCAGGATGAGGCTCAGGCGTCGGCCTGGTTGCAGCAGCAGGGGGAGAGTATGCAGACGGATGGAGTTTTTGAGAGTGCGGGTCGGCAATTGATGTGGAGCGAACAGAATGATCGGGCGGCGGAATGGTATGCGCAGATACTGGATGAGGAGACGCGGCATCGACAGTATGAGAAGCTTTACCGGGAGTGGTCGAAGGATGATCAGGAGGCGGCGGATGCTTGGAAGAGTGGTTTGCCCGAGGAGGATTTGGCGGCGTGGGCCGAGAGGACGGAGCCTGCAGCGAGAGACGGTTTTTCGGGTGAGGGTCGCGACTTGGAAGCGGTGGGGGAAGCGATCGAGGAGTTGAAGAATTTGGAGGTTGAAGAGAGTCCCTAAATGGGGGCGTTAGCTCAGGAAATTCGGAAGTTCGGTATCGAGGGCGGTGAAGAGCTCTTGCATGGTGGCGGGGGTTTCGTTGCCCATGTTGGAGATGCGGAAGGTTTTGCCTTTGATTTTGCCGTAGCCACCGTTGATGAGGAAGTTGTGGTTGTTGCGGACGGCTTTGATCCAGGAGGAGAGGTCGAGGTTTTCGGGAGTTTGGAAGCAAACGAGCGATTTGGAGCGGAAGCCTTCGGGGGGGAGCGGTGCGAAGCCGTGACTGGTGCCCCAAGCGAGGGTCATTTGGTTGGTTTCGGCGTGGCGAGCGTAGCGGGCGGGGAGACCTTCGGCGAGCATGACGTCGACGCGCTCCTTGAGGCCGTAGAGGTGGGGAATAGCGGGGGTGGAGGGGGTATTGTTTTTGGCGTGGTTCTTTTCAAATTCGATGAAGTCGAAGTAGTAGCCGCGGTCGGGAGTGGTTTTGGCGCGTTCGAGGGCTCGTTCAGAGGCAATGAAGAGGGAAAGGCCGGGAGGGAGGGCGAGTGCTTTTTGGACGCCGCAGAGGAGGACGTCGACGCCGAGTTCGTCGAAGGGGGTGGGGACGGCCGAGAAGGAGGAGACGGTGTCGGTGACGAGGAGGACGTCTTCGAATTCTCGGACGACGGCGGCGATTTCCTTGAGGGGGTTGAGGCAGCCGGTAGAGGTCTCGTTGTGGACGAGGGTGACGGTGTCGAAGCCGCCCTCGGCGAGTTTGGCGCGGACGAGGTCGGGGTCGATGGGCTGTCCCCATTCGACTTGGATGGCTTCGGCTTGCTTGCCGCAGCGTTTGGCGACGTCGAACCATTTGTCGGAGAAGGCTCCGCAGCAGAGGTTGAGGACTTTCTTTTGGGTGAGGTTGCGGAGGCAGCCTTCCATGATTCCCCAGGCGGATGAGGTGTTGAGGAAGACGGGACGGGAAGTGGCGGCGATTTGTTGGAGGCCGGGTTGGAGGGAGGCGTAGAGCTCTTCGAAGTCGGCGCCGCGGTGTCCGATGGTGGGGCCGCACATGGCGGCGTAAGTTTCGGGAGCGACGTCGACAGGTCCGGGAGAGAAAAGCTTGGGTTTGGCCATGTGCGGGGAACTTGGAGCGAGTGTACCCGAGTTGCAACGATGATTTGTGGCGGTGAGCGGGTCTTTTTTGCGTTGGAGTGCAAGATGGCGGGGGTTTTGGAATCGCGCGCGGTTTTTCCGGTTGTTAGGCTTAGATCATGGAGTTGTTGGGGATTCTCGGTTTTGTGTTTTTGGGGGGAGGTTTGTTGGTGCTGATCTTGATTTACAATGGATTTATTGGTCGTCGGAATGCGATGAGGAATGCTTTTGCGTCGATTGATGTGCAGTTGAAGAAGCGGTGGGAGTTGGTTCCGAATTTGGTGGAGACGGTGAGGGGGTTTGCCAAGCATGAGAAGGAGGTTTTCGAAGGGGTGATTGAGGCCCGGAATGCGGCGCAGGTGGCGAGTGCGGAGAGTGGGGAGCGGTTTGCGCAGGAGCGGGAAATTGAGGTCGGGATGAATCGGTTGTTTGCGCTCGCAGAGAGTTATCCTGAGTTGAAGTCGAGCGAGCACTTTTTGAATTTGCAGCGGAATTTGACGGAGGTGGAGTCTCAGATTTCGGCATCGCGGCGGGCTTATCTTGCGGCCGTGCAGGATTGGAATAATGGGGTGGAGTCGTTTCCCGGGGTGATTTTTGCGGGGGTGTGGAATTTTGAGCGGGCGGCGTGGTTCGAGGTCAAAGCTGAAGAGCGGGAGGGGGTCGATGTCCGGCTCTCCTAGATGGCACGGTCGGACGCCGGAGGCGTTCTTGGAGGGCTTGCGGCCCGAGTTGGCGGATTTGGAGAAGTGGCGGCTTTCGCTCCTGGACAAGCGAGCGCAGGGGGGAAAGTGGATGTTGGGGGTGGTGGTGTTGGGTTTGCTGACGGGAGTCGTGGGTTTGTCGGAAGGAGTATTGGGGGTTTTTCTAGGGGTGTTGGTTCTCGTGATTGGGATGGCGGTGGTGTATGGGGTATTTTTTGCGGGAACGGCGGGGGAATTTCAGGGGCGCTTCAAGCAGGAGGTGGTGAATCGGGTCGTTTCGGCGATGGAACCGGGGATTCGTTATCAGCCCAAGGGTCATGTGGAGGAGCGATGGTTTCGGGCGAGTGGGCTGTTCAGCCATCCGGACCGTTATCAGGGAGAGGATTTTTTTGTGGGGAATATTGGGAAGACGGATTTGTTCTTTTCGGAGATTCACGCGGAGGATCGGCGGACGCGGACGGATAGTGATGGGAATACCGAGACGTATTATGTGACGATATTTCGGGGATTGTTGGTGGTGGCGGACTTTCACAAACACTTCAAGAGCGAGGTTGAGGTGCGTCCGGATGGGTTGGAGAAGTTGGGTGCGTTTGGGAGGTCTTTGCAAAAGTTGGGAGGGAAGGTGGAGCGGATGGAGAATCCGGAGTTTGAGCGCTTGTTTGTGGTGCGGGCTTCAGATGCGGTGGAGGCTCGGTATATTTTGACTCCGGCGATGCAGGAGCGGTTTGTGGAGTTGGCGGGTAAGTTTTCGAAGGAGGTGCGGGCGGCGTTTCGGGATTCTTTGGTTTATGTGGCCATTCCGAAGCAAGCGGATTGGTTCGAGGGAGATCTGAAGTGTCGAGTGGACGATTTGGGACAGTTTCGTGAGCTGGTGTTTCAGCTCAGTGCGTGCTTCGGGTTGGTTGAAGATCTTGATCTCAACACTCGGATTTGGACGAAGGATTAGTGTCGCCGCCGGACGACGGAGGTCAGGAGAAGGCCGCTGAGGAGGGCGAGGGTGGAGGGCTCGGGGATGGGATTGCTTTTGAAGACGACGTTGTCGAGGAAGAGGGCTTTGTTGGTGGTATCGGTATCGAGAAAGACTTGGAGTTCTGCGAAAGCGAGACTGGAGAGGTCGATTGAGGCGGAATGCCACTGGCCTTCGGCATCGAGGCCGTTGAAGAGCAGGTCATCAATATCGGTTCCGGTGAGGAAGGTGTCGGGGATGACTTCGATACTCACGAAATTGACGGGGTCAGAGATGGTGATGGCGATGGCATCGTCGAGCGTCCAATTGGTTTCGGTCAGGAAGAAATCGAAGGAGAGGGTGGGGTTTTCGACACCGGCGAGGCTGATGGTTTCGAAGTTGAGGAAGAAGCCGCCATTGGTATTTGAGATTTGGTAGCCTTGGGATCCGTCAGTGAAGGGTTGGGGTGGGGCAGGATTGGAGACGACACCGACGGGGCCGCCGTTGGACAGTCCAATGCTGGGGTCGCGAATCGGTTCGAAGATGGCGTTGTAGCCGAGTTCGGTCGTGACGGTTGAGTTGACGATGGATTGGCCGGGATTGTTGACGAGGGCGTGTTCGATATTGGGGTCGGAGGTGTCGACGTAGAGGGAGCCGAGGGTTTCGTTTTCGAAGCTGGTTTGGCGGATGACTGCCGCGCTGGAGGCGGAGGTGGTTGCCAGGATGGCAAGGCAAGCCGAGGGAAGGATGTTCATGACGTTGGGTGAAGTGTCATGCAAAATGAGGAGGCTTGCCGCGACTGGCGAGCGAAACTTTTCTCAGAGAATCACGGATTTCCGGATTGTCATTTGAGGTGGGAAATTAGAGTCCGCGAAGAGTTCGAGGGTCGACGTGGTGGTGTTCGTCTTCGATGCGGGCAACGAGGTCGGGGTGAGAGGGGGGGGCAGGGGAGCGCAGGGCGACGGAGGGGAATTGGGATTTGGGCATGGTGCCGCCGCCAGTGGCGCCGGTGCTTTCGACGAGTTCGACGCTTGAGTTGGCTGCGTAGACTTGTTCGCGGATTTGGGCTGCTTTTTCGCGCAGGGTTTCGGGGGATTGCTGAAGCATGTCGAGGACGGGGATGAGAGAGAGTTTGGAGGGGTCGTCCTTGACGGTGAGGTAGTCGATGATGACCTCCTGGAGGGCGGTGAGGATGAGCTTGTCGGGGCGGACGGCGCGGTAGAAGGGTTCGCGCTTCACTTTGGCGACGAGGTCGGCGTTTCCGGCGATGATTCCGGCCTGGGGTCCGCCCAATAGTTTATCTCCCGAAAATAAAACGAGTTCGATTCCGCGGGAAATTTGTTCCTGGGGACGGGGCTCGTGTTCGATGGGAGCCAGGTGGTCGGTGTGCATGAGAGCACCGGAGCCGAGGTCTTCGACGAGTGGGATTCCATGGGATTTTGCGAGCTGAGAGAGTTCTTCGAGTTCGGGTTCGCCGGTGAATCCTTCTACGTAAAAATTAGAGCGATGAACTTTGAGAATCAATGCAGTGCGCTCTGAAATTGCGTTTTGGTAATCGCGCAAGTGGGTTTTGTTGGTGGCTCCGACTTCGATGAGGGTGGCACCGGAAGTTTCGAGGATTTCGGGGATGCGGAATCCGCCGC
>JBCCZX010000058.1:0-16779 GCA_039186735.1 Verrucomicrobiota bacterium | reverse complement strand
TTTTTGGGTTTTTTTTGGGGTTTTTTTTGTTGACCCGTGTTTTGGGGGTCTAGTTTGGGGGGGGGGGGGGGGGTGGGGGGGACAACGGATGCGATGGTTTTCTCTTCGCTTGCCATCTTGATTGTGAATTTCTTCCTCTCGATGTTGATGCAAATCCTGTTTCCTGCGGGTTTTGTGCAGGTTTGAGGGTGTTTGACGTGCGAAGGATGGGGAATAGAATAGTGAAGAAAGGTCTCTCAAGAATATGAAAACCTATGGAATCGCAGGGGTGATAATTGGAACTGTGGTGGCGTTGTCGGGTCTTGCTTTGAGCCAGCAGAAGGACAAGGCAGTGATGGTCGAATTGGCGGAGAAACCTGAGGAACCCAAAGGAGTTGTGAAGAAATCGGACGAAGAATGGAAGAAGGAGCTGACGCCAGAACAGTATCGTATTTTGCGTCAGTCAGGAACGGAGCGGGCTTTTGGAGAGGTTTACAAGCAGTTCAAGGAGCAGGGAGCGGGGACTTACTACTGTGCGGGTTGCGGGGCGGAATTGTTTACTTCGAACGAGAAGTTCGACTCTGGTTGTGGATGGCCGTCGTTTTTTGATCCTTCGCAGGCGAAGAATGTGAAGCTGATTCCTGATGTCTCGCATGGGATGATTCGGACGGAGGTGCGTTGTGCAGTTTGTGACGGACATTTGGGTCATGTTTTTGAGGGGGAGGGTTTTGATACGCCGACTGACCAGAGATACTGCATTAACGGGGTGGCTTTGAAGTTTGTGCCGGCAGGTGAGACTATCGCTGAAGATAAAGAGGCGGAAGTTGTGGAGTCATCGCAGGAGAAGGAGCAGTCCTAAGCCAGATTGTGTTCAAATCGTGGCGTTGAATCGCCTTTGTGAAAAATTTCACAAAGTGGTCTTGACCTTGGTTTTACGGGGCTTTAAGCGCCTTGTGACGCGCAGCGATTGTGACTTCTCGACTCGGCATTTCACGAATTTTTCTTCTCCTAGTTGGTTTTCTAGCAACCGCGGCGATTGCTACGGCAGCAGGAGATGGGGGCGGTCATAAGTTGCTTCCCAATGCAGAGCCGATTTTTCCAGGTGGTGGGGCATTGGGTTTCCTGACGAATTCGATTTTGATGACTTGGATCACGGTCGGCTTGATTGTTCTTTTCTGTCGGGCCGCGACGAAGGAGATGAAGCTGGTTCCTACGGGTCTTCAGAATTTTGCGGAGTGGTTGGTGGAGAGCGTATACGACTTTTTTGGGAACATCTTGGGAGATCATCTGATCAAGCGCACCTTTTGGTTTTTCGGTTCGGTCTTCTTTTTCATTCTTGTGAACAATTATCTCGGGCTCATTCCCGGGGTTGGAACTTTCGGGTGGAAGGTTGGACACGAGACGTTCTCTAGTTACCATTTCTTGCCTTGGCTTCGCGGAGGAAATGCGGACCTCAACTTGACGGCGGCAATGGCCCTTACTTTTGCCATTCTCTGGTTTTACTGGGCGATTACGGAGAATGGTTTGAAGGGATTTCTCGAGCACATTTTCGCGCCGAAGGGGAGTTTTGCGGGAGTGATGTTGGCGTTGATGGTGCCGGTTTTCTTATTTGTTGGGGTTCTTGAACTCATTTCGATTGCGATTCGCCCTGTTGCGTTGAGCTTCCGCCTTTATGGAAATATGTATGGCGGTGAGCAGACTTTGGAATCGCTCATGTTCCTGGTTCCCAAGTATATCGCCTTTTTGCCTGCTCTTCCGTTCTACTTCGTGAAGTTGCTCGTCGGCCTTGTGCAGGCACTTGTTTTCTCTTTGTTGTCCGCTGTCTTTTTGAAGCTCATTTGTGAGCATGATCATGGAGACGAGGAGCATCATTAACGCTTTCGCCGCTTGACCATGGCAAGACTGTGGGAGTGGCGTTGAAACCAAAAAACGAAAAAAACATGCTAACTGAAATGGTCCCAACTGTTCTCGCAGCAATCGAGTTCAACAAGTTCTTCGTCGCGGCTTTTGCGGCGGTCGGAGCCGGAATCGGTATTGGTCTTCTAGGAATGAAGGCTGCCGAAGCCACCGGTCGGAATCCGGGAGCTGCGACTCCTATCCTCGTTATTGCGATTATTCTCGCCGCTCTGATTGAGGGCGTCTTCATTCTTTCTGCGTTCGCAGTTTAAGTATTTTTGAAGCCGGGCCTGCGGGTCCGGCTTCCTTTCACCACTTGAGACGAATATGAATTTGATTATCGCAGCTGCCGAAACTGATGTTTCCGCTTTAGAAGGAATCGTGAAGACCTTTCACCTGAAGTGGCCCTACTTCATTGCGCAGGTGATCAACTTCGCCCTCGTGATTTTCGTGCTCAAGAAATACGCGTTTGGCCCGATTCAGACGATGCTGGAAGAGCGTCGCTCGCGGATTGCGGATGGAGAGGAGAAGCTCAAGCAAATTGAGCAGCAATTGGCGGATAGTGAGAAGCGCACAACGGAGGCGATTGAAAAAGCGAATGCCGATGCCAAGCGTTTGATCGAAGAGGCGAAGGATAGTGCGGCGAAGCTGAGTGAGGTTGAGACGCAAAAGGCGGTGAGTGCGGCGCAGAACATCTTGGCGAAGGCGGAAGAAGCGGCGAAAGCTGAGCGGGAGCAGATGAAGGCGGAGTTGAAAGCGGAGTTTGGCCAGTTGGTGGCTACAGCGACCTCTCAGGTTGCTGGTAAGGTGCTTACTGATGATGATCAGCGCCGCATTAATGAGGAGGCCTTGCAGACTCTGAACTGATTGAATTGATTTCGAAGCGATGAAGATTTCCAAAGTTGCGATGACGACCGCGCGCCGGATTTTCCGGTTGTGTTCGCCTGATGGTCGGCTCAACGAGGAGCTTCTTCGCCCTGCTATTGCGAAAGTGGTGGCAGACAAGCCGCGGGACTACCGTGGTGTCCTTGCGGGCTTGGCCCGTTTGGTCCGGCTCGAAGAGGCCCGTAGCCGGGTGGTGGTCGAGAGCGCTCGCTTTCTTGACCCTGCGACTGAGGAGCGTATTCGCCAGTCGCTGACTACAAAATATGGAAACGGTCTCAATTTTGAATTCCGCACGAACCCTGATCTCCTGGGTGGGCTCAAAGTTCGGGTGGGTGATGATGTTATTGACGGGTCGGTCAAAGCCCGTGTCGAGCGACTTACAAGCGCCTTCAATTGACCAAAGTGAATCTCCAAAATCAAATCAAGCGATGAGCAGCATTCTTCAAGAACTCGAATCCCAAATTTCCCAAGTCTCCGCCGGAGTCGAACGCACCAATGTGGGTGTGGTTCGCGAAACAGGTGATGGCGTTGCCAAGGTGGAAGGCCTGAGCGATGTGATGTTGAACGAGACGATTGAGTTTCCCGGTGGTGTCACGGGCGTGGCGATGAACCTCGAGGAAGGGGAAGTTGGGGTCGTCCTTCTGGGAGACTACGAGAAGGTTACGGAAGGGATGGAGTGTAAGACGACGGGGAAACTTCTTTCGGTGCCAGTCGGTGAGAATGTTTTGGGGCGCGTGGTGAATGCGCTTGGGGAGGCTGTCGATGGCAAGGGGCCGATTGAGGCGGCGGCGCAGTATCCGATGGAGAAGATTGCCCCGGGCATTATTAAGCGGAAGTCGGTCTCTGTTCCGGTGCAGACTGGAATTATGTCGATTGATGCAATGATTCCAATTGGTCGGGGACAGCGGGAGCTTATCATTGGAGACCGGGCCACGGGTAAGACCACGATTGCAGTTGATACCATTATTTCGCAGGCGCAGCAGAACAAGGCGGCAGAACAGGGGCAGCTCAAGAATCACAAGCCGCTTTATTGTATTTATGTTGCGGTTGGTCAGAAGCTTTCGAACGTTTCACGGACAGTGAAGACTCTCGAGGATGCGGGAGCGATGGAGTATACAACGGTGGTTTCTGCTTCTGCTTCGGACCCTGCGGCGATGCAGTTTCTTGCTCCTTATGCAGGTTGCGCGATTGCGGAGTATCTTATGGACCAAGGTAAGGACTGTCTCATTGTCTTTGATGACTTGTCCAAGCACGCGGTCGCTTATCGTCAGGTTTCGCTCATTCTTCGTCGTCCTTCTGGTCGTGAGGCTTATCCTGGTGACGTTTTCTACCTTCACAGCCGCCTCCTTGAGCGTTCGGCTCGTTTGTCTGAGAATGCGGGTGGTGGTTCTTTGACTGCGTTACCCATTATTGAGACGCAGGCGGGTGATGTGTCGGCTTATATTCCCACGAACGTGATTTCGATTACGGATGGGCAGATTTTCCTTGAGACGGATTTGTTCTATCAGGGGATTCGACCAGCGATTTCAGTGGGTCTTTCGGTTTCGCGGGTGGGTTCGGCTGCACAGACGAAGACGATTAAGACGGTTGCGGGAACGACCAAGTTGGACTTGGCGCAGTTCCGGGAATTGCAGGCCTTTGCGCAATTTGGCTCGGACTTGGATGCTTCCACGAAAGCAAAGCTGGAACGGGGTCAGCGGATTGTTGAACTTTTCAAACAGAACCAGTATTCGCCGCTCTCGCTTGAGCTGGAAGCGGTCTACTTGTTTGCGATGCAGCACGGTTACTTCGATGATGTCGATGTCGAACGAATCAAGGAGTGCCAGACAGCGATGGGAGAGTTCTTTTCGGATCGCAAATCCGATTTGCTTGAGAAAATTCGGAATGAGAAACCGGACTTGAAGAAAAACAAGGACGCGGTCGATGAGCTCAAGGGAGCCATTGAGGATTTCAAATCGACTTGGAAGTAAATTTTTCTCCGTAAACCCTCCTCTTCGTTGTGGCTAACCTTCGTGACATCCGCCGGCGCATTAAGTCGGTCAAGAACACCGCTCAAATCACTCGCGCGATGCAGTTGGTGGCAGCGGCGAAGATGAAGAAGGCGCAGGACCAGGCACTTGCTGGTCGTGATTATGCGGATTTGCTCAATCAGGTTTTGGTGAACTTGAAAGAGAATGTGGATGAGGAGTCTCATCCGCTTTTGCAGGCGGGTCAGGAAGGCGGCAAGGAATTGGTTTTGGTCATTTCCACGGACAAGGGTTTGTGTGGACCACTGAACACAAACCTTCTGAAGAAGGTGAGGGCGCAGAGTGGGCCGGAGGCAGAATTTGTGACAGTGGGGAAGAAGCTGAGAGACCAGCTTTCGAAAGCGGGAGATGAATTGGTGGCGGACTTTGAGGTGAACGATCCGGTTCCGTTTGTGGATGCGCGACCGATTGCGACGTTTTTGACGAAGCAGTTTCTCGAGGGGGGATACAGTCAGATTTCGGTCGCGTTTACGAACTTTGTTTCGACCCTCACGCAGGAGCCGACGATGGTGCAGTTGTTGCCAATCGATGCTTCTTCGGTTGGGGAGAAGCAGGATTACGAGGGGATTGGAAAAGGCGAGGTTGAGGAGACCAACAAGTCGGTTGCTCTGGGCAAAGACTATCTTTTCGAACCTTCACCGCAGGGGGTACTTGATGCGCTGCTGCCTCTTTATGTGAATTTCCAAGTTTACCAGATGTTGGTCGAGTCGCGTGCTTCGGAGCACTCGGCGCGGATGGTTGCGATGAAGGGCGCAACTGACAACGCCAAGAAGATGACCAAGGAGCTGACCCTCGAATACAACAAGGCTCGCCAAGCGGCGATTACAGCAGAACTTCTTGAGATCACGACCGCGATGAAAGCGATGGAGTGATCAACCCAATTAGAATTAGCCTACAAACTAAAAGCATTTCACCATGAGCAACCAAGGAACTATCGTTCAAGTTATCGGCGCGGTCGTCGATGCGGACTTTTCGAAAGCGGCAAAGCTGCCTGATATCTATAACGCTCTCGAAGTGACGTACAATCCTGGAGACGGGGAGATTCAGTTGACACTGGAAGTGCAGCAGCACTTGGGTGACGGCTGGGTGCGTGCGGTGGCGATGAGCTCTTCCGATGGATTGAAGCGTGGGATGAGTTTGCGGGATACGGGCAAGCCGATTGCAGTGCCGGTAGGGAATCAGGTTTTGGGGCGAATTTTCAACGTCACCGGTGAGTTGGTGGATGAGAATGTGCCTCTTGCCGAACCGGACAAGACTTCACCGATTCACCGGGCGGCACCGACCTTCACGGACCAGTCGGCAACGACAGAGGTTCTTCCGACCGGGATTAAGGTGATTGACTTGATTTGCCCGCTCTTGAAGGGTGGTAAAGGTGGGATGTTCGGGGGAGCTGGGGTTGGCAAGACGGTTGTGATTATGGAGTTGATCAACAACATCGCGAAGGCGCACGGTGGTTACTCTGTTTTTGCCGGAGTGGGAGAGCGGACTCGTGAGGGGAATGACCTTTATTGGGAGATGATTGAGTCCGGGGTTATTGAAACGGAGAAGGATGCCAATGGTCATCCCAAAGTGAGTGAAAGTGGTACTCCTGTTTTGAAGGATGGTTCCAAGGTGGCTCTTTGCTATGGGCAGATGAACGAGCCTCCGGGTGCTCGTCTCCGAGTGGCGCTTTCTGCTTTGACGATGGCGGAGCATTTCCGTGATGAGCAAAACCAAGACGTTTTGTTGTTTGTTGATAACATCTTCCGATTTTCGCAGGCGGGTTCGGAGGTTTCGGCGCTTCTGGGCCGGACTCCTTCGGCGGTGGGATATCAGCCGACTCTTTCTGAGGAGATGGCGGGTTTGCAGGAGCGGATTACTTCGACGAACAAGGGTTCGATTACTTCGATTCAGGCGGTTTACGTACCGGCGGATGACTTGACCGACCCGGCACCGGCAAACACCTTCGCGCACCTTGATGCAACGGTGGTTTTGGAGCGTTCCCTTGCTGAGCAGGCTCTGTTTCCTGCGGTTGATCCTCTTGCTTCGACGTCGAAGGCGTTGGCTCCAGAGGTGGTTGGCGAAGAGCACTACCGAGTGGCTCGGGGAGTGCAGCAGGTTTTGCAGCGTTACAAGGATTTGCAGGACATCATTGCCATTCTGGGTATGGATGAATTGTCCGATGAAGATAAGTTGACTGTTTTCCGCGCACGTAAAATTCAGCGTTTCTTGACGCAGCCCTTCCATGTGGCGGAGATTTTCACGAACGTGCCCGGAGTATTGTGCTCGATTGATGATACCGTGAAAGGGTTCGCGGAGATTCTCGATGGTGAGCACGATAGTGTGCCTGAGGGTAACTTCTACATGAAGGCGGGCATTGATTCGGTTGAGAAGTCCTAATTCCTAGAATTCTAGTATTTCATGGCTCTTCATCTCGAGATTGTGACTCCCGAACGGAAGGTGTTTTCCGACACAGTGGAAGACGTTTATCTTCCAGGTGCAGATGGAGAGATGGGCGTTTTGGAAACGCACGCGGCGCTGGTGACGGCGATGGATGCGGGCGAGTTGCGTTACCGGAAAGAGGGCAAGGTGACCGAATTGGCGGTGGGGAAAGGTTTTGCAGAGGTGGATCAGCACAAGGTCACGATTTTGACGGACGTGGCCTTCGAGGAGGATCAGATTGACGAGTCGAAGGTGGAGGAGGCGATGAAGCGGGCCGAGGAGGCTCTCGAGGGAATTGATCCTGAAAACGCGGAGGAGGTTGCGGCCCAGCAGGCGGCGATTGCGAACGCGCTGGCGCAGCTGAAGTTGAAGCGCAAGCGACGCGGTTAATTGATTTGTTTTGATATTGTCCTAGTCCTGAGTTTCTAGGATATTCGACTGGTGAAATTGGGGTTTCGGTTTGCTCTTTTGATAGCGGCTGTGCTGGCGACGAGCTCATGCAAGCAGGTGCAGATGAAGTTGAAGGAGTTTGCGGAGTCGGGAGCGGAGGAGGTGGATGATGGGGGGGAGGTGGTGAGTCAGGAGGTGTCAGGATTTGGGGTTTCGGGAGGCGGTTTGCCGGTTTTGACGAGTTTTCGAACGGTAACGGCGGGCGAGTTCCAGCGGTTTATTGGTTCTGATGATCGTTTGGCGGTGGTGGAGTTTTATGCGGATTGGTGACCGCCGTGTCGGAAGCTTTCTCCCGTGTTGGGGAAACTGGCAGGTCAGGGGACTCCGGGGGTTCAGTATGGGAAGGTGAATGTGGACCAAGCGGGGGCGTTGGCGCAGCGGATGGGGGTGCGGGGGATTCCGGATACGCGCATTTTTTACCGGGGTCAGCAGGTGGGGCAGTTTACGGGGTATCGGGATGGGGCAACGATCGAGAGGATGGTTGCTGCGCATTTATCGAAAGTGCAACCGGCGGTGCGTCAGAAGGTTGTGGAGTCTAGCGGGAACGAGGCGATCCAGAAAGTTGGTGGGCAAAGGAGTTTGCCGCCGGGTATTCGGGCGATTCCGGGTGGTTAGGGTGGAGGTTTTTGGTCGGTGGTGAGGGAGGTGCGAGTGAATCTGGGATTGAAAATTAGTTAAATTTTGTTAAATTTGTAGTCGTGAGGGCTACGATTTTCATGATCGTACTTTTGTGTACGGTTGGGGTGACTTCTTGTCGGTCTGCGAAAGCGGGCTTGGGGAGTTTATGGAGTGGTGGTTCGAGGGAGGGGTTGGAGAATGGGGAGGGGACGGAATTGAAGGGTGATTGGTCTCCCGAGGGGCTGGAGACTTATCGGGGGATTCAGGAGGTGGCGGCGGAGGATTTGGATGAGTTTTGTGGGCGCGGGGATCGGATTGTGGTGGTGAATTTTTATGCGGATTGGTGAGGGGAGTGCTGGAATTTGGCCTCCGTGTTGGGGCGCATGAGTCATGAGGGGACTTTGGGGGTGCAGTATGGGAAAATGGATGTGGATGCCAATCGGGCGGTGATGGAGAAGTTGGGAGTGGTTCAGACTCCGGAGACGCGCATTTATTTTCGGGGTCAGGTGATGGCTCGGTTTGTGGGTTTTCGGGCGGAGGGACCGGTGCGGCAGTTGGTTCGGAAGTCGTTGTGGAAGGCGAAGCCGGTGGTGGTGGTGGAGGAAGTGACGAATGGGATTCGTCGTTTGGGGAAGGGGGATGGGACAGGGGTGAAGTTGCCTCCCGGGGTGGCGCCGCTTTCGTCTTCTTGATGGGAGGACAGGATTAGTGGTAGGGTGCGGAAGGATGTTTGAGGTTCGTGAAAAGCCCGAGATGGTTGAGCGGGCGGTGTTGGTGGGTTTTTATTTTGAGAAGGAGGAAGAGGTTGAGGCGCGGGAGTTGTTGTTGGAGTTGGAGGAGTTGGTGAAGACTTTGGAGATTGGGGTGGTGGGGATGGAGTTGGTGCGGGTGCGTTCGCGGCACAAGGGTTTCATTTGTGGAACCGGGAAAGCGGAGGAGCTTTCGGAATTGGCGCGGGAGAAGGGGAGTGATTGTTTGATTTTTGATAATGGGGTGAGTCCGATGCAGCAGCGGAATTGGGGAGGGGCTGGCGGGGATTACGGTGATTGATCGGGAGGAGGTGATTCTGGATATTTTTGCGAAGCGGGCATCGACGAAGGAGGCGCAGTTGCAGGTGGAGTTGGCGCGGATGGAGTATGCTTTGCCCAGGATGGCGAAGATGTGGGGTCACTTGGACCGGGAGGGTGGCGGGGGAGGCAGTGGAGGAGGGGGTGGTGCCGCGCGGGGGATGGGGGAGCAGCAGATTGAGATTGATCGACGATTGGCGCGGACGCGGATTTCGCGCATGAAGAAGGAGTTGGCGGAGGTGAGGAAGCAGCGGGCGACTCGGAGGAAGGAGCGGGAGAAGCAGGCGGTGCCGCATGCGGCGATTGTGGGGTATACGAATGCGGGGAAGTCGACCTTGTTGAATCGGATGGCGGGGGCGGATGTTTATGAGGCGGATCAGTTGTTTGCGACTTTGGATCCGACGACGCGGCGGATTGATTTGCCGGGGGGGCAGCCGTTGCTTTTGACGGATACGGTGGGCTTTGTGCGGAATTTGCCGCATCGGTTGGTGGAGGCATTTAAGTCGACTTTGGAGGAGGCCGTTTTGGCGGATTTTCTGTTGCATGTTTTGGATGCGAGTGACCCGGGGGTGGAGGCATTTCATGCGACGACGGTGAAGGTGCTGGGGGAGTTGGGGGCGGAGGGCAAGGCGACGGTGACTGTTTTGAACAAGGTGGATCGGGTGGAGGATGGGGAGGTTTTGGGGCGTTTGCGGGAGAGGTTTCCGGGGGCGGTTGAGATCTCCGCGAAGAGCGGGATGGGGATTGAGGATTTGGAGCGTGCTTGCGAGGAGATGTTGGTGGACCGGGTGCGGCGGAGGAGATTTCGTTTGCCGCAAAGCCGAGGGGATTTGCTCAACATCTTGCATGTGGAGGCCAAGGTGTTGACGATGGAGTTTGAGGAGAATGATGTGGTGGTGGAGGCCGTTGTTTCACCGATGATTGAGGGAAGATTGAAAGATTTTTTGGAAGAACTTGAAGATTCGAATCGTCACACAAATGATGCTGACTTGGCTCGTTGGTAGCTTGTGTTTTTCTGCGCGGGATTTTACTCGGCTTCATTTAATTTGTAATTCTTAACTAATTTGATAAACTCTTCCTGACCCCTCGCCTCAAATGAATGGCTTTGTTTTTGTCCTCTTTTTTTCGCTTATTTTTGCCTCTTTCGTTTCGGCGAAGACTTTCGGTGAGGAGCGGGATGCGGCATTCCGGCTGCAGATTTTTCTCGATCAAAAGAATTTTGGTCCTGGGGTGATCGACGGTCATCCGGGGACGTTCACGCAGAGGGCGATTGCGGCGTATAATTCGACGTTGGGAAGGGCGGAGGATGATGTTGCGAGTGTGCAAGAGGAAGCGGATGAGGTGGTTTCGACGACTTTTGTGACGGCGGTGGTGCCGAATTCAGCCGAGCGCTTTGTGAATTTCAAGTTGCCTTACAAGCGGACCCAGCAGGCGGAAGAGAAGAGTTTGGTTTATCGGAGTTATCTCGAATATATGGCTGAGCGGTATCATACTTCGGAGAAGGTTTTGACGGAGTTGAACGGGAAGAAGATTACGTGGGGGTTAGCGCCTAAGAAGACCTTGGTGGTGCCGAATGTGGAGCCGTTTCAGATCGAGGAGATTCGAGCGGGGCGGGTGTATCGTGCGGATGAGGGGGAGTTGAGCGCGCGGCGGGTGGTGATTGATACGAAGCTGAAGCAGATTTTGATTTATGCGCCGATTGAGACGGGTTTAGCGAGTACGGAGGAGCAAGTGGCGATTGCGAAGGAGGAGGATCCGAAGTTTCAGTTGGTTGCGAGTTTTCCGACGACGCCGGGTTATGAGCGATTTATTCATCGGGGGACTTGGACGTTGAAGAACTGTCTCGAGTGGCCGGTTTGGCGTTATGATAAGCAGTTGTTGAAGACGGGGAAGCGGGGCAAGGAGGCGCTGGATATTCCGGGGGGGCCGAATAATCCGGTGGGGATTTTGTGGGCGGGTTTGAGCAAGTCTGGAATTGGAATCCACGGGACGGATTCGCCGCGGACGATTGGACGGAGTCGCAGTTCGGGTTGCTTCCGGTTGGCAAATTGGGATGCGGCGCGGGTGCCGAGTTTGATTCGGCCGGGTTCGGAGGTGATTGTGAAGTGAGCTTGGTTTTTGTGCGTTGAGCCCACTGCTTCGGCGAGGGAAATCTTCGGAGGTTTGTTTGGGTATTCTTTGTTGGGGCTCACCGCTGATCAAATCGATGCGTCTAGCTGAACAGCTTGGCGGCTTCTCCTGGTTCGGGAAAATGACCGCTTCTTTCTTTTTTGAAGAGGAGCTTGTTGTCTTGCCTGATTTCGAAGATGCCGCCTTCGCCGGCGATGAGGGTGATATCTTCGGAGGTGACTTCCTTGATTTCAGCCGACACACGGTCGGCTTCGGGGAGGTAATTTCACTTGGCGCAGTATTCGATTTCGATCATCTATTTCGAGAGGGTGGACTGGGAATGAGAAAGGTCAACGTTGAGTTGGGGGTGAGATGGGTTGGTTTGGGGAGGTTTGGGTGGCGAGGTCTTGGGTGATTTTTTCAAGGATGGTGGCTTGGGAGAAGAGTTTGCGGGAGCGGAGGCAGACGGCATTGAGGCCGACGGTGTAGCCAAGCGTAGAGAGAGCAAGCAGGAGAAGGGTGATGTATGCGATCAGCTCGCTGTAGCCTGGGTTTCCAACAAGGTAAGCGGAGAGTGCGAAGAGCCCGATGGCGCTGATGATGAAAGTCGCTGAGGAGGTCAACATCGTCCAAGTGCCCCAGAAGGCGAAGCCACGGTGAGCGAGAAGGCCTGAGATGCCGAAGAGGAGCCCGATGCCGAGGGGGATAAAAAGAAGGAGAAGGGGAAGGTAGCTCATGGGTTTTGGGATGGAACGGTTTGTTGGTTTTGGTGTTCTTTGGCGGCGCTGAGGGCGGCGGCGAGGGTTTCGAGTTGTTGGATTCGTTTGGCGGTGGCTCCGAAGCGGGCACAGAAGGAGAAGGTGCCGATGCCCAGAAGAATGAAGCCGCCCAGGCTGAGGATGGTAAGAAGGCCCCAGCTCTCCCCGAGTGAAACGTAGTTGTTGAAGTATTCCTGTGAGAGGTAGGCATAGCCAACGATGAGAGTGAAGAGGGAC
Organism: Verrucomicrobiota bacterium; assembly: GCA_039186735.1. Taxonomy (GTDB): domain Bacteria; phylum Verrucomicrobiota; class Verrucomicrobiia; order Verrucomicrobiales; family Akkermansiaceae; genus Roseibacillus. The sequence goes on along the minus strand of JBCCZX010000058.1, from coordinate 4,332 downwards.
AACATCAGAGAGCCAAAAGTCATGCAGATGGTGGCCCAGTTGTGATGGGTGTGAAGGGCGACGGATGAGCCGAAGGTGCTCAGAGCGCAAGCGATGGCCAGGATGAGGAGGCAGAGAGTGAAGATGTGATCGTCCATTGGGGTGGCGGGAGTTTATTTGAAAAGGGAATCGAGGCCCATGGCGGTGTTACGCAAGTTTTTTGGGAGTGCTTGCTGGGAGCGGTTCTGGAAAAGGCGGTAGAGGAAGGAGAGGAGGTTGAGGGTGAAGAGGCGATCGAGAACAGTGCGGTAGCCTCTTTTGCGGCGGACGAACACGTTGGCGAGGAGGAAGAGGGTTTTTCGGTCGATGCCAGTTTTTTTGAAGTGGGTTTTGATGCGGTAGCGGGGACGAACAGACATGGGCCATGCTCTTTTGTAGGCTCGTTTGGCTTCGCGAATTTCTTCGACTAGATTTTCATTGTAACTTGAGAAGTAGTAGATGCGAGCGAGGTGAATGAGGCCGCAGGTGTCGCGCATGAAGCGGAGGTCATCAACGGGGAAGTCGATTTGTTTGGCGAGTTCGAGGATGCGGGGGAATCGGTTCATGGCTCCTTCGGATTCGTGGAGAGCTCCTTCGTGGTCTTTGACGAAGTGACGAAGGACTTTGCGAACGGGAGAAAAGATGTAGATGGAGTCCCAGTAGATGTGGAGGAGTGGTGGGATACGGACGCGGCGGAAGAAGAGTTTTTGACGGGCGAATTCGGGGATGTAGTAGAGGGTTTCGATGACATGACGGGTGTGATGGAGGAGTTCGTTGGCGGCGGTCGCTTTCTTTTCTCCGACGAAACCGGCTAGGGATTGAGCGGCAGTCATTTTGTTTTTGAAGATATCGATAGCAGCGCAGGCGTTGATTTCGGTCCAGAGGCCTTCTTTTTGGATGAAGGGAAGGCGTTTGAAGCGGAGCCAGCCGCCGGTTTGGCACCAGACGGAAATGCCATGCATGTTGTCTGCGGAGGCTAGTTCGTCGCTGAGTTGTTCGCAGTCGGGGCCAATCCAAGAGGGAAACTCTCCGGCGCCTTCGTATTCGCGGCGTGCTTGGAGTTCGAGGATTTTTCGTCCGGGGTAGCGGAAGAAGGCTCGGTTGAGGGGCAGGTGGCGAAAGAAGTCGGATTCGCCTGGTTTCATGGAGAGGATGAAGTGAGGAGAATCGATGCCGTCGAGAGCTTCGGAGAGGCGGCCGCGGTGCCAGATGAGGTCGCCTACGCGGTGGGCTCCAACGGTCCAAGTGCGGAGAATGACGTCGCGGTTTGCAGCTTCCATGATGGGAAGGAGGTTTTTGAGGAACGCATTGACTTGTTTGGCGGAGCGGAGGTGAAGGTGTGAGCGGAGTTCGTCTTTGACGTCGAGTCCATCAGCTTCGCCAATGCGGAGGATGAGTCCGGTCACTAGGGGATGTTGTTCGAGGAAGCGCTGAGTGAGGTCATTGAAGTAAGAGTTTCGGGTGGTAAAGGAAGTGCCGAGGCGGGCCTCGAGGTGTGGGCTAAGGGTGAGGACGTCGGCGGTGACCCAGACTTGAAGATCGTGTTGTTTGAGGCTCGTGAAGAGGGGGTTGAAGCGTGCGGCAAGTTGCTGGATGCGCTGATTGGTTTCGTCGTTGTGCCAAGGGTGGGGGGTGAGGTGGGAGACGTCGTCGAGGCTAACGGCGTTGAAGCCGAGTGACTTGGCTTTTTGGATGAGAGACTCGAAGTCGTTTTGGAGTTGGGACCAGAATTCGTCGGCTCTCGGGCCGTCGAGGGGGAGGTGGTCGAAGGGAATTTTTGACCAGTTGATGTGCTGTTGCTCGAGATTTCGGAAAAAAGGGCCGATGGCATCCAAAAGGAACAGATTCACGAGGCACAGGGAGCCCTAAGTCTGTGATTCCAGCAACACTCTGATGGGATTGTTTTTTCTTGCATTGTTGTTTGATTTTGGCACTGTTCGATAGAACGTTGTTCAAATTATGGCAATCGGACTTACAGAGAGGCAGCAGGCGGTCTTGGATTTCTTGAAATCGGAGCATCGGAAGACGGGATTGATTCCATCGACTCGGGAGATTCAGGCGCACTTTGGCTTTGCGTCCCAGACGGCTGCGATGAGTCATTTGCGGGCATTGGAGCGGAAGGGAGCGGTGGTGAGATTGCCTGGTAAGGCGAGAGCGGTGATGTTTCCGGATGAGATGGAGCGAGAAGAGATTGTGGATGTGCCTCTTTACGGAGCGATTGCGGCCGGGATGGCGGAGAGCCAAGAGGAGTTGAAGGAGGGCTGCGTTTCAATCGATGTGGCGACTCTTGGTTTGTCGTCGCGTGCCGAGTCTTTCGCGCTGAGAGTAAGGGGGGAGTCGATGATCGATGCCCATATTTGTGACGGGGATACGGTGATTTTGGAGAAGCGGGAGCCGAAAGCGGGTGATATTGTTGCGGCTTTGATCGATGGGGAGACAACCTTGAAGCGTTATGTCGTTGAGGGGGGGCGGCCTTTTCTGCATGCGGAAAACGAGCAGTTCCCAGATTTGATCCCGGTGCAGGAGTTGGTAGTTCAGGGAGTGATGGTAGCGCTTCTTCGGAAGGTGTCCTAAGAACGAAGGCTTGTTGTTGAGGTGGTCCGGCGAATCTTCGTGATTTGGTGAGCTTCGTGGTTCAGCCTTCTGCATGGACGAGCAGGAAATTGAGCTCTTGAGGGAGCTCTGTGAGGCACATGCGGTTTCGGGTTTTGAGGATGAGGTCCGGGATATTTTTGAGAGGGAGCTCAAGAATTACGGAGAGATTGGGTTTGATCGCTTGGGGAGTGTCTACTGCGCAAATCACAGGAAGGGGCCTCGGATTTTGGTGGCGGGGCATATGGATGAGGTGGGCTTTCGAGTGCAGACTATCAATGCGCAGGGCTTTCTCACATTCGTGCCAGTTGGTGGATGGTGGGGACACCACCTTCTGGCCCAGAGAGTCGTGGTCAAGACTGGGAGCGGGGAGAAGATTGAAGGAGTCATTACTTCGAGGCCCCCTCATTTTTTGGCAAAGGCGGATAGGTCTCGGGTGCAAGATGTTGGAGACATGTTCATTGACGTTGGAGCTCGTAGTGGGGAAGAGGCAAAGGAATGGGGCATCGAGATTGGGGATCCGATTGCTCCAGACTCGAGCTTTACTCGAATGAAAAGTCATGGGCGCTTCATGGCCAAGGCGTTCGACAATCGGGTAGGGATGGCACTAGCGATCTTAATCGGAAAGCGTCTGTTAAAGACAACTTCAGCAAATCTCGTTGTCGCAGGGACAGTTCAAGAAGAAGTCGGTCTCAGAGGAGCTCGGACACTCGCGAATCTACTTGAGCCTGACTACGCGCTTGTTCTGGAGGGCCCCCCTGCAGATGACACACCGGGTTTTGACCTGACTGTTAGTCAGGGAGTTTTGGGTGAAGGAGTGCAGATTCGCCTTCATGACCCGAGTGCGATCCTCGATCCGCAGTTAGCCTCTAGGGCTAAGGAATTGGCTTACGAAGCAGAGATTCCGCATCAGGTTACTGTCCGTTCTAGCGGGGGCACTGATGCTGGAATTTTCCATCAGTCTGGTAATGGGGTGCCGAGTCTGGTTTTAGGGGTGCCCTGTCGCTACATTCACTCGCATCAAGCGATTCTAGATGGGCACGACTTTAGCGCTGCACTCTCTCTAATAACTGGCTTAGTGGAATCCCTTTGAGGCAGAGACGAGTAAAATTTGGCAATTTTCGGGCAAGCTCGCGCTGTGGATTTAATTACAGAAGATGTCTTCAAGATGCTGAAGAAGAAATAGGGAAGAGGGTGCAGAGCCAAAAACTGATTGTTAGTGACTTACGAGAAAAGCAATAATCAGGAAAACCGAAATGAAAAAAGCCAAAAAACAGGAGAAAAAAATTGACCGATGGGGAGAGGAATCAGTATCTTTGCGTTGGATTGCCTGCGGAATTAACACAAGACCACCCAAGTCCGAGTCTAACTCGGCAACTTTATTGCAGCAAAAAATCATGAAAATGACTACATTCAAAATCTTAGCTATAGCTCTGGGCCTCTCAGGCTCGGTCTTCGGCCAAGCAAATCCGGCCGTCGTTGGCTTTGAAACTCTTAGCTTGTCGGGCAGCACTTTTAACCTCGTCGGCGTTCGTTTACACGGCAAGGTCGTAGATTCCGGTACTTTCGACTCGTCGACTAGCACCACATTAACCGATAGCAGCGCAGACTTCAGTGCTCTCTCAGGGAACTACGTTATTGAGTATGCCGACGGCACATCTATCTCTTTTACTGATTCAGACGCTTCAACTGGTACAATAAGCAATTTAAGTGGCATCGACT
>JBCCZX010000057.1:0-16790 GCA_039186735.1 Verrucomicrobiota bacterium | reverse complement strand
TACAACCAAAACGACGCCACCGGCTTCATCGCCCTCAACGCCCTCCGCTTGAAGGCCAACGCTCGCCAAGAACAGAGCTAATCCACATTCAAAGCTTCCGGCGAAAGCTCATGCCAGTGGCTCAGGTCACGCCCAATGACTTTCGCCAGCCGCTCAACCTCCGGCAGAAACTCCTCCTTCAGCTCCGCTTCCAAACGCGGCTCGATACTCTTGTCCGAAAGCGGTCCCGCCACCCGATCCACAATCCTCCGATACGGACGCCCCACCGTCTCCGAAAAACCCTTCGCCAACACCTTACCCCCGGGCAAGCGATTCATCGCCCGACCCACCTTCGAATCAAACGCATGCGTCGCCGGCAACATCGGCGCCACATTCACTCGCGGAATCGTCAGCCCCAAATCGGACCGCACCCCTAAAAACCGACAAATCTGCCTCAGCAACGCTCCCGAATCCTCCTCCATATCCTCCAACAATCCCACAAACACCTGTTCCTCCCCAAAATAATCCACATAACGCTTCACCTGCTCCGAAAAACGAGCCGCTCGCCGGAAACACAGACAACCTGGATACGCACCGCGCGCGGGCATCTGCCGACCCCACTCCCGGTCGATCTCAGCTTCCAAAGCCTCCTCGAAATCCACCAAATCCTCATAATCATACCTCAACAAATCATGATGCCACGACCGCATCCACTCCACTGGCGAACGCAACAAAATCACAATCTTCACCTCCGTCCCCGCAAAACTCCGGATTCGCTTCGGCGCTTCCTCAGAAAACAAATACCACGGCGAAGCCTCCCCAATCCGCTTCGCCGTTCCCGCCCTCCCGAACAAACCAAGATACTCAACTTCTTCCTTCACCCGCAACCAATCAGCGATCCCCAAATCCCCACAAAAAAAATTCGGCTCCTTCACCAACCAATACCGCTCCGGATCATCCGAATCCGGTAAATACACATCGGGATGCTGCGCCAAAGCCCGATGCAAAGCCGATGTTCCACACTTCGGGGCTCCGACGATGAAGAAATTGGGTGAATTCATCAACAGGAAGCTTCTAGTGTTACCAAAAAGTCCTCCACACCTGAAGGTTCAGTCTCTAAAGCCCGAAACTACAGCAAAAAAGTGAGTCCAAAAATATCAAGAGCCCTCAACAAATCAACAACAGGCACCCCGAAACTGACCAACTCCACAATCCCCTCGCCCCCCTCCTCCCCCCATCCTTCCTCATGGCCCTCAACTTCATCTGGCTTGCCTTCTTCCTCATCGCCTTTGTCGTCGCCCTCTGCAAAACCATCTTCTGGGGCGATCTCACCGTCTTCCCCGCCATGACTGAGTCCCTCTTCTCCATGGCCAAAGTCGGAGCCACCCTCTCCCTCGGCTACATCGGCGGCATGGCCCTCTGGCTCGGCATCATGCGCATCGGCGAAAAAGGCGGAGCCGTCGATATCCTCGCCCGCCTCATCAACCCCCTCTTCTCCCGCATCTTTCCCGAAGTCCCCAAAGGCCACCCCGCCCAAGGCTCCATCATCATGAACTTCTCCGCCAACCTCCTCGGCCTCGACAACGCCGCCACCCCCCTCGGCCTCAAAGCCATGAAAGAACTCCAAACCCTCAACCCCAGCCAAGACACCGCCTCCAATGCCCAAATCATGTTCCTCGTCCTCAACACCTCCGGCCTCACCATCATCCCCGTCTCCGTGATGATCCTCCGCTCCGCCGCCGGCGCCGAAAACCCCGCCGACATCTTCGTCCCCATCCTCATCGCCACCTACTGCTCCTCCTTCTTCGGCCTCCTCGTCACCTCTCTCATCCAACGCATCAATCTCTTCCAACTCCCCATCCTCCTCTGGCTCGGCGGCATGACCACCTTCATCGCCGCCATGACCACCTACTTCCAATCCCTCGCCCAAGACCAAGTCTCCGCTCAATCTGCCCTCCTCGCTGCCCTCTTCATCTTCACCATCATCGTCTCCTTTCTCATCCTCGCCGCCATCCGCAAAGTCAACGTCTACGAAGAGTTTGTCGAAGGCGCCAAAGAAGGCTTCGGCGTCGCCATCAAAATCATCCCCTTCCTCGTCGCCATGCTTGCTGCCATCGGCGTCTTCCGCGGCTCCGGTGCCCTCGACGGCCTCACCGATGGCATCAAAAAAACCGCCCAAGCCGCCAACCTCGACGACCGCTGGGTCGACGCCCTCCCCACCGCCCTCATGAAACCCCTCTCCGGCTCCGGCGCCCGCGGCCTCGCCGTCGAAACCATGGACAACTTCGGCGTCGACTCCTTCGCCGGCAAACTCGCCTGCACCTTCCAAGGCTCCACCGAAACCACCTTCTACGTCCTTGCCGTCTACTTCGGCTCCATCGGCATCCGCAACACCCGCTACGCCCTCACTGCCGGCCTCTCCGCCGATGCCGCCGGCGCAATCGCCGCGATTTTTGTCGCCTACATTTTCTTCGCCTGACTAGCCTCCCGCCGTGACCTACGTCTTCGGTGACATCCACGGCTGGAACGCTCCCTTCCGCCGCCTCCTCGACACCCTCTCCCCGGGCGCCAACGACACCGTCATCACCCTCGGCGACTACATCGACCGCGGCCCCGACTCCAAAGGCGTCCTCGACACCCTCCTCCAACTCGAATCCTCCACCCAACTCATCGCCCTGCGCGGCAATCATGAAATCATGATGCAAGACGCCCGTAACGGACCTCCCAACTCCCGCTTCTGGCTCCTCAACGGCGGCATCGAAACCCTCGAATCCTACCACTCTCGGCATCTCGGCAATCTCCCCGAAAGCCACTGGCGACTCCTCTCCCGCCTCACCAATTACTACGAACTCCCTTCCGTTCTCTTCACTCACGCCACCCCCGATCACACCAAGTCCCCAGCCGACTTCACCGAAGAAGACCTCTTCTGGTCTCGCTTCGAAAATCCCTCCCCCCGCCTCGACAACCGCCTCCTCATCTGCGGCCACACCCCTCAAGAGTCCACCCAACCAACTCTCCAAAACAACCACCTCTGCCTCGACACCGGCATGGCCCACGAAGGGCTCCTCACCGCCCTCACCCTCGAAACCGGCAACTTCCTCCAAACCAACTCAAAAAACCACCCCACCTCCGGCCACCTCGAACTCCCCAAACTCACTCCCGAAAAAATCGGTAGTGCCCCGTGAGCGGAAACTTGAACAACGCATCCTCCTCCCGCGTCCCCGCCCCAATATTATGGATCACCAGCGGTATTCCACCGCGGGTCTTCTTGTCAGAAACGACCATAATGTGCGGCAACTTCCCCGCCACCAGACAAGTCACCAAATCCCCGGGACGGTAATCTTCCCTCTCCTTCGTCACCTCCAATGCCATCCCCTTCCGCTTGAAATAAGTCATCAAATTCAAGACCCGTCGGTGATCAATACTCTTGTCCGGCCCCCGCGCCCCCCAAGTCTTCGGATACTTCGAAAAGTTTCCCCGCATATCCTCATGCACCAGCTTCTGCAAATCATGCCCCGTCGCCCGCAAAGCCCGCACCACCACATCCGAGCACACCCCCGTCTCCTCCGGCACATCTCCACCCGGATAACTCAACGAAACATAATCCGGCACATACCTCATCGTGACCCCAATCCGCGCTCGCGCCGCCTCGACAATCCCCAAATTTCGATCCGCCCGCAACTCACCCCCAACGACCAATAACAACAACAACAACAAGAAAGCCAATCTCTGCACACCTCTTTAACGACACCCACCTCAATCCCTTCCTTAAAAAAAGAAAGAGGCTCCGTCCCCCCCAACCCTGCACGATAAATTCGGGGGGAACGGAGCCTGCAACTCCCATAAAAACCAGATCGACTAGCGACGAAACCCTCGCCGCTGTCCCGGGCCAAAGGGACCTCCTCCCTCCAGTCCTGGCTGTTCCTTCTCATTCATCGGCGGTTCAGGCCGAAGCTCCTCTTCCGTCAACTCGCCATCTTCATTCTCATCAAGTTCCAATAAGGACTTCGCAGCCCGCGCCGTCTCCCGCTTCGAAATCGTTCCATCTCCATTCTGATCCAAGGCCTCCATCACCGGTGGCAACGGACGCTCCTCTTCATCTCTCCGTGGGCGCCGCCCACCTTCCGGTGGCTGTGGTCGCGTCTCCCGCTCCGAAAGCCTCCCGTTTCCATCCTCATCGAGCTCAGCGAGAGCTTCCGGGGCATTCTCAATTTCCCCTGCCGATAAAACACCGTCCTCATTCTCATCAAGAACAAGAATCACCGGCGGAATCGGGGGTGGTGGTGGCCCCTCGCGATCCGGCTCCTGAGCCAGCAAAAATCCACTTCCGGCCAAAATCAGTGTAAGCGTCAATTTCATCGTTGGTTTCTAAGTTCGCAAGCATTCCAGCCCACCATTGTTGCGATTCGATGTCCAAAACGCCCTTTTCCGTTAAGACTTGGTAAAGTCTCTCCCCACCCCCATCGAAATTCCGTTGGCCAAGCCCCCAGAACGCGCTATTGCCTCTGCGCCATGGCACGAATCAACGACAATTTCCTCAAGCTCAAGGCCGGTTACCTCTTTCCCGAAATCGCCCGCCGCGTCAAAGCCTACACCGATTCAAACCCCGAAGGCGCCGCTCGCCTCATCCGCTGCGGCATCGGCGACGTCACCGAACCCCTCCCCGCCGCCGCCCGCCAAGCCATGAAAGACGCCGTCGACGAACTCGGCGTCCGCGACACCTTCCGTGGCTACGGGCCCGAACAAGGCTACGACTTCCTCCGCAACACCATCGTCGAAAATAACTACTCCCACCTCAACATCGGTGCCGACGAAATCTTCGTCTCCGACGGCTCCAAGTGCGACTCCGGCAACATCCTCGACATCTTCAGCATCGGCAACTCCATCGCCATCACCGACCCCGTCTACCCCGTCTACGTCGACACCAACGTCATGATCGGCAACACCGGTGAAGCCGACAGCGAAGGCCGCTACGAAGGACTCATCTACCTGCCCTGCACCGCAGAAAACGACTTCGTCCCCGCTCTCCCCAGCACCCCCGCTGACCTCATCTACCTCTGCTACCCGAACAACCCGACTGGCGCAACCGCCACCCGCGAACAACTCGAACTCTGGGTCAACTACGCCCGCGACCACCAGTCCATCATCCTCTTCGACGCCGCCTACGAAGCCTTCATCCAGGACCCTGACGTCCCCCGCTCCATCTACGAAATCGAAGGCGCCCACGAATGCGCGCTCGAATTTCGCTCCTTCTCCAAAAATGGCGGCTTCACCGGCGTTCGCTGCGGATGGGTCGTCGTCCCCAAAGGCGTCACCGGCCGCTCCGCCACTGGCGAAGACATCTCCCTTCGCACCCTCTGGTCCCGCCGCACCTCCACCAAATTCAATGGCGCCAGCTACCCCGTCCAAAAAGGAGCCGCCGCCCTCTACTCCGAAGCCGGCAAAGCCGAGGTCAAAGAACTCATCACCCACTACATGGAAAACGCCCGCCTCCTCCGCGAAGCCTGCCAAGCCGCCGGCCTCGAAGTCCACGGCGGCATCAACGCCCCCTACGTCTGGGTCGCCTGCCCCAAAGGCATCGACTCCTGGGGCATGTTCGACCGCATGCTCAACGAAGCCCAAGTCGTCATCACCCCCGGCTCCGGATTCGGTGCCGCCGGCGAAGGCTACTTCCGCATTTCCGCCTTCAATTCGCGCGAAAACGCCCTCGAAGTCTGCGATCGCATCAAAAAACACCTCACCTAGCCCCACTTTCGCCCAAATTCCCTAGAAAAGAGGAAATTTCCCGAATCGTGTCATTGTATCAAGGGGTATTCTCAGCTAAACGAGCCACCCTCGATGCCCCCTGCCTCCATCGTCGCACCTGCCATGGTGATCCTGTCCACGGTCACCCTGCTAACGAGTTGTGGCTCCGAAAAATCTCGCGCCGAACGCCTCCTCAAAAACAAACAAGTCGCCCTCACCTCCGCCAGCCTCCACCAAGCCCTCAAAACTGGCCAAGACGAGGTCGCTCTCTCCCTCCTCCTCGCCGGCGTCCCCCCCCAACTCGATTCCGCCAGCTCAAAAACCCCTCTCATGCTTGCCGCCAAGCACTCCTGCCATCGCTCCGCCTGGCAACTTCTTCCCGATCGCGCCGTCAAGCTCCCACAAGACAACGAAGGTCTCTCCGCCCTCGTCCACGCCGCTCGTTCCGGTCAAGGCTGGCTCGTCCGGGAACTCCTTCGCCGGGGAGCCAGTCCCAACACCTACCTTCCCACCGGCGGCACCCTCGTCGCAGAATGCATCGAGGAAGGCCGCACCTCAATCGCCCGCCTTCTTCTCGAAGCCGGCGCCAATGTCGACTCCGGAAATGCCCGCCGAGAACCCATCCTCGCCATCGCCTCTCGCCTCGGTTACCCTTGGCTTGTCGATGAACTCCTCAAAAGCGGCGCCTCTCCCTCCCTCCAAGGAGCCGACGTTCAACCCCTCGTCCATCTCGTCACCCAATCCGATACGGCACACCTTGTAGAAACCCTCGAATACCGCGGCGCCAACCTTCATGCCCTCAATACCCAGGGCGAAAATGCCGTCCACACCGCCGTCAGTCACGGAGCCTCTAGTATGATCGCTCCCCTCCACAAACGGGGCGTCTCCGTCGAAGCAGCCGATCACAAAAATAACCGCCCCCTCCACCTCGCCATCATGAACCAACACCTCCAAAGTGTTCATGAACTCCTGCGCCTCGGAGCCAATCCCAACCAAACCGGCCGCCAGGGCCTCTCCCCTCTCGCCCTCGCCCTCGACATCCGCGACTGGGAACTCGCCAGCCTCCTCATCCGCTACGGAGCCTCCCCCGCAAACCGGCTACACAAAGCCCTCTCCAATGACGACCGCGAACTCATCGACTTCCTTCTCTCCAACGGCGCCGACCCCAACTGCCTCTGCTCCCTCAAAAACGACACCCTCCTCGGCGCAGCCGTCCGCAACAACAACCGCTGGGCCGCTTTCCGCCTCCTCAAGGCCGGCGCCCTCCCCAACGCCCTCACCCGCGAAGGCCAAACCGCCTTCCACCTCGCCGTCGCCAAAATGGACCTCCCCCTCATCAAAATGATGCTCCAACACGACGCTGACCCCAACCTCCCCTTCTACAGCAAACCGAAAGAAGAATTCCTCGATCTGGTCGCCAGCCCCAACATCGCCCGCTGGTCCCTCGCCCGCACCCGCCGCTTCACCCCCATCCACCTCGCCGCCGACTCCGGAAACCTCGAACTCGCTCGCCTCCTCATCCACCACGGGGCCGACACCCGCGTCTACACTCTCGGCGGCGGACAAAGCTACTGGTACCCGGAAAGCTGGGCTTCCCGCCGCATGGACGTCCCTATGATGCAACTCATGCTCGGCAAAGACCCCGACACCATCTCCCGCTGGGCCAAAATCGATCTCTCCAAACAACGCGCCTGGGTCTACGACGGCGATTCCGAAATCTACACCACCCGCGTCTCCACCGGAAAACCCGGCCACCGCACACGTACGGGAAACTTCGTAATTACCCAACGCAAGCGCAACCACAACTCCACCATCTACGGCTCCTCCATGCCCTACTTCCAGCGCTTCAGCTGCGGAGACTTTGGTTTCCACTACGGTTACGTCCCTGGCTATCCCGCTTCCCACGGCTGCATCCGTGTCCCCTGGAGCGGGGCCAAGAAACTCTGGCAACTCCTCTCCCTCGGCACCGAAGTCAAAATCGTCCCATAAAAAATCCCTTCCGAATCACTCGAAAGGGACTTCCAAAAACAAACTACAGCTCGGCTCAACGACGGCGGCGCAGCAAACTCATCGCCCCCGCTCCGGTCAGCAAAAGAATCCCCGGCTCGGGAATCTTTGAAGCATTATCAAATGTAATGCTCTCAATCGCAGCCCCATCGCCAACCAAGTCGGCAACCGAACCTTGGATGGGAGAAATGATACTATACATCGGCGCGTCCGGTGGCGTTGAACCAATGAACGCCACTCCTACATTCTCCACCGGCCCACCCAGAAAATCGATAAAGATGGTGTCACCCGCAGCGAACAAGAGAGCATCATCCGTGAACAGCGGAGCACCAGCCACCACTGCAGACTGGCCAGCTCCAGTCGTAAACTCAACATTACCGTAACCCGGCACATTCACCGTGAGAGAAGACGTATCGGTGACCAAAGTTCCCGCCAGACCCAGACCCGTGAAATCGAGCGTGAACCCAAATGCAGGCGAACAAACACCTGCGAGCAGGAGAAAAGTTGATTTTATCTTCATGAAAGTTTGGAACACCGATTTGTTTACCTATCCAAAATACTTCCGTCAAGCCGTTTCACCCTCCTTTCTTCCATCTTTTGACATGAAAAAGGCCTCCCCTAAGGCAGGCCTGAAACTCTGTTAAAATGAGAGTTTTGACTTACTCAGCAGCCTTCTCGAGGCCCTCCGCCGCTTTCTTGAGGGCATCCGCACCCGCGCCCGCAGCATCCTTGGCACCCTCCTTCACCGCATCTCCGGCACCTTCCACCACATCCTTCGCTCCCTCCACAACGCCCGAAGCCGCATCTTTGGCCCCCTCCACAGCTCCGCTCGCTGCCTCTTGCGCACCTTCCACAACATTGCTCGCCGCTTCCGTCGCTCCTTCCGCAGCATCACTGGCAGCCTCAACAGCTCCTTCCGCAACGCCCTTCGCAGCATCTGCCGCGCCCTCGGCCATATCTCCAGCTCCCTCGGCAACAGTCTTCGCCGCTTCCCCAACACCCTCCGCCACTTCTTGCGCACCTTCCACCGCACCCTTCGCTCCTTCAGCAACCTGATTACCAACAGCTTCCGCCACTTCTCCTGTCTTCTCAATCGCTTCCGCAGTAGCATCAGCAGCACCCTTGGCCGCCTCGCCCACTCCTTCCGCAGCGCTCTGCACGCCCTCTCCCACATTTTCTACGGTCTCAGCCGCTTTCTTACAGGCGCTCAACGAAATACCCACGGTCAGCGCGATGATGAATGATCCCAATTTCATAATAATTTCTGTTTCTGTGCTTTGGCCCTTCGAGCCAACATAGCTCTAGAAGGCTTCCGCCGCGATTAGGCCACATTTCTCTGCGTTTTCAGGTAGAATTTTCGTCAAATCAGCCGATTCATCCTCAATGCAAGTCGTTCCTGTCCAATGCCCCGCATGCTGGGAGTCCTTTTTTGTTCCCCAACCCCCTCCCGACGAAACTCCCTGCGAGCTCGATTACGACTGCGAAATCTGCTGCCGACCCCTCCTCATCGCCTTTTCTGACCCCGACCAAGCCACCGCACTCTCCCTCTCCGATTGACCACGTCCCAACCAAAATCCTCAAAACAGTTGGGCCTCCACCCCACCCCGTCGCACACTCTGCTCCATCACTCCCCACAAAAAAGGTCCCTCCTCCCCAGCCGTCTCCGCCATCATCGCTGCCCGCAACGCCCAAGAGACCATCGAAGCCAGCCTCCTCTCCCTGCTCAACCAAAGCCATCCTCCCGATGAAATCCTCGTCGTCACCAACGGCTGCACCGATTCCACCATCCCCCTCGTAGAAAACCTCTCCAAGCACCATCCCTCCATCCGTCGTCTCGACTCTCCCGGCGAACAAGGCGTCTCCGGTGCTCTCAAACGAGCCTGCCAAGAAGCGCGCTTCCCCCTTCTCGCCCGCATGGATGCCGATGACCTCGCCCACCCCTGCAGACTCGCACACCAACTCGAAACCCTCCTCTCCAACCACGCCGACCTCGTCACCTGCTCAGTCAAACCTCGAAACTCCCTCGGCCCTGGTCTCGACCGCTACATCCAATGGACCAACTCACTCCGCACTCCCGCCGACTTTCTCCGGGAACGCTTCATCGAAAGCCCCGTCATCCAACCCGGCGTCCTCATGACCAAACACGCCTATCAAGCCGCCGGCGGCTATCGGGTCGAAACCGGCCCCGAAGACTACGACCTCTGGCTCCGCATGCTCGCCCTCAACCAACGCTTCTTCCAATCCCCGCAAGCACAATTGCAATGGACCGACTCCCCCAACCGCCTCACTCGCACCCACGACGACTACTCCGAATCCAACATCGCTGCCACCAAAGCCCGCCATCTCGCCCAACTCCCCCAAATCAAAACTCACGGCATCACCATCGCAGGCTCCGGCCCGCAGGGCCGTCGTCTCGCCCGCCTTCTCCTCTCCTTTCAAATCACTATTCACGCCTTCTTCGACGTCGATCCCAAGAAAATCGGCCGAACCCACCGAAACATCCCCATCCTCGGACCTCACGACTTCGGCTCTGCCCACCGCCAAGCCATCCTCTTGGGAACTGTCGGACACAACGGTCGCCATCGTGTCCGCACCCTCGCCAACCAGTCCGGTTACCTCGAGGGACTCAACTACTTTGCCACCTGCTAAATCCAAGAATCAAAAACTCCGCCCTCCTCCTCACAGAAGAATTTTTTGAGCAACTCTCCATTCACCCTTGGGTTGAAACCGAACAAAAAAAAACCACGCACGAGACAAAAACAAAAAACGAATAAACCCAGAACGGAAATTCAGTCATTGAACTTTGCAGCATCGAAGTTCGCAGTTTTCGAATTCGCCAAAAATGAAAAGAGGCATCGCCAAAACGAACAGCGGCAAGAAACTTGAAACCACCTCATGTCAATTTTTGTTCATGATTTTGCATATTGAAAATCAAAGACTTAAACAAAAAAAGTTCGCAAAATAAACGATTGAGCAATCTGTTTCAGTAAGGGAGTTATATTGTAGTGACAGAATTCTACTTTAAGTTACTCCTCACAACGCCCGAAAAATCCAAATCAACCTAAGCCAGTGAAGACACAATCACGCAATTTATTACAACCCCACACCAAGACGACAACCCGGGTCTCAAACCAAAGGGGGTTCTCTTTGATTGTAACCGTGACTTTGTTAGTCCTTCTCTCTCTTTTGGCCGTGGGTCTCCTCTCCCTGTCCAGCGTAACCGTCCGCTCCGCCAGCCAGGACGCCGCCATTAACGAAGCCCGCGCCAACGCCCGCCTCGCCCTTCAGCTTGCCATCGGTGAACTCCAAAAGCACGCGGGCCCCGACCAGAGAATTACTGCCCGTGCCGACATTCTAGGAGGCAATACCGCCAACCCTTACCTTACCGGTGTCTGGAACTCCCGGAGAGTGGACGGCGCAAGCCTCCCAACATCGAACGAATTTTCCGGGACAGCCCGCGACCGGGAATTCCTCACTTGGCTCGTCTCTAACCAAAACCCCAACCGCCGAGAAGAGACCCAATTCGCACGCCTCGGCTTCGATAACGAAGTCACACTCTGGAAAGACGGAACTCTCGGCCAGAATGCGGACCGTCGTTCGCATGTCACCGCCCCGAGAGTAGAAACAGAAACGGGCGCATACGCTTGGGCTGTCCTCGACGAAGGCGTCAAAGCACGCATCAACACTCCTCACCGCGAAAATACACCCACAACCACCGAGCGAATAATGGCCTTGGGAGCAGGTGAACGTCCCGCAGTCGAATTTATCGAAGGTCTTGAATCGTTCAATACCGATGACTTCGCAGTCGAATCGACCCAATTCGAAACCATCAAAAAGGCCATCACCCAAGAAAGCCTCGAACTCGTAAGCAACCGAATTGGCGGTGGGGACAATGAACGAATCCAAGAGCTTTACCATGACATCACCACATCCTCAGTAGGCCTATTCACTGACACCCAACGTGGCGGCTTGAGGAAAGACTTCCACCTCATGACGAGTGGTGAGGAACTCCCGAACCTTCTCACCCAACAAGGCATCTACGAAACCGAACTCGGCTTCGATCAAGTCCCTCAATTCGACCCCTCATGGCAAACTCTCTTCGATTTTGCGAAAATATACGAAGACAAGATCTCCAAAGACGGCTCCACTCCCGTTATCGAAATTCAAGCACCGACCGAAGGAGGCTGGGTGGCTGCTCAGCAAGGACAAGGCCGGGGCGGCAACACCGAAACAAGCATCAATAAACAAACACCTCCTGGCTTGGTCCTCATGCCCACAATTGCCAAGGTAAAGATGATCTTCTCCCTCGTTGGACGCGAGCTCTACCGCACCCCCCCCTCTCTCTTCCAAAGCGGGACTCCCATCAATATCCCCACACGATACAAGCGGACACGCTTTCACGGGCCTCAGGACGGCCATTTCGCGAGGACCAAGTATGACTACGACTTGCATCTCCTCTACACCCCTGTTGTCACTCTCCACAACCCCTACAACGTTGCGCTCGAATTCGAAAATTTACGCGTGCAGTTCGAGCATGTTCCCTTCGCCATGCAAGTCTTCCGGAATGGCGAAGCGCAAAGCCGGGACTTGGTGCCATTCGAAACAATGTGGCAGCTGAACGAACGAGGCACAGGAGCCAAAATCTTCGGTCTGAACCTCCGCGAGAAATCCAACGGACGCCCCGGAATCCAACGCGTTCGTCTTCTTCCCGGAGAAGTCAAAATCTTCTCTCCTTATATCGACCCCAGACGCAGCTACGCCGACGAAGTCCTCGGAAGAGGAACCCGCGCTTTCTGGCACTGGAATTTCAATCGCGACACCTCCGAAGAAGTCGATGCGATTCCCGGCTGGCGCGGCGATGGCATCGGCTTCGATGCTGATTGGCTGGCTGGTGGAATCCCCATCGATGGCAACGCAAATGCAGGCCGCTGGAGATCATGTCTGGGCCTTGCTGGCGACGACCTGATTCAAGTGAAATTCGCCATGGGCAGCACGCCCACTTCTCAAGGAAAGTTTACCGTATCCCTCTCCGGGAAACCCTATGGCCAGTCGGACCAAGGCCAGAACAATCCCATCGTAAATGTTCTCGAAGTCAACTATTCCAACGACGACCTCCTCAATACCACTGTTTTAGGATCTCCCGACGCAACTTTGACTTGGCCAAAAGAAGACCCAATCGAAGGCCGATTCCTGGTCGACCATTCCACGACTCAAATCGGAGAACTCAGAAACGTAAAACCCTTTGCCATGCTAAGCCTCCAAGCCAAGACCCCTTTTGGAGGCCTCACCACCGGTAGCGAAGGAGACACGAAATACGATGGCCAACTCGCAACAAAACCATTCGCTTTTGCGCACCCGAATATTGGCGTATCCGTCCAAGACATCGCATCTGAGCACCCGTCCGTTCACTCGCACGAAATCGACCTCCAACTAATTGACGGAAGCACAGAAGACGTCATCGAAATCGACGACAACGATCGCTCTCGATATATCACCGGACACACCGCTGAAAACGGATTGAAATTCGGCACCCAATACGAAGTCCCTCTGGCTCCCATCCAAAGCCTCTCAACTCTCAACGGAGCAAATCCATCGGGAGCATCATCATCGCTCCCTCGCTACGGCCTCCCCATCGGCAACTCCTGGGCTCACCCCATGATGTCCCCAGAAACAGTGTTCATTCCAGGCGGCGCAGGCGAAACCCTCCTCGACCACTCATTCCTCCTGAACTCCGCCCTCTATGACTCCTTCTACTTCTCAGGACTTGCCGACCAAACGGGACCCTTCGGTTCAGGAAGCTCCACCGAGATTTTAATCGCAGACCTCGTCGAAGGCCTCGGCCTCGCTGACCCCAGAATTGTTCTCCACCAGCCAGACGACCGCACAACCTCCGAACTTTCTGAACTCCTGAATGACCCCATCGGTTTCCAAAAGATCGCAGCTTGGCAAAAAATGCTCGGCTCCTTCAACATCAACTCAACCTCCGCAGAGGCTTGGACCGCCATGTTGGCCTCCATGCAAGACATCAACTCCGTCACCGGTGGCAGAGCCGACGACTTCAATATCAGCAGCCTGCCCTCGACCGGAGGCGATACCAAACGCATCAGTCGCTTCCGGGTTCCTCTCGAACCTGCCGAAGACTCGGCAAGGGAGAGCTATTGGCTGGGAGCTCGTGAATACTCAAAGTCGGAAATCAGAGAGCTCGCCGAAAACATCGTGATTCTCATCCGCGAAAGAGGACCGTTCCTTTCCCTCTCGGAGTTTGTAAATCGCCCCTTGGGCACCGGCGAAGAAGCACAAAAAGGAATCCTTCAACAAGCCATCGACAATTCTAACCTCAATCGCGATTTGGGAATCGCCTCAAATGCAGGATACGAAATTCCCGACGCAACCATTCGCTCCTACGGTCTCGCCAATCCGGAAGCTGGCACAGGTTCCAGTTTTCAAGGCGCTCCAGGCTTCTTGACTCAAGCAGACCTGATGTCCGTCCTTGGAAACGCTGCCACAGCTCGTTCCGATACCTTCACCATTCGCGGTTATGGCGAATCTCGCGCCAAGTCCGGCAAAATCCTCGCCACCGCCATCTGCGAAGCCACCCTCCAACGGAATCCCGAATGGCTCGATTCCGAAGACCGCGTTGAAACCCCCGTCGCCGACCTGCAAAGCGAAACAAACCGCGTTTTCGGTCGTCGCTTCGAAATCGTCTCTTTTCGTTGGCTCAAGCCAGACAACGTCTAATCATCGCGCTTGAATACTTTCAACGAGGGAGACGTCTAACCAAGCAAACCTCGCAAACCTTATTGGCTTTCCATTCCGGAATGATCCTTTCACACTCGAAACACTCATGAACCGTCTCTTGCTCCTCATTCTCGTCTCGATCACCCCCTTGTTCGCACAAAGTGACACCCCAACTCGTAAAATCGACTGCCGCTTCATCAGCATCTCCGAGCGAAGCGACTTATCTTCTATCCTCAATATCGCAACCGAGGATTTGGAAATTGCCTGCAAGGTCAAACGTCTCAAACTAGACCGCGAAAGAACCGAGTGTATCGCTGTCAATGATGTGCTGACCTTCGTAACCGCCGGGGATAAAAAACCCCTCGCGAAAGTACGCATTCCTCCCAGCGTTGATGATGCAATTCTCATTTTTGTTCCCGACCCGAGCAAAGAAGCCAAGCTGCCCTATCGCATCTTTCCCATTGACGATTCCGATAAGAACTTTCCTTCCGCTGGGGCAAGCGTGGTGAACTTTTACGGCTCCCAAGTGCGGTTCATTATCGGAGAAAACAAAGGCCTTCTTGAACCATTCAAATCGACGGGCATCAAACGCCCTGAAAAAAGAGACGACTTTAATATGGCTCTCGTCGGCGTGCAGTTCAAAAATAATCAAGGCAGCTGGCAAACAGTTCGTGAAACCAAAGTTCGTTTTATCCCCGGCCTGCGTTACCTCGTCTTCACCTACGTCGATCCCAGTTCCAAGCGACCAACAGTAAAAACGGTAAAAGACTTCCTCGAACCTCCCCAGGCAGACCAATCCTAACTGCACATCCGCCAACGGCTTCCCCTAATCAGGAGCTGCAAAAACTCGGGGCATAAATCGGGGAGACAGGATTCGAACCTGCGACATCCGGCTCCCAAAGCCGGCGCTCTACCAAGCTGAGCTACTCCCCGTTTCAGGCGGACGCGGACCTTCTCTTTCCATCGCCTGAAAATCAAGCAACAAACGTTCCCTACCAAAAATAAGACCGCCGCCGGACTCACTCGAGCCCGACGGCGCCATTGTCATGGGTTCCCAATTCCGAAACACAAACGGGAGGAAACTCACTCTCTGCTGGTAATCCTTCTATGAAGACGAACACCGTGTTCCAAGCGATGTTCAGAAGTTAAGACCCTCGACCTCCCCCGACGTTCAAGTTTTCTTAGAATTTTTCAAATCCTCCTAACTTCAAAAGAACACGCTCCACAACTTCCCCTTTCGGGATCAAAGTCTCCACTATCTTTTCGAACTCCAATGCCCGTCCTCTTCAGAACAATCACATCTTTCGTCTTCTTCCTGTTCCTATCGTCTTGCACTCCCAACATTTCGAGCAAATCACCTGCCGAAGAACTTCTCGGTGTGGATTGGAGCAACATACAGCGTGCTATTTCCTCCCAACGCCAAGCCGGACACCCAAGCTACAAGCCGACTTGGCTCTACGTCGTCGACCCGTCAACCCAGCGCATGCACATCATCAACCTAAAGACCGGGCGCATCCACGAAACCCTCCGCTGCGGCACCGGCAAACGCGGCCTCGGCTTCAACGACGCCCAAACCCCTCCCGGCTTCTTCACCATGGGTGGCGTCCGCATCGCGAAAAACGCAGACACGTCTATCCAGACCGGAGACTCCAAAAAAGGCGTCAGCGGCATCTACGCCGAAATCCTCTACCCTCCCACACACCCCGACCCCGAACTCCGCGGCTTCGTTCCTAACGGCGTCGTCATTCACTCATACAACCCAGCCTCCAGCGAGATGCTCCGCCAACGCCGCGCCCAACGCCTCATCGGTCGTGTCCCTTGCACCACCGGCTGCCCCGTCCCCGACATCGACGACGCGCACAAGCTCGCCCCCTACCTCAAACAGTCCGCCGGAAAATTCGACCCCACCGCCAAACCCAACGCCAACCTCCGCAGACTCATCGCTTCCGGCCAAGTCACTGAATACGAGAAAGACCAACTCGGCGCCGCCATATACAACACCCCCCGCCAGTAGTCTGGAGCGCGGATTTTAAAGCCGATTCATATTGTGGAGGGTTGCGGCTTTAAAAGCCACGCTCCAAACCGAAGCTCCTCCCATCAGCTTCCAACTCGTCAGCGACTACCCCCCCGCCGGGGACCAAGAGCAGGCCATCGCCAAGCTCACCAAGTCCATTGAGTCCGGCAACCACCACCAAACCCTCCTCGGCGTCACCGGCTCGGGCAAAACCTTCACCATGGCCAACGTGATTCAGAATATCGGTCGCCCGACCCTGATCATGTCCCACAACAAAACCCTCGCCGCCCAACTATATTCCGAATTT
>JBCCZX010000056.1:0-16810 GCA_039186735.1 Verrucomicrobiota bacterium | reverse complement strand
TGAGCCTCTGAAAAGGCTGAGTAGTGAGGAGAAAAAGAAGGCGAGGCGGAAGTCCTTGAAACGACGTAACTCGGGTTACCAGTCGGTTATTTTGATGGCGAGTCTCTGGATTGCGGCGCTGGGTGGTGTGTTTTTTGTGTTTAGTTTTCTGAAGAATAAATTTGTCAGGCAGGGGCCGGTCGAGATTTCGATGTTGGAGCAGTTGAGTGGCGAAGAGCGGGCCTTTTATCAGGCGGAGAGTCCGAAGATTCGGGAGTTGATGAGGAGTTTTTTGTCGTCTCAGGCCGTTGAGGGACGGGCGAGTTTATCGAAGCGAACCCGGAACGTTCCCGGAGTGATGGGGACCTACTATACGGGGCATTCGATGAAGATGTTATCTGGCAACTTGAGCGAGGAGCCGTTATTTTGGAACGTTGTTTACAAGGAAAAGCCGAGTTATGTGGAGGTTGTCTGGCGAGATGATGGAGGGAACGATTATGAGGCGGTGCTGGTGAAGGACAATAGCTTGGGATGGCGGCTCGACTGGGCTCATTTTGTGAGGTATTCCAAAGTCGACTGGACGTATTTTCGGCAGAAATTCGGAACGCAGCGGACGGGTGTTTTTCGGTTGTATGTGGAAGAGGTTGCCGATGGAGGCGAGATGGGTTCTTCCCGAATTTTTGCGCGATTTTATCCAGCGAAGAAGAGGCAGGCGAGCCGGAGAATGGAGGCGAGTCCGGAAGTGGAGATTCAGCGCAATTCGCAGGCGGGGATGAAGTTGGCAACCTTGTTTCAGAATCTCGACGAGGAGCGGAAGGGGCGTGGTTGGTCGAGGTTGAAGGAACGCGATGATGAGGGATTGCACCGTGTGATCGCGGAGCTTGCGTGGGAGGAGGATGAGCGTACCGGGAAGGAAACGCTTGAGTTGATTGATATTCTGGCGACCAATTGGCGTGGAGAAGGATTGAATCAAGCCGAAGGCGCAGCTTCGCCTCCGGTCGATACGGCGAGTCAAAATTAGCAAGTTTTACGATGAGTGAAGAAGAGCCCAAGAAAGGGATTCCGAAGAAGAGACGGGTGAAGGGGGCGCGGCGGAGCAATCAGTCTTCTTCACGGAAAACGCTTTATTTGAAGCGGCAGGAGCTTCTTCGGGAAATGGTGGAAGGGGACAAGGAAGTTTCTTTGAGTGATCAGATTGCGAGAATTGATCCCAAGAGAGCGACGCCGGAAGAGGAGAAATGGGGAGACAAGACCCGGATGAAGAAGGGGTCCAATTGGTTGCTTTGGGCCGTTGTGGGGATGGCAGTTCCGGTTTTGGTTGTGGGCTTTTTGATCCTCTCGAGAGGAGCCAATTCGCAATCGGGTGCTGAAGAAGCATCGGCGTTGAATCTCGACTTTGACTTGATGGGAGATGAGGAAACGGTGAAGCCGGAAGACTGGTTTATTGAGCATTCCGTGGAAGTGTTTAAGGGTTCGTTGGCGATTCTTGAGGATTTCGAAAAGGGTGATGTTGGGAGCGAGGAATTGAGGGGAGTGTTTCGGAGCGAGGGTCAGTATGAACGATTTGTCGAGGCTCAGGAGAGTGGGGCTTGGGCGGGATTTTCTTTGGATGATCCTTCGGCGATGAAAACGGATTATGGTTCTTCGGGAGAAGCCGGATTTATGGTGATTCGTCTGGAAAGGAAGGATTTTCGCGACGGGCGGGCGTACTTCGTTCACCAAGATGATGAGGTGCGTTTTGATTTCGATGCTACGGAGGCTTATTCGGAGGTTCCTGTTCCTGAGTTGACGGGTCGGAAGCTTGAGGAGCCAGTTTTGGTTCGGGCTTGGATTGGGAAGGAGCCGCATTTTGACGCGCGTTCGGATGAGACTGTGTTTTCCTGGTATCAGGTTCTTGATCCGGGATTGGCTGAATTTGTGTGGGCTTATGCACGGAGGGGAAGTGAGATTGACGAGAGGTTGCGTGAGGAGCTGAATTACGGGCGTTTGATCGAGGAGCGGAAGCGGGAGTTTCGTGGAACGGTTCGTTTGTCGAATGCGACGGGTTTTCGGGAAGATGAGTTTGAGATTGTCGAGCTTCTGGCGACTGAGTGGGTGCTTTCAGTGCAGGAGGATTGAGACGTTTTTGGCGGGGGCAGAGGTAGACACCCAAGATGATTGCGGGTTGAGGAAAAGTGGGGAGGATGCGGCTTTGTGAAGGAACTGTTGGCGACAGCATTGAAAGGGTTTGCGATGGGGGCGGCGAATGTGATTCCCGGGGTGTCGGGGGGAACGATTGCGTTTATTACGGGGATTTATGAGCGTTTGATTCAGGCCTTGAAGAGGTTTGATGTGAAGACGGTGAAGTTGGTCTGCGGGGGGAAGTTTGGGGAAGCGATGAAGCGGGTCGATTTGTTTTTTTTGGTGGCTTTGGGAGTGGGTGCGGTGGTGAGTGTAGTGACGCTGGCGAAGGTGTTGAAGTGGGGTTTTGAGGAGTATCCGACGCTGGTGTGGGCCTTTTTCTTTGGGTTGATTGCGGCGTCGGTTCCTTTGGTGGGGAAGTCGATAGGGAAGTGGAGGCCGGCGGTGATTGGCCTGGCGGTGGTGGGGTGTGCGATTGCGGTGAGTCTGGTGTTTGTGAAGCCGGCGCAGGAGAGTACGAATGTGGTTTATTTGGGATTATGCGGGGTGGTGGCGATGTGTAGTATGATTATCCCGGGTTTAAGTGGTTCATTTGTGTTGGTGTTGATGGGGAATTATCAGCTCATCATGCTGGATTCGGTGAATGCGTTGTCGGACGGGAAGTTGGGGGAAGCGTTGCCGATTTTGATTCCAGTGGGGATTGGTGCGGTGGTGGGTTTGGTGGTTTTGTCGCGGGTATTGAATTGGTTGTTTCATCATTTTCATGATCCGGCGGTGGGCTTGATTACGGGGTTTGTTGTGGGGTCGCTGGCGGTGATTTGGCCGTGGAAGGATGAGATGCCGGAGCGGAACGAGGCGGGGGAGATTATGGTGAAGACGGGGGAGCGAGAGTTGGTGGCGCGGGGGGGGACTTTGGAGGAGGTGCAGGCGGCGCTGGGGTCGGAGGAGGAGTTGGTGGTGGTGGGTTACGGGAATTGGCGGGGTCCTGATTTTGCTTCGGGTGCGGATTGGGCGGCGTTGGGATGTATTTTGGTGGGGATTTTGTTGATTGTGGGGGTGGAATGGGTGAGTCGCCAAAAAGCGGGCGTGCAAACTGAGTCGTAAAGGTTGCACAAAGTTCGGAAGTCGGTTTTGTTGAGGTGACGATGGCGGATAGCGCGGGCGAGAAAGGGTCTGGTTCCACTTTACCTAAAAAAATACTGAGTCTCCTGCTGGCAGGTTTGGCGGCAATTATTCCGATCGTGGGGACGGTGTGGTTGTTGACGGTGATTTACCGGGTCTTGTTGGCGGTGGGGGAGAATATCATTTACGGGGTGGTGCGGGTATTGGATTGGCTGCGGGGGGTGAGATTTGATGGGGAGGGGAAGCGTGCTGACGACTATTCGGAGTCGCTGACGACTTGGCAGAGTCATTTGCCGCAGGAGGATCATCCGGTTTGGTTTTTGATCCCGATTCTGTTGTTGGGGTTGGTGGGATTGGCGGTGACGAACCGGCCGGGGCAGGCCTTTGTGAACTGGGTGGACAGGGGGATTACGCGGGTGCCGTTCATGGGTTTCTTGTATTCGACTTTGAAGCAGGGAGTGGATGCGTTTCGGAATTTGGGAGGGCCACGGAAATTCAAAGGGGTGGCTTATGTGGAGTATCCGAGCCCGGGGTGTCGGCTGCTGGGCTTTGTGACGGGGACGTTTTTGGATAGTCAGTCGGGGAAGGAAGTGACGTCGGTATTTATTCCGACGAGCCCGAATCCGATGACTGGGTTCGTGGTGGTGGTGGATGAAGATCGGGTGATTGACAGTGATCTGTCGGTAGAGGAGGCGACGAAGTTGTTGCTTTCGGCGGGATTGGTGGCACCTGAGAAGGTGATTCCAGAGGTGAAGATGGGAGCAGAATCCGTTTGACCGTGACGGGAATTTCAGTAATTCCTGAAAGAGATGAGTGGTAAGGAGGAGTTTTCCAAGACCCGGGAAGAGTTTGTTTCCCAGTGGGGGATTATGGGGACGCAGTGGGGGATTAATCGAACGATGGCCCAGATTCATGCGTTGCTGATGACGAGTGCGGATCCCTTGAGCACGGATGAGGTGATGGAGGAGCTGGACATTAGCCGGGGGAATGCGCACACGAATTTGAAGGAGTTGGTGAATTGGGGGTTGTTGCGGATTGTGACGCGGAAGGGTGAGCGGAAGGAGTATTTCGAAGCGGAAAAGGACGTGTGGGAGATCTTCCGGCGGATTGTAGCGGAACGGAAGCGACGGGAACTGGACCCGGCGCTATCGGTTTTGAAGCGTTGCAAGGAGGAAACGGCTGGTTTGAAGAGTCGTGAGGCGCAGGTCTTTCATGATCAAATGAAGGAGTTGGAGGAATTTGTGTCGTTTGGTTCCAAGATGGCGGATCGAGCGGCGGAGATGCCGCACGGGAAGGCGATGCAACTGGCGATGAAGTTGTTGGGTTAGAGGAGGAGGACGCGTTCTTTTTCTTTATTGTGCGAGTTTTTCGGCGGCGGTGAGGAGGAGGCGTTCGGTCGTGGACCAGTTGATGCATTGGTCGGTGATGGAGACGCCGCGTTTGAGTTGGTCGAGAGGTTGAGGGAAGGGTTGGTTGCCGGATTCGAGGTGGGACTCGAGCATGGCGCCGGTGATGGCTTTGTTGCCGGCGACTCTTTGGGCGATAATGTCTTCAAAGACTGCGGGCATATTTTCGTGATTTTTTCCGCAGTTGGCGTGGGAGGCGTCGACCATGACGAAGGGGGGGAGGCCGGCCTTCTCCAGGAGTTCGCATGATTGTGAGATCTGATCAGCGTGGTAGTTGGGACCGTTTTCTCCGCCGCGGAGGATGAGGTGGCAATCGGGGTTGCCCTTGGTGGTGACGGCGGAGGCGAGGCCTTGGTCGGAGACTCCGAGGAAGGTCTGGGGGCGGGTGGCGGCCTTGATGGCGTTGGTGGCGGCGGTGAGGGAGCCGGAGGTGGCGTTTTTGAAGCCTAGAGGCATGGAGAGGCCGGAGGCCATTTGGCGGTGGGTCTGGGATTCGGAGGTGCGGGCGCCGATGGCGGACCAGCAGATGAGGTCGGCGATGTATTGGGGGGTGATGGGGTCGAGGAGTTCGGTTGCGGTGGGGAGGCCGAGGGAGAGGATTTCGCGGAGGAATCTGCGGGCGTTGGAGAGGCCCTTGGGGATGTTGTCGGAGCCGTCGAGGTCGGGGTCCATGATGAGGCCTTTCCAGCCGACGGTGGTGCGCGGCTTTTCGAAGTAGACGCGCATGACGACGGTGATGGTGTCTTTGATTTGTTCGGCAAGGTGGGCGAGTTTTTCGGCGTATTCGCGGCAGGCGTCGGTGTCGTGGATGGAACAAGGTCCGACGATGAGGGTGAAGCGAGGGTCGACGCCGTAGATGCTGTCGCGAATGGCGCGGCGGGAGTCGGCAACGAAGGCGGCTTGTTTGTCTGAAGGGGCGATTTCGGAGAGGAGGAAGGCGGGTGCGGGGAGGGGGAGGGTTTTTTCGACGTTGAGGTCAGAGAGCCGTGGCATGGTGAGTTATCGTGGTTTGAGGGTGATGCGTTTGGGGTCGTAGTGGTCGGCGGGACTGAAGAGCCAGCCGGGGTTTTTGTTTACGAGTTCGTAGCCGGTGAGCATGAATTCGGGGAGGAATTGGTCGGAGTTGATTTCGTAGGCGGTTTTGCCGGTGTAGTAGCCGCGGATGCGGTATTGGTAGTTGTTGTCGTAGGCGTAGCGTTGGCCGGGCGGGCCGACTTCGGGTAGGCGGTCGGGTTGGCGAAGGCGTGATTCGTTGAAGATCACGAGTTTGGCTTTCGACCAGGGTTGGCGGGGTTTGCGGAGGTAGCCCCAGAAGCGGGTTTTTTCGACGTAGTAGCGACGCCCGAAGAAGAAGTCGCCGGTGGATTCGGAGGCGATTTGGAGGCGGCGTTCCTCGATGGTGGGTCCGCCCATGTTGGGAGGGCCTGCGGTTGAGGAGTTGATGTTGGTGGAGGTGGCGCAGCCGAGGAGCAGGAGGGTGCTCAGGAGGGCTGGATAGAGGAAGCGCATGCGCGGAGAGTGAATGAGGGGGAGTGAGTTGTGCAACGGTTTTTGGCGGGGGGATTTTTTTGTTTGGGCGTGGGGGGAAATGGGTTGAGGGTGGTGGGAGTGGGGAAGAAGCAGAGTTTTCTGGTTGATATTTGGTATTTCGCGCAGGCCTTGTTGCGAGATCGGGGGGCTCGGCGGCGATTTTTGGCGCAGCTTTTGATTGGGATTCTGGTGTTGTTGGTGTTGGGAAATTGGCCTCTGCGGGAATGGGTGGGTGAGACGCCGTGGCGATTTTTGGTGTGGTGGGGGATGACGGCGTTTTTGACGATTTGGATGCTGATGTTGGCAGTTTATGATGCGTTGCGGGTGGTGCGAGAGATTCGCGAGGAGGAGGGTGATTCCTAGCGTTTTGTTGACATCGATTTGCAGAGGCAGGGGAGGTGAACACAGAGCTTTTTTTGAGGTGCTTGCGTGAGTGGCTTTTGGAGGTGATGGTGGGGAGATGAATGCAGCGTTGGAGGAATTGTTTGCGGTTTTGAGGTTTGCGAGTGTGTCGACGGATTCGGCGCACGCGGGTGATGTGCGGGCGTGTGCGGAGTGGTATGTGGCGAAGTTTGAAGGAATGGGGTTGGGGGTGGAGTTGCATGAGACGGCGATGCATCCGGTGGTGGTGGCGAGGAATGAGCACGTGGAGGGGAGGAAGACGGTGTTGATTTATGGGCACTATGATGTGCAGCCGGTGGATCCGGTGGAGTTGTGGGATTCGGCGCCGTTTGAGCCGGAGGTGCGGGACGGGAAGATTTGGGCGCGGGGGGCGACGGATAACAAGGGGCAGCATATGGCGCATTTGTTGGGGGTGGAGGCTTTGTTGAAGAAGAGGGGCGAGCTGCCGGTGAATTTGATTTTTTTGTTAGAAGGGGAGGAGGAGGTGGGGAGTCCGAATTTGCCGGCATTTTTGGAGGAACGAAAAGAGGACTTGGCGTGTGATGTGATTGTGGTGAGTGACACGGGGATGGTGGCGAAGGGGGTGCCGACAATGGGGTATGGCTTGCGGGGAATTGCGTGTTGTGAGGTGAAGGTGACGGGGCCGGACAAGGATTTGCATTCGGGAGTTTATGGCGGGGCGGTGGCGAATCCGGCAGTGGCAGCGGCGAAGTTGATGGGGAGTTTGCATGATAAGGAGGGACGAGTAGCGGTGGAGGGGTTCTATGATGAGGTGAAGCCGTTGGAGAATTGGGAGCGGGAGATGTGGCGGACGGTGCCGGGGGTGGGCGATGAGGAGTTGTTAGAGGTGACGGGAGCGCCGAAGCCATTCGGGGAGGCGGGGTATTCATCGGCAGAGCGCTTGTGGGCGCGGCCGACGTGTGAGGTGAATGGGATGTGGGGGGGGTATCAGGGGGAGGGTTCGAAGACTGTGTTACCTGCGGAAGCGGGGTTTAAGCTGTCGTGTCGGTTGGTGCCGGATCAGGAGCCGAGGAAGGTGATTGAGCAGATGAGGGTGCATTTGGAGAGGCATTTGCCGGTGGGAGTGCGGATGGAATTCGAGGTGGGGCATTCGGGGCGGGCGTATGTGTGTGATCCGCATTCGGAGGATGGGAAGGCGGCGCAAGCCGCGTTGGCGGAGGTTTTTGGGACGGAGCCGGTATTGATCCGGGAGGGGGGGAGTATTCCGATTATTCAGGATATGAAGGAGATCCTGGGAGTGGATACACTGATGTTGGGGCTGGCGTTGCCGGATTGTCAGATTCACTCGCCGAATGAAAATTTCACGGTGGAAAATTTTGAGAAGGGGATTGAGTTGAGCCAGGTGTTGTTGGAGAAGTTGGGGGGATGAAAAAAGGCGGAACTTGCGTCCCGCCTGAGAGTTGCTGCTCAATCGAGCTTAAGGTTTCGAAACACTAGTTCCGGCGACGGCGGAGGAGGAGACCGAGGGTTGAGCCCGCTACGAGGAGAGCGGAGGACGGCTCAGGAACAGACACGAGAAAGGTGAACGTTCCAGATGCCATTTCAAAGGTGCTCGGGTCTCCGTTATCAGGAATGCGAGTCGCACTTGCAGTGAAGTTCATGTTGTAAACGCCCGGTGCGGTGAACGCCCAGTTGAATTCTTCGTGAGAGTCAAAAGGACGGGTGAAGGTGGACGTTCCTTCTGCTTCAGAAACCGCGAATTCGGGAATCCCATTTTCGACTCGGTAGAGTGAGAAGAGTCCGGGGCCATCATTGCTGTTGAAGGTGAAGGTGACTTCGCTCCAAGTGGCTACTCCCGGCTCGAGAAGGCCTTCGGTGCCTATCCCTACGATGGGAGTTACGATGCCATCAGCATTTTGGTTGATGAGGTAGACGGTATCGCCTGGATTTGCTCCGATGCCGGCGAGAATCACTGGAGATGTGCTATTTGTGAGGGTGACTTCGTTGAAAAATTGCAATTGAAGTTCGTCGGGTTCGAATTCGCCTTCTGGGATGGTGATGCCATCGACAACGGCGTCGTCGTCGTCTTCACCGAGGTGCCATTCGAGTTCGAACTCGCCTCCTTCGTAGACGACACCAAAGTCTCCGTGGCCGCCGGTCCAGAGGGAGACAGCGGAAGCTCCGTGGGTGAGAGCAGCCAAAGCTGCTGCTGAAATGAATGTGTGTGTCAGTTTCATTGCGGGATTAATGAATGATTATCGCCATTTTATGGCAATAAGAAAAAAGCGATTTTGGGCCTAGTTTGCGGAAAGTTGGAAATAACCGGAGCTGGGGTCGGCGGAAGGGTTGGAAAGCGAGCGCTTCATGAAGAGGGAGCGAGCATTTCCGGAAACGACGGGGATTTCGTGGAGGCCCACGGGGAGTCCCTCTTCGAGGATGGTGTTCCCGAAGGGGACGAGAGCGGGGGAATAGATGAGGCCGTCGTTGATGCGGTCCAGGGTTTCCCAGTTAGTGAGGTCGGCTGAGAAGGAGGGGAAAAGGGCGGGAGAGTTGTTGTTGAGGAGGTCTTTGTGGAGGTCGCGCATGAAGACGAATTGGGTTTGGGAGGAGGCGTTGGTTTGGAATTGGCCGATTGAGTCGGGTTGGGTGGGGTCAGTGAAATCGAGGTCCAGGAGGTATTCGAGTTGGTGAGGCAAGCAGTCGTTGTCGAAGTTGCCAGTGGGGTCGGACAGGGTTCCGGTGGGAAGGTTGTAGGCTCGTTCGAAGCTGTCGGCCCATTGGGCGTAGGTGTGGTTTGCAGGAAGATTGGCGCCGCAGCGAATGGTGAGAGGAGGGAGGGTCGCGCTGCTGTTTGTGACCTTGAAGGTGAGGCGATGGAGGCCTTCGTCGGTGAAGGAGAGTTGACCGTTTACCAGGGTTTCGGTTGTTTGAAAGGAGTCGGTCGAGTCGAGTCCGTCGCGGGAGTCGATGAGGATGGAGCCATCATTTGCGTAGATGAGCACGTGACCAGGGCCGAGGTGGGAGGTGAGTTGGACGGTTGTGGAGCCGGGTAGGAAGGGGGCGTTGGTGGTTTCCGGGTGGGTGGTGCCAATGGTGTCGGCGACGGAGACAGAGAAGGGGGCAAAGGAGAAGGGGATCGCCCAGCCGATCGGGTTGGATGGGTTTGTGGGGCCCGGGCTGGGAGAGGTTGTGGCGGCATGGTAGTAGGCGTGTTTTTCGGCGTAGGCGACGGAGTCGGTGAGGTCGACGGTGAGGAGCTCCCAGCTGTTGCCGTCATGGGCGACGCGGAGGTCGAGGGAGTCGGGAGTGCCATCGTGAGGGACTTGAAAGCTGACGGTGAAGGGATGGGAGGTGGGAGTTCCGTCGCGCAGGACGCCGAAGATTTCCATGTTGACTTGGTAGGAGCCCGGTTGGGTGAAGGCCCAGTTGTAGTGGACGTGGGTGCCGGGAGGGAGGATCTGAACTTCGTCGCTGCTATCGATGCCGTTGGAGGAGTTGAAGGCGATGACGGGGGGGTCGATGCCGTTGCCGTCTTGCCAGACGCCGAGGTTGCCTCCGCGGTCTGGACCGGTGCCGGAGATGGAGAGGAGGCGGAGGCTGATGTTGCCTTGTTCGGCGGGAATGTAGATATTGGAGTTCGGGATGCGGGTTTGGAAACCTTGGATGGGGATGAGAACGCGCATGCCGAGGAAGTGGTTGCCAGCTTCGAAGCCTTGGGGGATGCGCCAGACGGGCGTTCCGGCGGGGGCGAGAAAGGAGGCGACGGTGCCGACGGAGGATTCGCGGGCGGCGGAAGGGAGGGCGATTTCGAGTGCTGCGGGGTCGACGCGGCGGATGAGCTCGAGGTTTGGGTCGTCGAAATCGAATTCGCCGAACTGGTCGGGGAGAAGGTACGAGAGGCCGGCCCACCAGCCGGTGACTTCGTCATAGTCCATTTGGAGTTCGTAATGTCCGCGAATTAAGTCGAGAGAGGGGGAGTCCGCTTGGAGAAGGTTGAACGGGGCTGCAATTGCTAGGCAAGTGGCGGCAATCATGAGCGGGAGTTTCTTATTGCCATTAAGTTGCATTTGGAAATAGAAAGACTGCAGTTGAGGGAGATCGGCAAGATTTTTTTTCTCCTCACGTTTTGCGCGGGTTGGTGTGGGGGGCAGGAGAGTGAACTGGAGAGTTTGTTCGAGCTGTTAGAAGTTCCTGAAACGGTGGCTCGAGGAGATGGGTGGGTTCAGGATGAGTCCGGTGTTTATACCTTGGAGGAGGAGGAAGTGATTGGTGAGTTCGTGGAGGAGGAGGTCGAGTTTGAGGACGTGTTGACGCGACCGAGTGAAGAAGAATGGACCTTGGGAGGGCGGTCTTCTTCGGTTTTGGCGGGGCAGGGTTTGCAGAGGGCGATGCGGGCGACGTTGGGGGAGACTTTGGCGGGGCAGCCGGGGGTGAGTGCGAGTTCGTATAGTGCGGGAGCGTCGCGGCCGATCATTCGCGGGTTGGATGGATTCCGGGTGGCGACTTTGTTGGATGGGTTGGGGACTCTGGATATGAGCCAGGAGAGTCCGGATCATGGGGTGGCGGTGGATACGGCTTTGGCGGATTCGATTGAGATTTTTCGTGGGCCATCGTCTTTGCGATTTGGCAGTGGGGCGATTGGGGGTGCGGTGAATACGGTGACGCGGATTCGTCCGACGCTTGTGCCCGAGGGGGTGTGGGAGACGTCTTGGGAGGCGGGTTATGAGACGCAGGGTCATGGTTCGCATGCGTCGGTGCGGGCGAAGTTGGCAGATGGGCCTTGGGCGGTGAGTGTTTACGGGGGGCAGCATCGGGCGGGGGATGTTTCGATTCCGGGAAATGCGTGGACGGGGATTTACGAGGAGCTTGTGGAGCCACGGATTTTTGTTTCGACGACGGAGTTGAGGGAGTTGGTGTTCTTGCCGAATCCGGAGGGTGTCTTGGATAATTCATTTCATGAGTCGGATACGCGGGCAGTGGGCTGGAGTTTTGGGATTCCTGATTCGCTGGAGATGGGGGTTTCGTTTTCGCAATTTGCTTCGAGGTATGGGATTCCCTATTTTTGGGATGGTGATGAGACGGGTTTGTTTGGGCAGACGGTGATCGACACGGAATTGAACCGGATTGATGCGGAGCTTTCGTTGAGTCCGCGGGAGGGTTGGGGTCCGTTTTCGGAGTTGTCATTTCGGCTGGCGACGGGGTGGTATGATCACGCGGAGAATTTCGAGGGGTTGGGAATGGATGAGGGGATTGAGTTTGCGGGGGTCGAGTTTGATCGGCAGGCAACGGAGTCGCGGGTTGAGCTGTATAATGGGGAGGAGGGAGATGTTTTGCGGGGAATTTCGGGAGTGAGTGTGGCGTTGACTCGTTTGGATGCGCGCCGGTTTACGCCTCAGATTGGAACGAGTCAGCGGTTTCTTGAGGAGGAGGCGGCAGGGGTTTATTCGACGCAGCAGTTTACGTGGGGGGAGTGGAGTCTGGAGTTCGGAGTGCGGGGTGAGTTTGGGGAGGCGTCTTCGTTGAGTGATTTTCCTTTGAAGGAGAGGACGCGGACGATTTCGCAGGCGGCTTCGCTGGACTGGGAGACGGAACGGATCCCTGGGTTGAGGAGTTTTGGGTTGAGTTTGACGACCTCGTTGTCGGAGCGGGCGCCGTCTGCGGTGGAGCGTTATGCGTTCTGGGAGAATGAGGCCTTAGGGGTATTCTTGATTGGGGGAGACTTTGCGTTGCAGCCTCTTTCGAATGAGCAGGCGAGGCATCGGGAAGTGTCGGTGACGGCGGATTGGGGTTGGGGTTCGGCTTTGTTGACGGGTTACGACACGCACTTTGATAATTTCATTTTTTTGGAGATTTTGCCTGGGTTGGGATTTGAGAGGACGGCGCAGTATCGGGAGGCGGAAGCGAGGTTTCGGGGGTTGGAGGCTTTGGCTCGTTTTGATTTGTGGGGGAGCGAGGTTGCGGAGCGGAGGTTGGAGTGGGAAATCTCGGGGGATTGGATTGTGGGTCGAGATTTGAGGAGGATGCAGGAATTGCCCCGGATGCCGGCACCGAAGGTGGGGAGTACGTTGAGTTATGAGACCCGGACGTGGGATGTGTATCTGGAGTTGCGGCGTAGTTTTGGAAGTGGGCGGACACCGCAGGAGCCGGTGCGTGAGTTTCGGACGGCACCGTATACGCTGTTGAATGCTGGTGCGTCCTGGAGGCCGGATTGGTCTGATGATGATTTGGAGATTTCGGTGCGGGGGACGAACTTGTTGAATGAGGAGATACGGGAGCATACGTCGTTTCGGAAGGATACGGCGCCGCAGCCGGGGATTGGAGTGAGTGCGGAGGTGAAGTGGGAATTTTGATTTTTTTACGACGTCGATTTTCGCGGATTTTACGCAGATGGTTTTTTGATAGGGTCGCGGAGATGAGTGTTTTGTTGCGTGCCTGGGTTTTGAGTTGGGTTCTAACAGAAGGGTTTTGTTTTGGGGAGCCGCGGGAGGTTCCTGTGGAGTCGGGGGAGCGAAAGGTGTTGTTTGATTTGTTGCGGCCGGAGGTGGCGAAGGAGGCGGGGGTGAAGGAGGTGTTGTTTGAGGGGAGTTTGAAGAAGGAGGGGAAGTGGGCGTTTTTTGGTGGACGGAGTTTGGAGGGGGAGGGGCGGAGTTTGAAGATTGGGGAGTTGGAGAATGATGATACGTGTGCGCTTTGGTTGAAGACGAGGAAGGGGTGGGTGTTGGTGGACTGGAGTGCGGGGCATAGCGATGCGTTTTTTACGCTCTGGCCAGCGGTCTATCGTTTGCCCGCAGGGTTATTGGGAATGCCAGAGGAGCAAATCAACAAAGATATACTGGATTTGAGGAAAGGTTGACATCCGAAACGGATGCGTTATGGATGTCTCATGACAATCACGATAAAGAATGTGCCGGATGAGGTGCATCAGGAGCTCAAGGCGCAGGCGAAGGAGCATGGGCGCAGTTTGAATCAGGAGATTTTGATGGTGCTGAAGGGGAAGGAGGTGGTGAAGCCCCAGGGTGCGGGGAAGCGGAAGGGGATTAGTCAGGAGGAGTTGGCCGCGATTCGCGCTCTGAGGGAGCGAATTGGAATTCGGGAGCATATGACCTTGGAGGAGATGGAGACGGTGATTGAGGAGGGGCGGGCTTGATTATTTCGGATACGAATGTGCTCTCTTATTTGCTGCTTGGCGGTCCAAAGCTGAAAGATTGTGAGGAGCTATCTAGGTTTGATGGGGAATGGGCTGTGCCTCTGCTTTGGCGGAGTGAATTCAACAGTCTAGTTGGCCAGCATGTTCGAGCTGGTTTGATGGAATGGAAAGCAGGAGTTGATGTGTTTCATCAGGCTGAGAATCGGGTGGGTGATTTGGAGAAGGACGTTCTTCCAAACGATGTCTATCAGGTCATGTCCGAACAAGAGAAGGTGTCGGCGTATGATGCGGAGTTTGTGGCTTTGGCGCGGGTTTTGGGGGTGAAGTTGGCGACTTTTGACGGGAAGTTGTTGCAGTGGTTCCCGGATGTGGCGATGAAGCCGCTGGAGATTGTGAATTTGAAAGAGGAATGAGCGAGAAGCGGGATTTTATTCGGGAGATTGTGGCGGAGGATTTGGCGTCGGGGAAACATGAGGTGCCGATTACGCGCTTTCCGCCGGAGCCGAACGGGTATTTGCATTTGGGGCATGCGCGGGCGATTTGTTTGAACTTCGGGATTGCAGAGGAGAATGCGGGGGCGCGGTGTCACTTGCGTTTTGATGATACGAATCCGGCGAAGGAGGAGTCGGAGTATGTGGATTCGATCAAGAAGGATGTGGCGTGGTTGGGTTTCGAGTGGGGGGAGCATTTGTATTTTGCGAGTGACTACTTTGAGTATTTTTATGAGTGCGCGGTGCATTTGATTCGGGAGGGGAAGGCGTATGTGGATGAGCAGCCTTTGGAGGAGCTGCGGGCGAAGCGGGGGTCGGTAACGGAGGCTGGGGTGGATTCGCCGTTTCGGGAGCGGAGCGTGGAGGAGAATTTGACTCGGTTTGAGGCGATGCGGGATGGAGAAGTTGAGGAGGGAAAAGCGGTGTTGCGTGCGAAAATCGACATGGCGGCGCCGAATATGAACATGCGGGATCCGGTGCTTTACCGGGTGTTGCATGAGTTGCATCACAACACGGGGGACCGGTGGAAGATTTACCCGATGTATGATTTTGCTCATTCTCTGGAGGATGCGAAGGAGTGCATCACGCATTCCTTGTGCACGCTGGAGTTTGAGGATCATCGACCGCTCTACGATTGGGTGGTGGAGAATTGTCCGGTTCCGGCGGTTCCGCGGCAGATTGAGTTTTCGCGCTTGAACTTTACTTACACGGTGATGGGCAAGCGGAAGTTGTTGGAGTTGGTGAACGAGGGGGTGGTGAGTGGTTGGGATGATCCTCGGATGCCGACTTTGAGCGGGGCGCGGCGGCGGGGGATTCCGCCGGAGGCGATTCGGCGGGTGTGTGAGGAGACGGGAATTACAAAGCAGGTGGGGGTGACGGATGTGGCCTTGCTGGAGTTTGAGATTCGGAAGATTTTGAATGGGACGGCTCAGCGTCGGATGGCGGTGTTGCGGCCTTTGAAGGTGGTATTGGTGAATTACGAGGAAGGACGTAGTGAGACGGTGGCGGTGCCGAATAATCCGGAGGATGAGTCGGCTGGAGAGCGGCAGGTGGCCTTGTCGCGGGAGTTGTGGATTGAGAGGGAGGATTTTTTGGTGGATGCACCGAGGAAGTATTTCCGCTTGAAGCCGGAGGGGGCGGTGCGATTGCGGGGTGGATACATCATCAAGTGTGTGGGGTATGAGACGGATGAGTCCGGAGAGGTCACGGAGGTGCAGTGTGAGTATTTGGAGGGGACGATTGGGCAACCCGCTCCGGAGGGGGTGAAGTGCAAAACGGCGATTCATTGGGTGAGTGCGGCGCATGCGGTGGAGGCGGAGGTGAGGTTGTATGACCGGTTGTTTTCGGTGGAAAATCCGGATGTGGCAGAGGGGGGGTTCAAGACGGTGTTGAACCCGGATTCGCTGGAGGTGTTAGAAGGGGTGAAGTGCGAAGCAGTGCTTGCAGAGATGGAGCCGGGAGAGCGGTGTCAGTTTGAGCGGATGGGGTATTTTTGTGCGGATTCGGAGGAGCATGTGAAGGGGGAGAAGCTGGTGTTTAACCGGACAGTGACGTTGAAGGATTCTTGGAAGGCGGGGAAGTAGGGAAGTCCTATCGCAGAGACGCGGAGGTTTCGGAGAGTATTGTGTCTATGATTAGGGCGAGGATTGAGGTATTCGTGGAGTTGTGACTCGACGAGATTGGGTAGTAGGTGGTTTTGGTGCATTCTTGGGAATTGTGGCTGCATTCATTTTGGGCTCCGCCCTCGGAGCGCTTGTGAGAGAGGGGGCTGTGAATGGCCCCAAGTCTTTTGTAGTCGAGGTGCCGATCGATTTAGAATCGAGTAGTTTTTCTGGTCGTCCGATAGCTTTTGGGACCTTGGAGCCTGGGACTAAGATTGAAGTTACCGGCACCAAAGGCCGGCAGATTCAGGCAAAGGTCTTCCTGATGTTTGAGCGTGATGAATTTGAGAAGAGCGTGAGTCCTCTAAAATAAAAAAGGCACCGCCTCTGGATGAGGGGTGCCTTATGTGTTGAATGAGGTGAGAGTGAAGAGGTTTAGTAGCGACCACCCCGGTCTTCCCTCGGGCGTGCTTCGTTGACGCGGAGGGTGCGGCCATCGAGTTCGGTGCCGTCGAGGCCTTTGATGGCGTTCACCATGGCGCCTTTTGAATCCATGGTGACGAAGGCGAAGCCGCGGGGG
Source organism: Verrucomicrobiota bacterium (assembly GCA_039186735.1). Lineage (GTDB taxonomy): Bacteria > Verrucomicrobiota > Verrucomicrobiia > Verrucomicrobiales > Akkermansiaceae > Roseibacillus. The sequence continues at coordinate 470 of JBCCZX010000056.1, read as the reverse complement.
CGTCCGGTTTCACGGTCCATGGGGATGTGGAGGTCGTTGATTTCGCCGTATTCCGAGAATACTTTTCTGAGGTCTTCATCTGTCGTGTCGTAGGACAGATTGCCGATATACATTTTCATTTTTCGATAATTGGGTCGGTTTTGAGGAAGGTATGGAGCGTGATTCCCGAACGGGTGAGGCGATTGCCATGGAATTGAAAATGAACTCAAAGATTCTTGGCAAATCTTCACGCTTTGACTTTGCCAAAACTCGAACCGCGCGAGGTGTGAGCCAGAATTGGGTTGGGAGCGAGGATTTTTTGCTCTTTTCCTGAATTTTAAGGGGTTTGTGGGTGCCTGACATTCGGCTTTCGCGGAGGGGGCGGATTTGAGGACTGGCGCAAGCACACATTGTCCTGGGTGAACGGCAAAGTTGAACTCGACTACCGTCCTGTGCACCTTAATCCGCTTCTGGGACACAACGAAGGCGGG
>JBCCZX010000055.1:0-16883 GCA_039186735.1 Verrucomicrobiota bacterium | reverse complement strand
TCCGGCTGAATAAGCGCTCCTTCGCGCTCCAATTCGAGAAAAGGCAATTCAATCAAAGCTAATGCTTGCTCCTCCCGAAAAGCCAGCTCCACCGAATCAGATCGGATGGCCACGGCTGGGTCTCGCATCAATTCCACAATAAATGGAATCAACTCCCCCGTTTGTACAGAATAGATTGAGTCTAGAATCTTTGCACGCTGTGAAGGCAACATGCTGGGCATCGCTTCACTCAAAAGTCTCGCTCCTCGGTCATCTCCGTAACGAGCCAACTGCAATGCGGCTAAAAAGCCTGATTCCCCCCCTTCTTCTCCAATCAGAACCAACTCCTCAACCAGCTCGCCGAAACCTCCAGCCTCTTGGTCCCCTTGCAACTGGATTTCTCGACCGTCTTTCCCCTTTCCGGCTTTTTGCGACTTTAACAACGCTTCATAAAGATCGTCTAATGGCGTTGAGCTCCGAGAACCCAAGGTCGTTTTCGCTTGCTTGAAAATCGCTGGCATCCTGCGATTCACCGGCATTTCCAATCGCTCCAGAACCGTTCGTTGCCGACTGTTATTTTCATGGCGAAGAGCCGACCACAAAATCTTTGCAAACTCATCCCGCTTCACATTCTCTTCCTCGCTCGCAAGGCGAGCGAGCGCCGCGCAGGCCACATCGTCATTTTTGTCATCACAGAAGCCCGCAACAACGCGGACAATCTCAGAATCATTGTCTCCTAAAGCACCGATAGCAGCGACGATTAGGTCGGTCTCTCGCGTCCTCAAGTGTTCGATCATTTCTCTATCCGGCGCCTCCTCGAGTCTAGAAAACCCAGCTAACACCGGCACAAGCAAATCATCATTCGCGAGAAAAACCTTCTTCAACTCGTCCTTCAAACGGGGTCCGCCCAAATCCACTGCCGCCTCAATCGCTCGAAAACTCACATACTGATCAGCGTCATTTAACAACTTCCCCACCTCCTCACTCGCATTTCTGAATCCTTTCGTTCCCACACATTCCAAAGCGGCAGCTCTCACTCGCCAACGAGGATCTCCAAGCAACTCAATTGACCTTTCCTCTAACAAATCGTCCAACTCACTGTTCTTCTTTTCACCCTCCTGTGAAAACCTGCGCATTGCCCTTCGCATCGACGAATTTTGCCCTCCCAGATTGGCCAATGCCCCCAAAGCCGAAGTCAATACATCCTCATTTTCATGCTCTAGTAGCGGTAAAAGCAGCCGCACAGTTTGCTCTCCAGGGAGATCCTTCAGCCGCCGAATCAAAGTATGCAAAATATTTACATCCCCCTCTCTCTCGATGGCGTCCGCAACAATTCCGAAAACCCTCTGTCGACCGGCACCAACCAAAGCATCCAGACTTGCCTCTCGAATCAACACATCCTCCGATTCGATAAAATCACGCAAAATTGGAATTACCAACGGTCCTGCTCCGCCCAAAACTCCCAATGCCGTCAATTTTTGGTCGCGGTTACCGAATACCAAATCCCGTGCGAGAACAATAGAACGTCGTCCCACCACTTCCCGCAGAACGAAATCGTACTGCGCTTCCCGAAGCCTCGACCGTTCACCGATGGGCAGTCCCGGATTTTCTAACAGAAATTCTTCGATCCGAGTCACCGCCTTCATCGCATGCCGCGCTAAGGCTCGTCGTGCTCGCAAAGCCCGATCCCGATCAGCAGCCATGAGTTCCCGCAAATACCTTTCCTGCAACTGCAAATCCTCATCCGTAAGTCCTCTTCGAATCTGATCCGCTGATTTCGCCCACCTCTTCCAAACTCCCAAAGGTATTTCATTGGATTGCTCTGCCAGACCTAACCATGGGTTGAAACCCTCTCCGCCACCACGAGCCTCTTCCAGCAAACCCAAAGCCCCAAGCCGAACTGCCAATCTGGGGTGCTCCAACAGACCCACCAATTCCTCCCGAGGAAAATCCTCACGCGAAAAAACGGCTTCTTTCACGAATTCACGTTCCCTTTCCACCCCCATTGCCTCCATCGCCTCCACCCAGACCCCCTCTTCCACATCCTCACGGTTCAACCGGAAGTCCCAGTCGCCATTTGACGTTGCCGCAAACACCACCACGAACAAACACCACCTCAGCCAGACCTGAACTCTTCCGCTCATCCTCACCAAGTCTAATGAAGTAGCGCGTACGCCAGAATATTCGCGTTAATCTCCATCGAATTCTGGATTTCATTTCCCCCACAACAACAACAACCCTCGGTATGGGAAGAGTCGTTCAAACCATCATTCGAATACACCACTACAAGCTTCCCATTGAAAGTGACACCACGAATCTTGGACTCCCCGCTTGATTTCGATAACCTTAGCTCCTTAACTTCGTATATTGTGCGAAACAAGGGATGATCCAGGCCGACATCTGCCAATGCTTGATTCCCAAAAATCCGCTTCAATTCCCGCTCAAATGCTCGGCCCCAGTCTTCATTCGAACAACCTGCAGAACCCAACAAAAACCCCCCATTCTCCAGATACTTCTTCAGATTTTCCCGCTCTCGTCGCGTTAAATTGAAGTCTCCCTCCCCCGTCATCACCACGAATGGAAATTGGAACAACTCCTCACTTCCCATCTTCACCGGCTTGAATCGGCGCTCTGTCGAAATCGAAGTCTTACGCTCCACCGCACTTAAAAATTCGTCACTAAAACAACGCGAAGTTTTCGTTCCAGCATAGATCAAATTTCCGCATCGCACTGCTCCTTCCTTGGCGAAAGCCACCCCCGACAAAATCACCAACCAAAGGCTTAAAAACCCGCAATAAAAATTCGTTTTCATTTCTCTATTTATCAATTTGAGCGCCGACCGGCGAAAAATAAGTCTCAACCGCTTTTCGATACTTCTCTGGAACGACTGCCTCTGACATATTCCGGCCATCGTTCTCTTTTGCCTTTTCAAGTCGTAGAGTTTCTTCATCCACCAACACCTCAAAAGCCGGTTGCTCCCGAGTCTTTCCATCTCCTGCTTCTCCCGGCCCGTCCGACTCAAATCGCATTCGCTCCGGACCCAACATCGGGATGTCCAACATCAAAAAACCCGAAGCCATCGCCCCGTCAGCGCCAAAACCACCCACATCCTCACCCGCTCCACCTGCCTGCCCATTCCCCTCTCCTCTTTGTGCCAACAAACCTTCCAACAACTCCTGCATCGTTTGCGCCACATCCTTTTCTTCATGCCCTTGACCTGACTCACCCCGGCACATTCCACTGAAACGATTCTCGGCGCCTAACAACTGCTCCAGAAGCTCACGCGCCAACGTCGCAGAGCGCACCGCTTCCAACGACTCCCCTGCCCTTCCTCCTGCACTGGCAGCTTCCATTGCTTCCGCAATTCCCAATCCTCTCATTCGCTCGAGGAACTGCTTCACTCCCTCCTGAACCTCAACGAGCTCAAAAGGCAAATCCTCCCCGCGCTTTCTGAGCTCCTCGTCAAATCCCAAGAATTCCTCCCTTAGTCTCTCTTGCATCTCGGCGAGCTTTTTGAGCTGCACTGAATTTCGAAGCACCCCCCTCATCACTTCCTGCGCAATCGCCTTATTTCTTTCCTCCAGAGACTTCTGCCTTTCATAAATTTCACGAAATTTCGCCGCCATCTCCGCAATCCTTCCAAATGCTTTCACTATCTCTGCTTCCTCTCGTAATTTCTCAGCCTTCCTCATAGGAGCACCCAATCGCTGCCCCATTTGTTCCATCAGATCCCACATCTCATGCCAATTCCCCTCAAAATCCAGCAGATGCAAATCGGCCAAATTCTCCCCCAACGCCTCATTCAAACTTTCAGCCACCTCTCCCAATCGATTCTCCATCTCGAACGCTGGAAAATCTTCTGCCAACATCTGCAACTCGTCTTGCAACCTCATCATCGTCCTCTCCACAGCCTTCTTGGCTTCCTCAAACCTCCCTCGTTCACTATTCTTCAACCCTTCTTCCAATTCTTTCAAATCCTCCCTGGCTCGCCTCACAATCTCTCCCAGCCTTCGATACCTCTCTCCAAACTCCTGCAAGGTAGTCTTCGCCCGAATCCTCTTCGCATACTCAGCCTCTGAAATAATAGTCACCTCCGCCACCGAAGACGTCCCCAAACCCAACAAACTCGGATTCCGATCCATCGCCTCCAAAGACAACTCGATCACCTCTCCCGGTCGCACCCCCACCTTTTCCAAATCAATCATTGTCTCGTAAACCACTTCTCGTCCGGAAGGCTCCTCCACGACTGTCTCTCTTCGACTAGAAAACCCACCCAACCCCCGCACCAACTGCACTTCTGCGAGTCCAAAATCATCCTCAATTTCTCCCTCCACCTTCAACTTCGCGCGCGGAGTTGCCAACATCTTCGGGGGCGGCAAATACAAATCCACCATCGGCATCGCGTCCGCCTGCACCCGCAAGTCAAACTCCAGTCCTTCTCCCGAGCCAATCCCCTGCACATCACGCAAAAACGCCTCAACCTGACCCGACCGGTTCGCCATCCAGGAAAACGCCACCACTCTTTCTTCAATTTTTTTACCATCCAATTCCTCGATGACTTTGGCCGTCCCTCCTTCCTCGCTCGCACCTCGCCGTAACACTAGGGTCCCTCCGGACAAAGGTCGGTTGCTTTCCGCCAACACCCTCACCTCGGAACCTGCCAGCACCTTCACCTCAGGGCCCTCCAGGGAAAACGCGGAATCTCTCAATTTTGTGTAACAAGGAGGATGAACCTCAATCTTCACACCCGTCACCTGTGGTCGCAAAAGCGGCTCCACGCTCATCCACGCCGACCTTGCTCGCCCACACGAAAACGCCACCTCCAATGGCTCAACCACCTGCTCCAAACTCCGTGCATAACGTCCCTCTGCTCCATCTGCATAAACCCCCAACTCGCTCACTTTTCCTGAAGGCCGCTTCACAAGGCACTTCACCTCTTCCTTAATTTCCCCTCCGGTGATCTCCACCCGCATCACCACCTCTCCACCATAAAAAACCTCGGAGTCAGTCGTCGAAACCACAAACTGAAGCGGCGACCACGGCAGCCTTTCCTCAAAAGGAGCGAAGAGCCTGCCAGCGACTACTCTCGACGCATCCGGATTCCAAATCCAAATGCCTGTCAATGTCGCCAAAACCAACAACACTGCAGCCAAACCCACCGCAATAAAACCTGTCGGCCTTCGCTTTTTCTTCGCCACCAACTGCAACTTCTTCATCGCCTCAGCCCTCAACTGACTCTGCAAAAATTCCCCCAAAGATCCCGGCTCCGCCCTCTCAAGTGACTGCACCGCAGAAATCTCGCGCCGCTTTGAAACGGCCAACCCATCCATTCTGCGTGCCGTGTCTAAAATCCTCTCCCTACTGGAGAAATAATAAATCCATAACAGTAGTCCAAAAACAAGGATCCCAACCCCGGCCATCAAAACCACCCGCACCTCTCCCGAAAAAGCCCACTTCGCGTCTCCCAGCCCCAGAAGAAGCAAAAGCAAGAGAGCCATCGCTATGAGTAGCAATATCCCGCCGGTCAGAAGTCCGCAAAGCCACACTTTTCGGCACCGGCTCAACTCCACTTCAAATTCTTCCCAACTACTTTTCAACGCTTTCATCTCAACTCATTTTGAGACCACTTTCAAATCAATCCGCTTCTCCTTCTTAGCCACCACTCACCTCCCAGCAACACAACCAATAAGCAGGCCACCCACCATTCCCTGAACAACGATTTCCAGAAAACCCCGGCCTCCAAACTCTTCTCCTCCCTCTGTGCAAAAATCATCTCCCGCAATTCCACCCCCTCTTCAAAACCCCACCTTCGCCCTCCCGTCGCCTCCGCAAACCGCTCAAGAGCATATGGATCCGCGCTCAATTCATCCTCTTCTCGAGGCAACCGCTCAACAAGAACTCCAGACGTCGGCAAGTCCCCTTCCACCCCTACGACTTCCAATTCCCACCAACCGGGCTCTCCCAACTTCACTGTTGCCCGCCAACGCGGGCGCTCGCCCGCTCCCTCCAATCGCGCCGGTGTCACAAACACCTCCCTCCCGTCCGGGGCCCTCGCCACCAGCCTTGGCTCAGGCATCCCGCCTTCTCCTCGCCAGGAAATCCACCCCGCTACCTCTTCACCCGCCTGCACCCGTCGCGCGCTTGTTCGCAAAGAAAAATCCTGTCCCGGCAAAAACTCTGACCAACTTGCCATCCACTGAACCAACTGCGTCCAGAATTCTGCATACAGATTCCCGTCCTCCTTCGCCTCTGGATAGAAATCCCAGCGCCACAAACCATCCCCATTCACCAAACCACAAACTCCTTGCCCATACCGCCGCACCAAAAGCAATGGCACCCTCCCTCCACTCAATCCGCTCGCCTCTCCCTCCGCCAAAACTCGTGTAAACGACTTCACCTCAGCCACCGCATTTCCATCCTTCAAAGGAGGCAGCTGATCCCACAAACCGGACTCCCGCCCAGGCAAACCCACCCCAAACAAGCCCACGGCCTCCCCCTCAGCCGTCGGACGAAACTTCAACTCCTCAACTCCTCCCGCATCCCAAACCACCGGCTCCAAAGACTCCAGCGGCGATTCCCTTCCTCCAAACGCCCGCCCGCGCGAAAACAAAACCGCTCCCCCCTGCTCCCTCACATAAAGATTCAACTCCTCCACTCGTGCCTTCGTCAAAAATGACGCCACATTTTTTCCAAACACGACCAAATCATATCGACCCAAATTTCCATCTGGAAAAACTGGCTCCCCTTCCGCCCCTGAAAACTCCTCGTCTTCTTCCCCTGTATCGATTCGGAACCAACGCTCCGCGCTCAAACGATGCACCGAATTCAACTCAATCCCCTCCTGCAACCGCAAATGCTGCGCCAGAAACTTGCTGTCCCAGTAAGGCGCACCCTCTGCCAAAAACACCCGCGTCCGTCCCTCCAAAACCCTCACCTCAAAGAGATCCGCATCAGGCTCTCGCGCCAAAACTCCTCCTGCTACAACCCGCCACCTCCATACTGTAGACTCCTCCGGAGCCTCAACTTCAAACACCACCTCCTCCTCCCCATCTCCTTCCAACTCCAGTTCAAGGCCTGCCAACTCGACCCCCTCCGAAGTCTCCAAGACCACCCGAACTCTCGCAGGAGGCAAATGATCAAAATTCACGATCGAGCTCACCTTCAGCTTCTGGCTTGCGAAAGCCAACACCGACGGCCTCTTGCTGCGCACCTTTACTTCTGCCCGCTCCACCTCTCCTCCAACCGCCACCACATGCACCGGAATCCCCAGATTCTTTGCCCGCGCCACCACCGCCTCCCGCCCCTCATCCGACACTGTCTGGCGGCCGTCACCCACCACAAGCAGACCCCCTAACGGTTGCCCGCGCGCTGCAGAATTTTCCAAAACCTGCTCGACCGCCCCGATAAAATCCGAACCCTCTCCACCCGGCTCCAGACCTTCCCAACCCTCAGACAACTCCTCGGCTGAACCACGGTAACTCCAGTAGCGCAAACCATTCTCACATCCCTTTTCCACTTCGCGCAAAACTTGCGCAGCATCCTCCCTCCGATTCTCCTCCGCCATTGAATCCGAACCATCAAATAAAATCGCCCAAAACTCGCCCACTCCTTCGACCTCCTTCTCCCAGCGACCAGGATTCAACAAGAGTAGCGCCACCAGCAACACCGCCAAAACCCTCAAAATTAAGATCGCCCGCCCCCCAAAACCAGCAACTCTGGAAACTGCCGACCAAGTCCATCCGATACAAACCACCCCCGCGACAACCAACAGCGGGACCAGAACAACCAGCGGCAAAACCGGATTCATCGCGCCCCTCCTTTCGCGCCTATACCCAAGCCCGAGAACCAAACCTCAAGGGCCATCAGCGGAAGCCCCAACAACAACACCCACGACCACACCGGCCAACCTCTTGCCAATGCCATCCGCCTCGCCAATCCCTTCGACTCCTGCAACTCCACCCCCTCGCCTTCTTTCAACACCCGCAAATCCGACTCCGAACTGGGAAAATCAACCACAAACCGATCCACCTCTCTTCCTCCCTGCTCCCATCGCCAGACCCCCGGCCCTAGACCCTCCAGACTTTCAAACACAACCTCTCCCCCCTCTTTCCGGCGCACGACCTCGGCCTCAATCCCCTCTACGCCCCGCAAGACCATCTCCCCCCCTCCTCCTTCGGGACCAGGACGCCAACTTGCCACCACCCCCGCACGCACAGCTCCCGGACGCAACAACTCTTCCCTTGGCCGCGTCGCCAAAAGCATCTCACCAACAAAAGGCAAAAAATTCGCCTGCTTCGTCCAATCTCCCGTCTCCTCATCAAGGCCCAAATTCCACAACACTACCCGTCCCTTCCCGACCTGCCAAACCACCAAGGCTGGAATCCTATCCGAATACCTCGCCCACACCTCTCCTCCCAACTGCTCCGGCAGATTCATTCTCCGCCGAAACACTCCCCGAAACGGATCCCCGAAACGTCCATCACGAAAGAGCTCAAAGACCTCCGCTTCCTCCCGTCCAACCCTCACTCGCCATCCCTTATCCCCGCTTTCTTCCTCGTAAATCCCTCCACCACTGGCGATACCCGTCAACGCAGCTAGACTCTCCCCCCTCAAGCCCCTCTCCGCAGCAAGCATAACCGTCAACCCTTCCTCTGCGAGAACTCTCAACTGCTCGGCCTCTTCTCCAGACCAACCCCAAACAAAAACAAAATCCGCTTTCCCCTCATCCTCGCTCAAGCCCAACCAAGGCAACGCTCGCGCAACCTCACCCCAAACTCCGGCCTCACCCCGCACCGCCAACAAGAACTCCCTTCGCGACTTCACCCCCAGCCCTCGAAAATCATCTCCGGGAAAACCATCCTCGGCCAAACGCACCTGCAATAATTTGTCCCCCTCATCACCAAACTCCAACGGAAACACAACCTCTGCCTGGCCCCAAGCTGCCACCTCAGCCTCTCGCGAAACCCGTGCTCCGTCCAAGTTCCCATAAACCGGCAACCTCACTGCCTCAGCTGAAAAGTTCCTCACCTCGCAAACGAGCGAGGCCCGCTGACCCGCAACCGGTCGCGCTGGTTCCACCCTCAAATTCGTCAGCGCCCGATTCCTTCCGTCACCCTCCGCCACCTGCAACCGCGTCACCTTCACCCCCTGAACCATCGGCCACCTGACCTCCCTCCAAGCCGAAGCCTGAAAGTCCGAGATCACCACCAACTCGCGCGTCCCCTCGGCATCCGCCAACTGACCCATCGCCAACTCCAATGCCATCTCCGAAGCCCCGGGCTCTGGCCTCACCTCAACCCGGCTCATTGTCTCTACCAAGCCATCCACCGCCGGGCCGGGCTCCAAAAAAACTCCCTCCGGCTGCGCCCCAATCCAAATCACATTTGCGAAATCCGGCTTCCGCTCCCGCAAAACCCCCGTTGCCACTTCCACCGCCTCCGAAAACCGATCTTCAAAGCCCATCGACGCCGAGCGGTCAATCACCACCACCATCGTCGACTTGCCTCCCGGAGTCGCTCCTCCCCACAACAACAGCGGCCCCAAAATAGCCAGCACAATTGCCGCTACCAACAGGGTCCGCAAAAACCAAACCAACCAATCCTGCGGCTTCTTCCAACGAGCCGACTTCTTCACCGCCTCAGACAAAAATTGCAGCGAAGGATATCGAATCTCCCGCGGTCTCGCCCGTGCCACCAAATGCACCAGCAACGGCACCAACACCAAAAATCCCAACCACCACCAAGCCCCATTCTGGAAGAACAAATGCATTAATCTAACTCAATCGATCAAAGAGCTTGAAATACGACTCATCCGTCCAAGCCAGCGCATAATCCACCTGTCGGGACGCCGCAAAACTTCGCAGTGCCGACAAGTGCTTCTCAAACGCAGCTTTCACCTCTGCCCTCACCGCCTCACTATGCAAAGTCACTCGCTCCCCGTTCTCAACATCGACAAAACGCGCCAAACCCGTCTCAGGCAACTCACGCTCCGCCACATCCAGAACATGAAACAAATGAACCCGGAAACCCCGGTGCAAATATCGATTCAAAGCCGCAAACAGCCTCCCCGGTTCTTCATAGAAATCCGACAACACCACCAAAGTCCCCTTCTTCTTCAACAAACTCGACGCTCGCTCCAAACTCTCGGCCAGCGACGTCTCTCCTCCCGCTTCATTCTGCTCGAGACTAACCAGCAACTCATGCAAGTGCTTCCTTGTCGCTCCTGATGGAAAAGACTTCCGGATTCCTTCAGCAAACAGCGTGAGCGAAACCTGATCTGTTTTACTCACCACCAGCCAAGCCAGACAGGCCGCAAAAAAAGACGCATACTCCAACTTGCTCAACGGCCCTTCACCCCGATCCTCCGGCCAGCCCATTGAAGCCGAACTATCCACGAAGATATGGCAATCCATATCAGTTTCCTGTTCATAAAGCCGCAAATAATGCCGATCCGTGCGGGCAAAGACCCGCCAATCCACATCAGCCGGATCATCACCAGGCGCATACTCTCGATACTCATGAAACTCGATCGACGCCCCCCGATCCTTCGAACGATGCCGCCCCGACAGCCAACCCTCCACCATCGCCTGAGCCCCGAATTGATAATTCCTCAACTGCCGGATATCTTCCGGCCTCAAAAAACGATAGCGCTGACTCGACATCACCTCCCTAAATCGTCTTCACCAAACCATCGACAATCTCCTCCACCGTAACCCCCTCGCCCGTTGCATTGTAATTCGGAATCAAACGATGCCTCAAAACCGGTGCGGCCAAACCCCGGAGTTCCTCCACCGAAGCCGCAGGCTTCCCGCGCAACAGCGCCAACCCCTTCACCGCCCGCGCAAAACATTGCGAAGCACGCGGCCCGGCTCCAAACGACACATACTTCTTCACCTCTTCGCTTGCCAACTCCGACTCCGGACGCGTTGAATGCACCAGCTTCAAAATCGACTGCACCACCTCTCCTGGCAAAGGCATCTCATGCACCGCATCCTGCAAACGCATCAACCCTGCCGCATCCAACACCACCCGGGCCTCCAACTCGCTTCTCCCAGTCGTACGCATCAGGATTTCCTCCTCCTCCTTGAAAGTCGGATACCCGATCGACAGACTAAAAAAGAACCTATCCAACTGAGCCTCGGGCAACGGATAGGTTCCCTCATGTTCAATCGGATTCTGAGTCGCAAAAACCACAAAAGGCTCCTCCAGTCGGCGTGTCTCTCCCGCCACCGTCACCTGCTTCTCTTGCATCGCCTCCAACAACGCCGCTTGCGTCTTCGGAGGAGTCCGGTTGATCTCATCCGCCAACAAAAGATTGGTAAAAATCGGCCCTGCCACAAACTCAAACCCCCGCGCTCCTCCCGCACCCGTCTGCAAAATCTCACTTCCCACAATATCCGTCGGCATCAAATCCGGTGTAAACTGAATGCGCTGAAAACTCAGCCCCAAGGTCTTGCCCAAAGTCGCTACCAGCAAAGTCTTCGCCAGCCCCGGCACCCCCACCAACAAACAGTGACCTTTGCAGAGCAAAGAAACCAGCATCTGCTCGACGATCTCTTCCTGACCCACGATCACCTCTCCCGTCGCCGCCCTCAAATCACTCACGGTCTTCTGCAACGATTCCCACTCTGACTTTCCATTGCGTTCTTCACTCATAATTCAAATTCGTTCACTCCTCCTCTAGTGCCTCCTCCTTCATCTCACTCAAAATCTCCGGAGTCAGCCAAATCATCATCACCATCATTGGCTCCCAGTCCTCTCCCCCATCACTTCCCTGTTTCCCAAACTTCTCCATCACCTCGTGAATCTGAACCCAAACCTCTTCTTCCTCATCCAATTGCCCGTCTCTCAACTGCAACTGCAAATACCGGTCGCTGTAACACCACAATGCCAAGACCCCCTTCTCTCCAACTTCCTCATCCAGAGAGCTGAGAAAGTTTTTCATCCAACCCAGTTCAGAATCATCCAGCGACATCAAGGACACCTCTCGACCCAGCCCTCCCGCAAGATCCCCAGCCCGTATCAGAAGGCCGATCAAATTTTCGGCTTGGGGCAGTTTTTCGACCATCATTTTCAACCAGGCACCGTCCACAATACTCCCCTCTTCGACCCCAAGACGACTCAGCTCCTGACCCTCCTCGCCTTCATCAACTCGGACGATTTTCGCCCAATTCTCTGCCATCCAGTCCGGCATGGACTCCTCCTTCCACGTTTCCAGCATTTCAGACCAAGCCATCAACTCGCTGGAAGAAAAATCCTCAAATAACTTCACCCGTTCTATTGCCTCACTCCCCCCAAAACGCTCTACTAACTCTGCCCTCGCTTTCTTATCTACCTCCCCCGCATCCGGCCAGACTGGCACCGGCTTCCCCGCTACCCGAGCCTGAGCCCGACTCAGCACCACATCCCAAAAACTATCTCCCAACCGCTGCCAAAAATCCCTTAATCCGAGAACTCCGTCTTCCTCAAACGAACTCTCAAGCAGATATGCAGCCATTCCCCCAATGTGCTTCATCTGCCAGCCACTGAGAGAATCGGGCAAGGGTTCTTGTATCGCAAGCAAACCCTCCCACAACTCTTCACGGCCTTCTAACAGTTTTTTTCCGTCTCCCAATTCTCCATAGGCAAGAGAAGACAAAATCATTGCCTGATAAATCGTTCCATCTTCCACTTTCAGGACATCCAAAAACAATCCCGCTCGCTCCTCGGCCGACAAGTTCTCCATCACCGGCCTAATCGCACGAAACGCATCCCTCACAACTTCCATATCTTCCTCTTGCGCAACCTCTCTCAAAACCTCCGTCGGCGGCGCATTTCTCGCCGCCCCATCAAGCATCTTCAGATAACCGGAACCTGATCCGTAATTTGCCAAAGCCCGGAATTCTTGCGCATAGACATCCCTCTGACCCAGAGACTCAAGCTCCTCCTCCCACTCCGGCCGCAACTTCGACCAAAATTCCGCAGCCTGCTCCTTGCGTTTTCGCACATAAACTCCCACCGCTCCCGCCCAGCGGACCAAATCAGGATCATTGAGAATCATCTCTTCAAATTGACTCAACGCTCCCTCAGCTCCCACTTCCACCAACCATTCTAGAGCAACCGCCACCTGAGACACCGTTCCCTCGCCCAAATAGAGCAACGCCAATTCTTCCCCGGTTTTCTTCCGATGAGCTTTCCAAAAAAGGATCCCCTCCTCACGCAGCAACTCTCCTTCAAGGTCCTCATAACCCTCACCAGGAAAAATTCCCCGCAACACCGGCCCAACGATTTCACCCAAGGTCAAAGGACGATTCATCCCCCTCCAGCTCTTTTCATTATCCTCAACTCCATACGAAAAAGAAACCCTCCGCCGCAATTCCCCATCCTCGTCCTCGCTCCGCACCTGACGAGTCAGAACCTCTTCCCCGGACGCTAAAGCCAATCCTAGCAGCCCTTCTCTCCCAAACCTCGCAAACCCCTCCCCACTATCGCCCTCCTGGAACAACCATTCCAACTCACCCCAACCTAGATCAAACTCCTCCTTCCCCTCCACAATTCCCCGAAAATACTGAAAAACCTCATCCCCGAATTCAATTCCTTCAGGCGCACTCAATTCGAAATCCTCCTCCTCCAAAAGCCCCGATAACCGTAGCACACCGACCAGATTCTCCCAACCTCGCGGAAACTCACGAATCAACTGCTGCAATCCCTCTCGATACGCATCACGGCTCATCCCCTCTTCACAAAAAGCACGTGTCAGAAGCCCCAGACGGCCATCCGCCACGCCACCCACCAAATCATCCACCAGATTTTCACCACCCGGCGTCACACGGATCACTTCATCTGCCAACGCCTGCCCCTCCTCTCGATAGCCAGCTTCATAAGCCTGCAATGCCAGAGCCAACAACCCCCCTTCCGTCGGCCTCCGGCTATACTCCCACTCACCCTCAGCCTCCTCCAAAACTCCCTCTCCCAACCAAGCCTTTGCCTTTTCAAAATCCTCCCCAAAATCAACCTCCACCCAGTCCGTCCCAAGCTCACTCCGCGCGAATCCCGCCCCCACAATTGTCTCCTTTTTTTCGCCTTCCAACAACCAGCCCCGCCCCGACAATCCTAACTTTGTATAAGCGTAACCACCTTTCACAAAGAGCGAGTCACTTTCCCCCGACATCATCGGCGTCGATTGCTTATCAGATTCGATTCCCCACCGCGCACCCTCAAAAGAGTCCCATCCCAAGCTTCGCAAACGTTCCAAAGCACTCTCCATATCAACCGACCCTCCACAAGCCACGATAGGACAGAGCGCAAGATAACTAAAAATAAACTGCCGCATCAAGACACTCATCTCTTTCCTAAATCATATAACGAACCGAAAGCACACTTTCGCGAGCTTTTCTTTCACGAAAATCCAAGTGACGAAACCAACAGATATCCCTACCCTACCTATATAATGTCTCGAACGTGCCGCCTCGACAAATGGCTCTGGGCCGTCCGCATCTACAAAACCCGCTCCCAAGCCACCGCCGCCTGCCAAGCCGGCAAAATCAAACGCCAAAACAAATCCCTCAAACCCTCCGCCACCCTCCAAATCGGTGACCACCTCGACGTCACCACCCCCGACAACTCCCACGTCCGCCACCTCGAAGTCCTCCAACTCCTCCACAAACGCGTCTCCGCTTCCCTCGCCCGCGAAGCCTTCGCCGACCACACCTCGCAAGACATCCTCGACGCCGTCGCCGAAAAACGAAAAATCCAACGCGAAGACCGCCTCTTCCGCCAAGACGGCGACCAGGGCCGCATGACCAAAAAGAAACGCCGCGACTGGGACAAACACCTTCCCTTCTTCGGCGAAGACTGACGGAGCGCGGACTTCAGTCCGCCCCACAATTCCAGCTACTATATCATGAGCTAACTAAAATATTATCGAACGCATGGCACCCATCTCCTTCACGCCCCTCTACAAAACCCGCGTCTGGGGCGGCCGCACCCTCGAAACCCTCTACCAACGCCCCCTCCCCGACGACCAGCCCTACGGTGAATCCTGGGAACTCGTCGACCGCGAGGACGACCAATCCCTCGTCTCCTCCGGCCCGCACGCCGGTAAAACTCTCCACCAACTCTGGACCAACCACCGCGCCGAAATCTTCGGCAACCTCCCCCACTCCGAACGCTTCCCCCTCCTCATCAAAATCCTCGACTGCCGCGACGACCTCTCCATCCAGGTCCACCCTCCCGTCCACAAAGCCGCCGAACTCAACGGCGAACCCAAGACCGAAATGTGGTTCATCGCCGCCGCCGAACCGCACGCCAAACTCCACATCGGCTTCAAAAACGGCGTCACCCGCGACCAATTCGAACAATCCATCCAGGAGGGCACCGTCGCCGACTTCGTCCACACCATCACCCCCCGGGCCGGCGAATCCATCTTCATCCCCTCCGGCCGCTGCCACGCCATCGGCGGCGGCAATCTCATCTTCGAAATCCAGCAAAACTCCGACACCACCTATCGCGTCTTTGACTGGAACCGCATGGGCCTCGACGGCCAACCCCGCCAACTCCACATCGAGGAATCCCTCGCCTCCATTGACTTCGACGATCACGAGCCCGACATGGACCAACCCGACGGCAACACCCTCGCCACCTGCGAATACTTCCAAACCGACCGCCTCAACCTCACTACGAGAGAAACCGTAACCACCCCTCCGGATAGATTCTCCATCATCGCCATCATCTCCGGCCAGCTCAGCCACCGCGAATCAACATATAAACCCGGGGACTTCTTCCTGATGCCTGCAGGCGGGGAAGGGCTAAAAGCCGCGGAAGATTCCAGCATACTTCAAATTACGGTTCCCTAGCAACGTCCAAGGTCTGGCACCGGCTACCGGCGGCGCGTCCTCGACTGCGGGTTAAAGGTTGTAGTTACAGAAATCATTTCGACTCGGAACGGGTAGCCGGTTGTCCAGCACCGCCTGCCATGAGAAGGTAGTCAATAAGAGATTGAGGTTCACCTCAAGTGGATTGGTTTAGTGCATTTTAAATGAAGGCATAGCCGCAATGGGAGAACCAGCCGAGGGCATCTTTCTGAGAGACCTTTTTCAAAGCGTCACCGACTGCCTGAAGCAGTTCTTCAGGTGAACGAGCTTCTGCTTTACGAAGAAGATTTTTGACCTTGCTCCATATCAACTCGATGGGATTGAAGTCAGGTGAATAGGCTGGAAGGAACTGAACTTTGACTCCTTGTGCTTCCATGAGTTCAAGAGTTCGGAGGTTTTTATGTGCCGAGAGATTATCCATAATCACAATGTCTCCCGGGCTCAGCGTTGGCAGTAAAATCTCTTTGATATACTGATAAAAGATTTCAGAGTTTGTTGCTCCTTCAATGGTCATACAAGCCGTCGATCCATCGAGTCGAATCGAGGAAATCATGGTGGTTGTTCGCCAGCGTCCACAAGGTGCTGCGGCATGAAGTCGTGAGTTCTTCGCACAACGTCCGTAAAGGCGGGTCATGTTAGTTTTGGCGCCGGATTCGTCGAGAAAGACCAGCTTGGCAGGGTCGAGCTGACCTTGTTGTTTGCCCCACACCTTTCTTGCTAGAGCGACATCTTCTCGGTCTTGTTCGCTTGCTCGAAGTGTCTTTTTTTATATGAGATTCCCATGTCTTCGAGGACGTAATGAATTGCTTGAACCGTGCAGTCTAAGGAGAGTCCTTCACGAAGTTCTTCGAGAGTGAGATCAGGGTCATGTTCGAGGAATTGAGCCAACTTCTCACGGTGAGAAGAAGTGATTTTGGGCTGAGCTCCGCACTTAAAAACTTGTGGACCAATCTCCCCAATTCGGCTATGGCTCGGATCGACGCCACCCGTGCCTTCAACCGGGTTGAATTTAAAGACAAAAGTCCTGGCAATACATGTGCAAACCCGGTGCAGG
>JBCCZX010000054.1:0-17198 GCA_039186735.1 Verrucomicrobiota bacterium | reverse complement strand
TGCGCCCTGTCCGCCCACAACACCCTCCTCCATTGACCCCAAGCCCGTTCCTCACCATCCTCACGCCGTGTTTCCGCGCTTCATCGTGATCCCATTTGCCTTCCTCATCGGGGCCACCGCCCTGACCGCAGAAGTCGAAGACGATCTCACCCTCGGCCTCGAAGTCGTCAGCGGCTACCGCTCCGCCTACGTCGCCCGAGGCTTCGAACTCGCCGACGGCACCCTCGACCTCCAAGCCGAAACCGAAATCGCCCTCAACAACGACCTCTTCCTCGGCCTCTACGCCTGGCATGCCACCGAATCCAACGGCAATTTCTCCGAAACCTCCGCCGGCCTCGACCTCACCCGCGAGTTCGATCCCCTTCAACTCACCGCCACCCTCCGCTACCAAAGCTACTCCGGCTCCCTCTTCCAAGACGGCATCCTCCTCGGCCTCGAAACCACCTACTTCCTCAGCGACTCCTGGGACCTCTCCCTCAACTCCCTCTACGACTTCGGAGCCGAAGCCCCCTACGGCTCCCTCGAACTCGGTTGGTCCCAACCCCTCTCCGAAGACCTCTTCGTCTCTGCCGAAAGCGGACTGAGCATCGTCGACTCATACTACGGTCGTAGTGGATTAAACGACTACTACGGCCGCATCTCACTCACCTACAACCTCAACTCCACCATCTCACTCAGCCCCTTCCTCGGCTTCTCCATCCCCCTCGAAGACCACTCCTCAAACACCGTCTACGGAGGCTTCTGGTTCGCCGTCTCTTTTTGAACACATGCCCGCCCCCGTCCAGACCGCGCCCGCCTTCATCGAAGCGGAGTCACTCGCCTCCCTCTCTCCCCTCGAACGCCTCAAAACCCTCAAAGCCTGGCTCGCCGAAAACGAAGAAACCCTCCGCAACAACCACTTCGCCGGACAACTCGGCCGCGCCAACTCCGCCGACCGCAACGCCCGCACCGACCACCTCCTCAACACCCTCTTCAAACTCGCCACCAGCGACCAAACTCCCAACATCGCCCTCGTCGCCAACGGCGGCTACGGCCGCGGATACCTCAACCCCGGCTCCGACCTCGATATCCTCTTCCTCCTCCCCAAAGCCGGACACAAACTCGCCAAATCCGACAAAGAATTCATCGACCGCATCCTCTACCCCCTGTGGGATCTCGGCTTCAAAATCGGACACGCCACCCGCTCCTCCAACGAATGCATCAACCAAGCCAAGGACGACCCCCACACCCGCACCACCCTCTTCGATTCCCGCTTCCTCGCCGGAGACACCGACCTCTTCGAATCCTTCAAAAAACGCTTCCGCAAAGACGTCATCGACAAAAAACTCCCCGACTTCCTCGCCGACCGCAGCAAAGACCTCGCCGACCGCTACCAAAAATACTCCCACACCGTCTTCCTCCAGGAACCCGACGTCAAAGAATCCCCCGGCGCCCTCCGCGACTACCACAACCTCATCTGGGTCTGCGATGCCCTCTTCCAAACTCGCTCCCTCCAAACCCTCCACCAAAAAGGCATCCTCTCCGAACGCGCCCGCAAAGAACTCGCCGACGGCTTCGAATTCCTCCAACGCGTCCGCAACGACCTCCACTACCGCGAAGGCAACAACGCCGACATCCTCACCCTCCGCCGCCAAGGCCCCACCGCCGACTTCTTCGCCTACCACGAACCCACCCTCCTCAAGCGCATCGAAGCGCTCATGAAAAATTACTACTGGTTCGCCCGCCACATCCGCCAACACACCGAAACCATCTTCGAAATCGCCGAACTCGAAGAAGCCCGCACCTCCCGCTCCCTCTTCCGCGGCCCCAGCTCCCAAAAAATCGAACAAGAATTCGACAACTTCCACTCCCGCGGCAACCGCCTCTTCGCCAACAACCCCGAAATCTTCCAACAAAACCCCAAACTCCTCCTCTCCCTCTTCCGCCTCTGCCAAAAACACAACCTCACCCCCTCCCCCGACCTCCGCAAACTCATCAAAGCCCACCGCGAAGACATCGACGACGAATTCCGCAACGACCTCGAAAATCGCGAAGTCTTCGAACTCATCCTCTCCCAACGCGGCTCCGTCGGCTCCACCCTCCGCCTCATGCACCGCGTCGGCATCCTCGGCCTCTGGCTCCCCGAATTCGCCCCCATGGAATGCCTCGTCCAACACGAATTCTTCCACCGCTACACCGCCGACGAACACACCCTCCGCACCATTGACCAACTCGACAAGCTTCTCACCTCTCAAGACCACGCCACCCAACAATACCGCGAACTCCTCATCAAACACGAAGACCCCTTCGCCCTCTACCTCGCCCTCATCATGCACGACTCCGGTCGCGCCATGGACGTCGAAGAACACATCGACGGCTCCGCCATCCTCACCGACCAAGTCTGCAAACGCCTCCGCATCACCGGCGACCGCCGCAAACTCATCATCTTCCTCGTCGACCAACACCTCTCCCTCTTCCGCTACGCCACCCAAAAAGACCTCTCCGACCCCGACGTCATCCGCAACTTCGCATCCCAGATAAAAAACAAACACAACCTCGATTCCCTCCTCATCTTCACCTACGCCGACGCCAATGGCACCAACGAGGAAGCCTGGTCCAGCTGGAAAGAATCCCTCATGCTCCAGCTCTACAAAACCACCCGCAACTTCCTCGAACAAGGCGAAGAAGAATACGACCGCGCCTTCCGCGAAGAACTCGCCGACACCAAACTCCGCGTCAAACGACGCCTCGAAAACCAATACCTCCCCCTCGTCGACCCCCACTTCGAACACATGCCCAAGCGCTACTTCCGCTTCCGCGGCTCCCGCTCCATCCGCCACCACCTCCGCGCCATCGGCCAACACCAGGATCGCTGCCGCCGCCGCCCCGACACCTTCTTCGAATGCGCCGTCCGCTGGCTCGAACACCCCGAACAAGGCTTCACCGAACTCATCATCGCCGCCGAAGACCGCCCCGGACTCCTCCGCCGCATCGCCTGCGCCCTCGCCGCCCACGATGTCTCCATCCTCTCCGCCGACGCCTTCACCCGCAGCGACGGCATCGCCCTCGACCTCTTCCGCGTCACCACCTCCAGCAACCAAGCCGTCACCTCCAAAATGCAACAACTCTCCGTCGTCACCACCCTCTACGAAATCTCCGGCGAAATCCCCTACAACCCCGACGACTACCTCGTCCGCCCGAAAAACTACCTCGCCAAAAAATCCATCACCGAATTCAAAGTCCCCTCCCGCGCCCGCTTCCACAACGACGACCCCAAATACACCGTCATCGAAACCCAATCCAAGGACCGCATCGCCCTCCTCCACGACATCCTCGCCCTCTTCGACTGCCACCAACTCATCATCACCCACGCCCGCATCTGCACCGAAAAAGGCGCCGCCCTCGACTCCTTCTACCTCGCCGACCGAAACGGCCAAAAACTCTCCCCCGAACTCGCCGACAGACTAACCATGGAACTCAATGAAATCCTGAGTGCATGAAACTTACTATGTCCATAGTATCTTCGTTCATTCCTTTCTCAGTAAGCTGTAGATAAGCGAGACCTACTTCGAACTCTCTGCCTGAACCATCTGGAGAGCTGCTTTTGCAGCCCGCTAACGAGCCGCGAATCACATGTTATTCCCAAGACATCTCCGTTCTCCAGGCCATGCGCAGGATTGCAGAAGACTCTGACTTTCGCTTGAGCATCACTGCCAGATCACTCTACCCCAAACGCCCAACTCACCAACCCCGCCTCTGCAACCACAAGCGAAACCACGGGTCAAAAAACTTATACTCCGTCTCCGGACCATACAACATCTCCAACTTCACCAGCCGGTTCAAGGCCCCCTTCACTGAAGCTGGCGTCGCCACCCCCGACTCCGCCAGAAATGCCTTCCCCTGCGGCTGACTGCCTCCCACCCGTGCCAAAGCCCGCAACACCCGCTGCTGCAAACCCGTCACCAACTTATACTGCATCTCACAATTCTTCTTCTCCATCGCCAGCAACCGCTCCAGCGCCTGCTCCAACACCACCTCATCCACCTCATCGCCCTCCCCCGTCACCAGAGAGGTCTTCCCCATCCTCCTCTCCCCCAACACCACCGTATTCTGCCCCGCCCGCACAAACTCCCGCAAAATCTCCATCTGCTCCCGCCGCGGACAAAACTCCTGCTAATACACCACCTTCCCAAACAAAAACGGGTGATCCTTCACTGCTCCAACTTATCATGCAACCCATCATCATGTAACTCATCATCATGTAAACCATCACGATATCCCCACCCAAAACTCAAATTCATCCTTGCTCCCCTTCCCCCTTTTTGAGCCCCTAATGCCAGTGGAAATCTACGGAACGCTCAAAGACGGTCGCGAGGCCAGACTCTTCACCCTCTCCAACAAAAATGGCATCATCGCCAGGATCTCCGAATTCGGCGCCATCCTCGTCTCCGTCGAAGTCCCCGACAAACACGGCCAAATCCAAGACCTCACCCACGGCTACGACACCCTCCCCGAGTGGGAAAACAACAACTCCTACTTCGGCGCCACCGTCGGCCGCTTCGGCAACCGCATCGCCCACGGCCAATTCTCCCTCGACGGCACAGACTACCAACTCGCCACCAACAACGAACCCGGCGGCATCCCCTGCCACCTCCACGGCGGCATCACCGGCTACGACAAAGTCCTCTGGAAAGGCACCACCATCGAAAACGGCGTCCAACTCTCCTACACCTCCCCACACGGCGAAGAAGGCTACCCCGGAAACCTCTCCCTCACCATCACCTACACCCTCGACGACGACAACCAACTCACCTGGCAAGCCACCGCCACCACCGACCAGGCCACCCCCGTCAACATCGTCCACCACTCCTACTGGAATCTCAGTGGCGACCCCACCACCCCCATCACCGACCACTCCCTCCAACTCCACGCCGACCACTTCCTCCCCACCAACATCGGCCTCATCCCCAACGGCGAACTCGCCAACGTCGCCGACACCCCCATGGACTTCCGCCAACCAGAAATCATCGGCTCACGCATCGACGACGACTTCGAACCCCTCCACTTCGGTGCCGGCTACGACCACGCCTGGGTCATCAATGGCCAAGGCCTCCGCCTCGCCGCCAAAGTCACCGACCCCAAATCCGGACGCACCATGGAACTCCTCACCGACCAACCCGCCGTCCAATTCTACACCGGCAATTTCCTCGACGGACAAACCGCCGGAAAAAACGGCCTCAAATACACCCACCGCACCGCCCTCTGCCTCGAAACCGAAACCTTCCCCGACGGCCCCAACCACCCCGACTTCCCCAACTGCATCCTCCGACCCGGCGAAACCTACACCCACACCATCGTCCATAAATTCTCTTGGTGAATCCCTCACCAAAACTTGAAAATAAGCGAAATTTCGCTATCTTGAACTCAAGATGACCCTCCTGCCCGCCAAACGCCGCTCCCCCCTCTGCGAAACACCCCGCGAAGAACTCGCCTCCGCCATCACCCACGGCACCGGCGTCGCCGCCTCCATCGTCGCCCTCGTCTTCATGATCGTGGTTGCCAAAGACGGCTGGAGCCTCGTCTCCGGAATCATCTTCGGCTCCACCATGATCCTCCTCTACCTCGCCTCCACCCTCTACCACTCCTTCAGCGGCCTCCGCGTCAAATCCCTCTTCCAAATCCTCGACCACTCCGCCATCTACCTCCTCATCGCCGGCTCATACACCCCCCTCACCCTCGTCTCCCTCCGCGGCCCCCTCGGCTGGACCATCTTCGGCATCATCTGGTTCCTCGCCATCGGCGGCATCATCGTCAAATCCGTCATGCCCGGCGACCGCGAACACTGGTCCTCCACCGCCCTCTACGTCGCCATGGGCTGGATGGCCGTCTTCATCCTCGGACCCATCATCCAAGCCCTCCCCCCCGCCGGCATCTGGCTCATGGTCGCCGGGGGCCTCTCCTACACCGCTGGCGTCCTCTTCTTCATCTGGCACAAACTCCCCTACAACCACGCCATCTGGCACCTCTTTGTCCTCGGTGGCTCCACCTGCCACGCCCTCCTCATCATCCTCTACGTCCTGCGCTAGTGTGGTGTCAGTGAAGTCATGGACGGAATTCCGAAGGGAATTTTTTTCAAAGGCAAGGCGCGAGAGAGGAGTGAATCAGGATTCGCGACGAAAGAGCAACGATGACTTTGGGAAAAAGGCCCGAGATTACGAAGCTCAGCGACCAGAGGGAGACAATTGAACCAGTCAAAAAAACTGAATTCTGTTCAGGACTTCGCTGATACCACACTAAGTCTCTTCCGCACCACCCACCAAACCACCCCCACTCCCAACCCCATCACCGAAAACCAATCTCCCCAACGCGCATAAAGCGTCCGCGTCGCATCCTGCGGCACCCGCGCCGTCACCAGCACACTCCCCCGCACAAACGGCTTCCCCTCCTCATCCTCCAACACCTGCCGCTTCCCCGTCTCAAAATCTACCAAACTTCCCGTAGCCGATACCAAACCCGTCACCCCCCGGTTCGCCGCCCGCATCATCGGACGCCGCAACTCAATCGCCCGAAACCGCGCATTCGCAAAATGCTGCACCGACCCCTCACTCGTCCCAAACCACCCGTCATTCGTGAGATTCACCATCACCTCCGGTCGATCCCGACTAAACTTCCGCGTCACCCGCCCCACCGTATCCTCAAAACAAATCGACGGAATCACCCCAACCTCCCCACCCGCTCCCGCCAAGACAAAACCCTCCGCACCCTCACCCCGCCCCATGTTCCCCGCCCACGGTGCCCCCGCCACCCACTCATAAATCTTCCCCAACAACGGCACTGAATCCACCAACGGAATAAACTCCCCGTAGATCACCAAATGCTGCTTCCGATGCACCTGCAACTCCTCCCCCGTCACCCCAATCATCGAATTATACACCGTCCCCTCCCCCGCCCGAATCATCTCCTCCGTCTCCGCCTCATACTCATTGATCCCCGCAATCAAAGTCCTCACCCCCGCTCCCTGCATCCGCTCAATCGTCTCCCACGATTTCGGCAACATCTGCCTCCCCTCCGCCGTCGCGAAAATCGGCCCGTAAAGCACCACCTCCGGCCACACCACCCAATCCACCCCCACCAACTCCACTTCCTCTCCCCCCGCCTCCGCTACCAAACGCTCATTCTCCGCCTCCACCCGCGCCAACCCCTTCAAAGTCTCCTCCTCCAAACCCGCATGCACCTCATCCGGCGTCAACTCCACCTTGTAAGCAAACTGCGGCGCATCCAACTGCACCAACAACACCCGCAACTTCTCCGCCGCCATCCCGTTCACTGCCGAAATACGGGAACTCCCGTAAATGAATACCAACGTCATCAACCCCAACACCACCCCAAAATCCCAATGCCGCTCCATTTGCCCCTCCTTCGCCCCCCGCCAAAACCGCATCGTAATCTGACCCAGCACCGCACTCGCAAACACCGGCAAAAACGACAACCCCGTCACCCCCACCAACTCCGCAGCCTGCGCCACCTGGATCCGCTCATGAAACGCCACCCCCAGCCCATTCCACCCGAACCCCGTAAACAACCATCCCCGCAACCACTCCAACCCACACCAAAACAACCCCAACCCACCCGCAAACAACACCGACCGCCCCATCCCCTCAAACGCAGTCTCCGCCCGGAACCTCTCCCGCACAGGATTCCCCGCCGTCGCAGCAAACCACCCGAAAACCCCGAAATACACCGCCAAATACGCCGCCAAAATCAAATAGCCCGGGCCCGTCACCGTCGCCAACCACTTCAAATTCACCATCCAAAACACCATCCCCGCCAACCACCCCAGCCCAAACCCCCGCCGCCCCGCTCCCCGCTCCGAATCCCGCATCCAAATCCCCACCATCAACGGCCACAACCCCACCCACACCAAATCCGCCCACCCAAACGGCGGAAAACACAACGCCAACAACACCCCGCCCAAAATCGCCAACCCCATCGGCACCCAACGCAAAACCCCTTTCATTCCGTCCCCCCGAAGCTACTTCTTCTCCCCAAACAATGCGAAGAACAATCCCGCCAACCTCATGATCCCCCTCGACCCCGAAGAAATCGCCGCCTCCGGCTGCTGGGAAACCATCTCCCGCGTTTTCCTCGCCTTCTGCTTCCTCGCCCTCGCCCCCCTCTTCGCAGCCACCTCTGCCCTCGCCACTTCCGCCATCTCCTCTCTTCTCCCTGTCTCTTTCTACTTCGGCGGTACCCCTCCATTCTTGGAAACTCTCACTCTCATTCTTGTCGCACTCGCCATCGCGGGAGTCTTTGGCGGCGGCATCCTTTCTCTCATCCTCTTCGCTCGCGACGGCGTTCCCGAGCGAAAACGCCTCATCGCTCTCGCTACCATGCAACACCTCTCCTTCACCATTCTCATGCTTGGAAGCGTGACCTATTCCGGCGAAATTATCGAAACCGCAGTCTTCCTGATCTTCCAAATCGGCTTCCTCGGCCTCATCATCTACACCACCATCTTTCTCCAAAACTTCCTCCGCGTCCGCCACGAACAACACCTCATGACCGTCGCCGCCGAAAACGCCGTCCGCCGCCACCAACTCAACAAAAAAATCCACATCCCCCCGCCGCCCGCAGGCACAAAACCTCCCCAACCCAGACCGCTCTCAAACCCCGAAAAACCAACAAAAACCGACCCCTGACCCGCTTTTTTTGAAAATCCTCCCCGAATTCGGGCTCGCAAAATTCCTTAAGTTTTCTTAAATACCTCCCGACCCCTCACCACCACCCTTGCAACCCAAAACCATCAACCGCCGCTTCTGGCTGCAGGCCGCCTCCATCACCGCCGTCACCGTCGCATCTACGGGACTCGTCGTAAAATCCGCCAGCCGCACCCGCAAACGCGTCGCCATCACTCCCCACAACCAAGCCCCCCCAGAACTTGCTCCTTCCGAACTCCGCGCCCAAGCCCCTGACACCACACCCGAAGAACCAACCCCCTCCCCCCCAGTCATCGAACACGAACACTCCCACCCCATCCCCAAACCCCCCCGCACCTACGAAGAATTCCTCGCCAGCTTCCACTTCCGTCACATCCGCCCCGCTGAAGTCCTCCGCCCCCACGACAACTCCATCCGCGGAACCCAAAACTCTCTCCCCCCGCGCGAACTCTGGCAATACATGCCCGCTTCCCTCCTCGTCGCCGACGAAATCCGCCACCGCCTCGGACGCCCCCTCAATTTCATCACCTCCGCTTACCGCAACCCCCTCTACAACAAAAAATGTGGCGGCGCCTCCCGCTCCTGGCACACCCGCAACTGCGCCCTCGACCTCGTCTACGAATCCGGACCCCGCGCCGCCTACCAAGTCGCTCACCAACTCCGCGACGAAGGCTTCTTCCAAGGCGGCATCGGCCTCTACTCCACCTTCATCCACATCGACACCCGCGGCTACAACGCCAACTGGCGCGGATAAACTCACCCCCCCCTCCTCGGAATCTGCTCAAGTTTGATCCCATACTTGGCCGCAATCTCCGGCGCATGAGACTCCTTGTAAACCTCCCGATAATAAATCTCCTCAATCCCGTAGGCACACAAAGTCTGCATACACGAAGTACATGGCATCGTCGTTGTCGCCACCAACTTCGCCTCTCCCCGCCGAAACAAACTGCAAAGATTGATCTCCGCATGCAGCATAAACTTCTGCCGCTTATCACGATCATCCCAAAAACCTAACGGAGCATCAAAGCCCGGTGCCAAACCATTGTAAGCCGTCCCAATCACCCGGTTATCCCAATCCAACGCCGCCGCCCCCACCTTCCGATAAGGATCTTCCGAGCGCAAACTCGCCACTTCCGCCAACGCCATCGCATACTCAGGGACTGTCAGTCTCTCGCCCATCACTCCTTCAAAAAACTCCTCACCTTCTCCACCTCATTCGTCGGCTCCCGGCAAGCCTGTCCCTTGCAATAATAAACCGTCACCCCGTCAACGGCCTGCAAACTTCGCGTAAACTCACTCACCGGCCCCTCATTCCCCATCACCAACAACTCACTCCCCCCCGCTTCCCAACCCGCTCTCAAAAACGCCTCCCGCTCCTCTCCCTCTCCCGCAATCACCAGCCTCCCCGGCTTCTCCAAACTCGCCTCCAACGCCCGCACCAAGCCCGGCAGACTCATCGCCTCCTCCCGCAAAGTCTTCCCAAAATACTCAAAAGTCTTCTCCGCCTCTCTCACCAAATCCTCCCGCCCCGTCATCTCCGCAAACAACACCAACTCCGCCACCCCCAATGACGTCGTCGTCGGCACCGCCGAATCAAAATCATCCTTCAACCGCATCACCAAATCCGCCCCTTCTCCTCCTTCAAAAAAGCCCCCCTTCTCCTCATCAAAGAACCCCGCCCGCGCCCCATCCAAAAACGCGATCCCCTGCTCCAAATACCCCACCTCCAACGTGGCCGAATACAACAACCGCCCCGCCCGTGCCATCGCCAGATAGTTGCTCCCCAACTGACTCCCCTCCACCTCCCCCTCCCGCCAACGATTCGCCAACCGCTCGCCATCCCACAACTTCGACACCACAAACTCCCACGCCCGCTCCGCCGACCTCACATACCGTGGCTCATCCAGAATCCGCCCCGCCGCCGCCATCGCCCCAATCATCAAACCATTCCAACCCGCCAAAATCTTATCGTCCGTCATCGGCGGAACCCGCTTCGCCCGCTCCACCTTCATCTTCGCCACCGCCGCCTCAAACACCTCGCCGTCCTCCCCCACCTCACCCACAATCGACAACACATTCTGATTCTTCAACGCCTCCGGATCCGAAAAATCCTCAAAATTCCCCTGCTCACTCATCCCAAACACCCGCTCCACCACCACCCGCTCCTCAGACGAAAGAAACTCCCCCAGCTCCGCCGTCGTCCAACACCAATACTTCCCCTCCTTCCCCTCACTCTGCGCATCCTGCGCCGAATAATATCCCCCCGCTTCATCCTGCATCTCCACCCTCACATACTCCCCGATCCCCCGCGCCGCCTCCGCAAACAAGTCCTCCCCCGTCTGCCGCCACGCCTCCACAAAAATCTCTAACAACTGCGCCTGATCAGAAAGCATCTTCTCGAAATGCGGCACCAACCAAATCCGATCCACCGTGTAACGATGAAAGCCTCCCCCCAACTGATCATGAATCCCCCCCAACGCCATCTTCCGGCACGTAAACAAAGCCCTCTCCCGCGCCTCCTCATCGTCACTGAATAAAATCAACTTGAGATGACTCGCCTGCGGAAACTTCTGCCCCATCCCCCAACCACCCTCTTCCTCATCCACCTGCCCCGCCACCAACCTCACCGCCGCCGCAACCGTCTCCAAACTCAACTCCCCCTCCTCACCCTTCCCCCGCTCCAAATGCAACGGCAACTGCTCCGTCAACTTCTCCGCCGACTCCCTCACCTTCTCCCGCTCCTCCCGCCACGTCCGCTCAATCCCCTCCAACGTACGCATGAACGACGGACGCCCCCCCCTCGACTTTGGAGGAAAATACGTTCCCCCGTAAAACATCTTCAAATCCGGCGTCAAAAACACATTCAACGGCCACCCTCCCCCCTGCCCCATCATCGCCTGAAACGACTGCATATAAACCGCATCCACATCCGGGCGCTCCTCCCGATCCAATTTGATGCTCACAAAATGCTCGTTCAAAAACTTCGCCACCTCCTCATCCATGAACGACTCCCGCTCCATCACATGACACCAATGACAAGTCGAATAACCAATACTCAACAAAATCACCTTCCCCTCCTCCCGCGCCTTCTCAAACGCTTCCTCACCCCACGGATACCAATCCACCGGATTATGCCGATGCTGGAGCAAATACGGCGACTTCTCCCTCGCCAGCCGATTCTCACGCTTCTCGTCTTCCCCGTGCACCCCCGACACCCAAGCCAGAATCCCCATCAGAGCCACCCCTTTTCTCCAAAAATCTGCCATCTCTCTCAACCTGCACCCCCTGCCCAATCTCGTCGAATCCCTTTGTTTCTTGGCCCCCAAGCCGCATGACACTTTTCTGTCATCCCCTTTGAACGGATTCTCTAGCTCGAGGTCTATCTTCTTTGAAAACCGCGCTAGTCGCTGTTTTCATGTAAGGGTGAACAGCAGTTCATCAACTTCTCACCATTTCAGTCAGTGTGTTGAGGTTGATAAACTCAGGTCAAGGGAGGCTTCGGCCTCCCTTGATTTGTGTTCGGGCTTCACCCTCTCCCATCCTTCCAGTCTTGCACCATCCTCCTCACCCCGCTAAGCAAGCCGCCGCAACATGCTCGAAGACATCCGCAAATACACCGGTCTGTTCATCGTCGTCCTCGTCCTCATCTTCGTCGGACTCGTATTCTGGGAAGGTGGCGCCCAGTCCGGTCCCGGCGGCGGCCCCACCCTCGTCCGCTCAGATCTCGGCTCCCTCTCCCTCAAGGACCTCCAGAACGACGGCGAAAAAATCGTCCGCCTCGCCAACCGCCTCCAACAAACCGCCTTCCAAAACGGTGCCCAAAACGGCGGGCTCGACCTCTACAGCTACACCAACACCCTCAACCGCAAACAGTTCGTCGAACCCGATGCTCCCTACGAGGAAATCATGGGCTCCTTCCTCATCAACCGCCGCAATCTTCAACAAGCCATGAAAGACTACGGCCTCTACGCCTCCAAAGAAGAAATCGACGTCTACCAACGCGAAAACCTCTTCACCGGTCGCGACGGCCTCTTCGACCAACAAGGCTACTCCCAATTCATCGATTCCGGCCTCAAAGGCCTCAGCCTCACCGTCAACGACCTCAACACCTTCATCGGCGAAATCCTCGCCTTCAAAAAACTCGGCGAACTCGTCGGGGCGGGAGTCCAAACCAACGAAGATTCCGCCAAGGAAGTATTCACCTCAAATGCCCAAACCATCACCCTCTCCTCCTTTTCCCTCAACCTCGAACCCCTCAAAAAAGAAATCACCCCCACCGAAGACGAAATCAAAGCCTACTGGGAAGAAAATCGCGGCAAATACCTCTCCGCCCCCAAACGAGCCGTCACCTACGTCCACAAACTCCCCAACTTCATTCTCGCCCTCGAAGAAAAGAAAGCCTCCGCCGCTGCCCAAGCCGCCGAAGCCGAAGCTGAAGCAAACGAAGAAGAAAAAGAAGAAATCACCCTCACCCAAGAAGAACGCAACAAAGTCATTTCCGACATCGGATCCACCTTCGACGACCTCTGGGTCGAAATCCAACAGTCTATCGAAAACGGCGCCCAAAAAGCCGACCTCGAAACCATCGCCCCCGAATACGACCTCCAAGTCCTCACCACCGAACTTCTCGAACTCGAAAAAATGCCCATGGCCCTCCGCGGTCCCGTTCGCGACTCCCGTGGCCAAACCATGCAAAACGTTCTCGCCAACACCCAAGTCACAAACCCGGAAGACCCCCTCAAAGCCCTCAGCGACCCCCTCCCCACCGGTCCCGACGGCTGGATCATCTTCCGCGTCGATGAAGCCGAAGAGCCCGCTGAACTCACCTTCGAAGACGCCAAAGAAGACGCCACAAAAGACCTCATCACCCAACTCGCCCAAGAATCCCTCGAAACCAAAATCAACGAAGCCCGCGAAACCCTCGCCACCACCAACAAAAATGGCGAATCCCTCGAGGAAAAAGCCGCCGAACTCGGCCTTCAAACTCGTCAACACACCAAAATGACCACCACCGCCACCCTCCCCGGCGAAGCCAACCCGCGCGACGTCTTCCGCCTCGGCGCCCGCACCAATCCCGGCGAAATCTCCGAAGCCGAAGTCCTCTCCAATAACCGCGGACTCTTCGTCTTCGTCTCCGAACGAGAATTTGTCGACAACGACCAAAACAAACGCGGCCTCGAAAACTCCCTCACCCGCGCCAAAACCGAACTCCGCAACGCCCTCCTCGACCACTGGTTCGTCGCCAAGTTCCAACAAGCCAACGTCGACTTCGTCCAACCCAATTCCTAAACCAACGACAGGGTAGGGCGTGGCGACCCCCCGCGCCGCCGAAAGCCACAAAAAGCCACTCTCAGGTGACCACCGCACGCGACAGCTTCTTCGACCAGGGCAACACCCACCTCGCCATCGGAGAACTCGAACCCGCTGTCGAATATTACCGCAAAGCCGTCGCCGAAGATCCCGACTTCTTTGATGGCTGGCACGCCCTCGGCATGGCCCTCATGAAAACCGGTGAAATTAAAGAAGCCATCGGCTGCGGCCTCAAGGCCACCACCCTCCAACCCAACGACCTTCTCGCCTGGACCGCCCTCTCCCAAATGTATGTCCAGGACCAGCAAATCGGCCCTGCCGAAGACGCCAAGGCCAACGCCCGCATCCTCTCCCTCGGCGGCAAAGTCCAAAAATAACTGACGGTAGATCGGCTTCGACGAAGCCGCCTCTGACCTTAGCCGCCTCCCGAAACGCCAGCGCATGTAACAAAACCAAGTCTGGACTCTCGACTCTGGTTTCTGGACTCTCAAAAAAATGACCTTCCTCACCACCGCCATCGACTACCCCAACGGCTCTCCCCACATCGGTCACGCCTACGAAAAAGTCCTCACCGACGTCCTCGCCCGCTACCATCGACTGAAGGGCGAAGAGGTCTACTTCCTCACCGGCGTCGACCAGCACGGACAAAAGATGGTCCAAACTGCCGAAAAAGAAGGCGTCAATGTCGCCACCCTCGCTCAGAAAAACACCAAAAAATTCCTCAAACTCCTCCAAGCCCTCGACATCTCCAACGACGGCTGGGCCGAAACCACCCACGACCTCCACAAATCCTGCGTCGCCCAAATCCTCACCGACCTCCACCAAAAAGGCCAACTCTACAAAAAACAGTACAAAGGCTTCTACTCCATCCGCCAGGAACAATTCCTCACCGACCAGGAACGCGACCAAGACGGCAACTTCGGGCCCGAATGGGGCGAAGTCGAAGAACGCGAAGAAGAAAATTGGTACTTCAAACTCTCCGACCACACCGCCTGGCTCCGCGAAATCATCGAAACCGACAAATTCGGCATCACCCCCGCCTTCCGCAAGGCCGAAGTCCTCAACGCCATCGCACGCGCCGAATCCACCGACCTCTGCATCTCCCGACCCAAGGAACGCCTCTCCTGGGGCATCGAACTCCCCTTCGACAAAGACTTCACCACCTACGTCTGGTTCGACGCCCTCATCAACTACATCTCCTTCGCCGGCTATCAAGGGAGCGTGGGCGTCCCGCCCGCATCCGACCAAGCCGGACAAACAAACAATCCCGAGCACCCAACAATCCCCGACTTCACCCAACTCTGGCCCGCCCGTTTCCACGTCATCGGCAAGGACATCATGGTTCCCGCCCACGCCATCTACTGGCCCTGCATGCTCCACGCCATCGGCTTCTCCGACGACCAAATGCCCAACCTCCCCGTTCACGGTTGGTGGAACGTCCGCGGCGAAAAAATGTCCAAATCCCTCGGCAATATCATCGACCCCATCACCATGGTCGACACCGTCGGCCAGGACGCCGTCCGCTACTACCTTTCCCGTGACATCGCCACCGGCAAGGACTCCGACTTCGACCCCGAGCGCCTCTACCTCCTCTTCAACACCGAGATGGCCAACGGCCTCGGCAACCTCCTCAACCGCTCCCTCAACATGACCAAAGGCTCTCTCGGTTCCGAACTCCCCGCCTACGAGTTCGACGACGCCGAATGCCAGCTCGTCCGCGACGAACACGCCAAACTCCTCGCCGCCTACTCCGAGCGCATGGAACAACAAGACCTCCGCGGCACCCTCGAAGCCCTCGTCACCTTCATCACTGCCGTCAACACCTTCGCCGAGCGCACCCAACCCTGGCAGCTCAAAAAAGACGAAGCCAAGCGCGACCAACTCGTCGCCGTCCTCCACCACATGTGCGAAGCCTGCGCCCAAGCCTCCATCCTCCTCACCCCCTTCCTCCCCGCCGCCGCTGCCAAAATGCAAGCCCAACTCAACCTCGACTCCTCCAACCTCAAACTCCCCGACCTCCAATGGGGCCTCCTCAAGCCCGGCCACACCACCAACAAACCCAAACCCGTCTTCCCCCGCCTCGAAAAACCCGATTAACCCACTCCCCAAAACCCGCCGTCGATAGGGTCCGTCGGCAACGCAAACGGCTTTCGAATGCGGTAAACCATCACCGCTCTGGAATCCTCCAAAAGACTCCTCCATCCCTCCAATCACAACCCTCCCAAAAAAAACTCAAAAAAAATTCAGCCCCTGTGCAGTTCCGCACGAAGAACCTCCCAACTAACCCTAAAACCACCCAAACCGAACTGCCAAACTATCCCCCTCCAACCCTCCCCATCTCCTGTTACCATCCCCCCGTGTCAGCACAACCCCAGCTCGCCCCCCCCGGTGCCGGCCTCCCCAAACCCGAGGCCCTCATCATCCGCTACCTCGCCTTCCCCCTCCTCCGCCTCAAACTCACCCCCAAAGAATGCTTCAAGCTCTTCGCCGAATCCGGCCACGAACTCCTCTCCCTCTCCCAAGATCTCTCCCTCCAACAACTCACCACCCCCATCCTCGTCAAACGCCTCCCCGGCATGGAAGACTCCTCCCGCAACTGGTCCATGGAGGAAACCCTCGAACACATCCAAATCGTCTCCGCCGGTGCCCTTTACATCATCTCAAAACTCGAAAAAGGCCAAAAACCCGCCGTCGAAGTCCGCACCCAGGACGTCAAACCCAATGGCGGCCTCGGCCTCGACCGCGTCCGCGCCTTCCGCGACTACCTCGCCGACCTCCCCAACCGCCTCCAACCCCTCACCTACTCCTCAAAAACCACCCACCACCACCCCTGGTTCGGACCTCTCCCCTCCCTCGACTGGCTCCGCCTCCTCGCCTTCCACCAAGATCTCCACCGAAAACAAGCCCGCCTCATCGCCCGCGAACTCAAAAAAACCTGAAATAACGCCCCACCCTTCACGGTTATTGTTTTGCAAGAACGAACCAACAGCCTTACTTTAACACCATGAGCACAATCGCGTTCATCCCCAGCTTCGGCGGCCAGGAAATGATCATCGTCTTTCTGATCGTCCTTCTCCTCTTCGGTGCCAAAAAACTCCCCGAACTCGCCCGCGGCCTAGGGAAATCCATGGGCGAATTCAAAAAAGCCCGCCAGGACTTCGAAGAAGAAATCGCCAAAGCCGAAGCCGACGT
>JBCCZX010000053.1:0-17266 GCA_039186735.1 Verrucomicrobiota bacterium | reverse complement strand
GCTTGATCAAGGGTTGCTGCCAAGACCCTGATGCGGGAGGGGAGATTAGATATTGGAGATTGGAGATTAGGGTTTTGCTCTACGGAATTTGCCAAGTGTTCGAGGGAGACGGCGAGGGCGAGGAATTCGCCGAGAGAGTCCCAGCGGAGGTAGTTCTCGGCGAGGAATTGTTGCACGTGTTTAGGGGCGCTGCCGCCGGCTCCGGTTTCGAAGAGGCCACCGCCGTTCATGAGGGGGACGATGGAGAGCATTTTGGCGGAGGTGCCGAGCTCGAGGATGGGGAAGAGGTCGGTGAGGTAGTCGCGGAGGACGTTGCCGGTGACGGAGATGGTGTCTTGGCCGGCCTTGAGGCGCTTGAGGGTGAACTCGGTGGCGGCGTTGGGGGCGAGGATTTGGATGTCGAGGCCGGTGGTGTCGTGCTTGGGGAGTTCCTCATTCACTTTCTTGATGAGTTCGGCGTCGTGGGCGCGGTTTTCGTCGAGCCAGAAGATGGCGGGGGTGTTGGTGGCGCGGGCGCGGGTGACGGCGAGTTTGACCCAGTCGCGGACGGGGGCGTCCTTGGTCTGGCAGGCGCGCCAGATGTCGCCGGCTTCGACATCGAAGGTGAAGAGAATTTTGGGTTCGGAGGCGGGCAGGACGTTTACGTTTTCTTGATTGGTTGAAGCGGGCGGGACGTTTGCGTTTTCTTGCGCTGGGGTTGTTGAAGCGGGCGGGACGCCCACGCTCCCGTCGGCGATGACTTCCAACTTTCCGTCGGCAGGCATTTCGAAGGTTTTGTCGTGGGAGCCGTATTCCTCGGCTTTCTGGGCCATGAGGCCGACGTTGGGGACGGTGCCCATGGTGGTGGGGTCGAAGGCTCCGTTCTGGCGGCAAAAGTCGATGGTGGCCTGATAGACGCCGGCGTAGGAGGAGTCGGGGATGACGGCGAGGCAGTCCTGGCGCTGGCCGTCCTTGTCCCACATTTTTCCGGAGTCGCGGATCATGGCGGGCATGGAGGCGTCGATGATGATGTCGGAGGGGACGTGGAGATTGGTGATGCCTTTGTCGGAATCGACCATGGCGAGGTCGGGTCCGTTGGCGAGGGCGATGGCGTAGGCGGCCTGGACTTCGGCGGATGCGGAGGCGAGGAGGCCTCCGATGCCGTTGTTGGGGTTGAAGTCGAGGTCGGGGAATTGTTCTAACAAGTCCTTGAAGAAGACGGAGACGCAGTGGCCGAAGATGATGGGGTCGGAGACTTTCATCATGGTGGCCTTCATGTGGAGGGAGAAGAGGATGCCCTGGTCTTTGGCTACTTGAATTTGTTCGGCAAGGAAGGCGAGGAGGGCCTTCTTGGACATGAAGGTGGCGTCGAAGATTTCGTGGGGCTGAAGCTGGAGGCCGTCCTTGAGGATGGTTTCGGTGCCGTCGGTGGCGGTGTGCTTGATTTGAATGGTGGCACCGTTTTCGCAGCATGTGACGGATTGCTCGTTACTACAAAAGTCGTTCTGTCCCATGGTAGCGACGTTGGTCTTGGAGTCGGTGCTCCAGGCGCCCATGCGGTGAGGGTTGGCTTTGGCGAATTCCTTGACGGCCTTGGGAGCGCGGCGGTCGGAGTTGCCTTCGCGGAGGACGGGGTTGACGGCGGAGCCTTTGACACGGTCGTAGCGAGCTTTGAAGTCGGCTTCTTCGTCGTTTGCGGGTTCAGCAGGATAGTCGGGGAGGTCGTAGCCCTGGGACTGGAGTTCGGCGATGCAGGCTTTGAGCTGGGGAACAGAGGCGGAGATGTTGGGGAGCTTGATGATGTTGGCCTCGGGGGTTTTGGCGAGTTCGCCGAGGCGGGCGAGTTCGTCGGGGACTTGTTGCTCGGGGGTGAGTCGGTCGGGGAATTGGGAGAGGATGCGGGCAGCGAGGGAGATGTCGGCGAGTTCGACTTCGATGCCGGAGGACTGGGTGAAGCGCTGGATGATAGGGAGCAAGGAGTAAGTGGCGAGGGCGGGTGCTTCGTCGGTCTTGGTGTAGATGATTTTGGACATGATTTTGGTGGCGGGGGTTTAGGGGATGATGGGGATTTTGAACAGGAGATTAGGAGGGAAGGAGGATTGGATGGGGTGTTTTTTCTAGTGTGGAGCATCCTTCGCCAAGGCTTCGGCTGCGAGGGACGCGAAGGTGCGAAGTTTTTTGGGTTTTTGGTGGGGCTAGAACAGGGATGGGCAGAACGGAGAGGATTGTTTGGGGTTTTTACCTCGCGCGAAGACGCCAAGGCGCGAAGCGTGGGATTTGGCGGGGTGCTGATGGGTTTGTCGCGGAGGCATAGAGACGCGGAGGTTTCGCGGAGTTTCTTTTGGATCCGGATGGATGGGATGGATGGGATTTTTTGGGGGATTGCCTCGCGCGGAGACGCAGAGACGCGGAGGTTTTTTGAGGTGGATGGTTGGGGTTTTGGCTGGGTGTTGTTCTTTGCCTCGCGCGGAGACGCAGGAACGCGGAGGTTTTTTGAGGGCGGTGGTTGGGGTTTTGGGTGGGTGTTGTTCTTTGTCTCGTGCGAGGTCGCAAAGGCGCGAAGCTTGGGATTAGGTGGGGCTCTGTATGGTTGGGAACGTGGATGGACAAGATAGAGAGGATTCGCGGGAGGTTTTGGGTTTTTGTAGGGTGAGGCGGGTTGGTTTCGGAGGGTGGAGAAAGGGAGAGTGAGGGGTGGTGTTTTGCTCGCGCAAAGGCGCGAAGGCGCGAAGTGTTTTGGGTTTTTGGTGGGGTTGGGCAGGATGGATGGGATTGTTTGGGGTGTTGCCTCGCGCGGAGATGCAAAGACGTGAAGGTTTTTTGAGGCGGGTGGTGTGGGTTTGGGAAAGAGGGTTCTTAATTTGGGAAGGGATTGGATTGCAGAATGGGAAGTGGTGAGTGGGCTTCGTGTGAATAACTTGGTGAAAAGTGAGTTTCGGTCGCAGGGACGTGCATGAAATTGAATACAAGTCTGAAGTTGGGAAACAAAAGAGGCGTTGAGCCAGAGGGGTTTCACGAGATTAGTTATTCCCGCGCAAAAGAGGCTTGTTATGGTTTTGTTAAGTCACAAAGCACGCTTTTTGAGTGAATTACGTATGTGACGAAGTCGCCATGCCCGGCTGTGCCCAAGTTGTTCACAGAGAATTTAGAATGATTCTCGTTCGCTGTGTATATCTTGAAGGGCCCGTGGGCGAGAGGAGCGTGAAAGGAGTCGAGGGTGTGAATAAGTTGGGGACAGTGAACCGATTCACGTGCTGGATGTGCCGGACTTGTGAGGGGGCTGGTGGCGTTGGTGGACGGGGGGGTGGGAGGGGTGGAGGGAGAGCTCGAGGGGGTGGGGGGTGAGGTTGGAGAGGTTGTCGGCCGAGAGTTTCTTCAATGCTGAGGAAAGGTGGGCGGGGGTTTCCTGGACGGTGGCGGCGTAGTGGTCGGCTTCGAACTCGTGTTTGCGGGAGAGGATGGCCATGCCGATGGAGATGAGTCGGGAGACGGGTTTGAAGAGGATGAAGAAGAGGACGAGGCCGACTTGGATGGAGATGTTGTCGACGCGGAAGGCAGAGAAGAGGGTTTGCGCGAAGGCGGAGTCCTTAGAGGTGACGAGGCCGAGGAGGAAGAAGATGAGCGCGGTCTGGATGATGGAAAGGATGATGCGCTGCACGATGTGCTTCTTTTTGAAGTGGCCGATTTCGTGGGCAAGCACGCCGACGAGTTCGGGGGTGGTCTGGTTGTCGACGAGGGTGTCGTAGAGGGCGATTTTCTTGTGTTTGCCGAAGCCGGTGAAGAAGGCGTTGGCTTTGGCGGAGCGCTTGGAGCCATCCATGATGGAGATTTCGGTGAGGGGGAAGTCGCACTTTTTGGCCATGTCCTGGATGGCGGATTTGAGTTCGCCGTCCTCCATGGGAGTGAATTTGTTGAAGAGCGGAAGGATGAGACTGGGGGCGAGGTAGGTGAGGAGGAGGGAGAGGGCGGTAGTGGCGAGCCAGGCGTAGAGCCAGGCATTGGGGACGGCGTTGAAGAGCCAGAGGATGAGGGCGAGGAAGGGAATTCCGAGGAGGGCGGAGAGGACGAGGCTCTTGATTTGGTCGGTGGCGAAGGTGGCGGGAGTGGTTTTGTTGAAGCCGAATTTTTCTTCGAGGACGAAGGTGTGGTAGATGTCGAGGGGGAGGGAGATGATGAGGTTCGCGAGGAATAGGATGCCGATGAAGAGGAGTCCGGTGGTGATGGGACCGAGGTCGAAGGAGCGGGTCCAGTTGTCGAGCCAGCCGAATCCGCCGGCGAACCAGAAGGCGAGGAGAATGGTGAGGGAGGTGATGGAAGAGAAGATGCCGAATTTTGATTGAGCTTTCTCGTAGGCTTGGGACTTGGCGTATTTTTCTTGGTCCCAGATGTCGGCGAATTCGGTGGGGAGTTCGGGTTTGAGGTTTTTGAGGGTGAGGAGGGTGGCGATGAAGTCGAGTTTCCAGAGGAGGAAGAGGGCGATGACGATGAGGGCAGCGAGAAGAGTTGGTGTCATTGGCGGTTGGGATGGTTAACCACAGATTTGGGAGATGAACACAGATTTTCTTGGGTTGGGGTTGTTTGAGGTGGGGATTTGGGGCTTTGGGTTGGTGGGTTGAAATCGCGCAAAGACGCGAAGGCACGAAGCTTGGGTTCTGGTTGGGTGTTGTGTTTTGCCTCGCGCGGAGACGCAGGGCCGCAGAGTTTTGTTGGTTTTTGATTTGTTGTCACTTGAAGCGGTTTGGCGGCTCTTGGTCGGGATGGAGGAGTGAGATTGGCGTGAGGGGACTTTTTGGGTAGGGGTGGGGAGATGCGTTTGCCGGTTTTGGAGGTGAAGGAGGAGTTGTTGAGGGCGTTGGGTCCGGAGGGGGTGAGGCGGGTGTTGTTGAAGGCACCGACGGGGTCGGGGAAGTCGACGGTGGTGCCGAAAGTGTTGCTGGAGGAGGGGGGAATGGAGGGGATGATTGTGGTGGTGCAGCCGAGGCGGATTGCGGCGCGGATGTTGGCGGAGTATGTGGCGGGCTTGTGTGGTTCGCGGGTGGGGGAGTTGGTGGGGTATGCGGTGCGGTTTGAGAAGACGTATTCGGAGAGGACGCAGTTGGTGTATGTGACGGACGGGGTTTTGCAGCGGTGGTTGGCGGAGGGGGAATTGGAGGGGGTGAGCTGTGTGTTGTTTGATGAGTTTCATGAGCGGCGCTTGGCAAGTGATTTGGCGTTGGGGCGGGTGTTGGATTTGCAGGAGAAGCGGGCGGATTTGCGGGTGGGGGTGATGTCGGCGACTTTGGAGGTGGCGGGTTTGGAAGAGTTTTTGGAGCCGTGTGTGTTGTTGGAGAGTGAGGGGCGGCGGTATCCGGTGGAGGTGAGTTATGCGGGGGCGGCGGAGCGGAAGCGGAATCGGTTTGGGCGGATGGAGGAGGAAGTGGTGTGGGAGCGGGTTGGGCGGGTGTTGAAGGAGGAGTTGGGTGTTTTGTTTGGTGGACAGGAAAGAGGTGAACTTTTGTTCGCAGGGAAAAACGCAGGCTTTCGGCAGGGCGCCGAAAGCAACATGCTGGAAGCATGTGCTCCCCGGGTGTTGGTTTTTTTGCCGGGGGCGTTTGAGATTCGGAAGACGGTGGATTTGTTAGAGCGGGCGTCGTTTGCGAATGGGTGGGAGGTGTGTCCGTTGTATTCGGGATTGAATCCGGCGGGGCAGCGGGCGGCGGTGCGGAGGGAGGGTGGGCCGCGGATTATTGTGGCGACGAATGTGGCGGAGACTTCGATTACAATTGATGGGGTGCGGTTGGTGGTGGATTCGGGTGTGGCGCGGCAGGCGCGGTTTGATGTGCGGCGGGGGATCGATTCGTTGACGGTGGAGAAGATTTCACGGGCAGCGGCGGAGCAGCGGGCAGGGCGGGCGGGACGGACGGGTCCGGGGAAGTGTGTGCGCTTGTGGAGCGAGGGGGAGCACGGGCGGCGGTTGGCGTTTGAGTTGCCGGAGGTGGCGCGGGTGGATTTGGCGGCGGCCGTAGGGTCTTGGCCGGCGGGGGGCGGGGCGGCGGGGCGGGGGTCCCGGTGGTTGGAGGGACCGGAGGAAGAGGCGTTGGGGCGGGCGGAGAAGTTGCTAGAGGATTTGGGGGCTACTGGAGACGGGGTAGTAACGGAGGCGGGGCGGGTGATGGCGGGGTTTCCGTTGCATCCGCGGATGGCGGCGTTGTTGTTGAGAAGTGCAGGTCTGCGATCTGACGACGATATTGAAAGCGGCTTGCAAAGCCGCGCTCCTGACTTGGATTGTGTGGCGGAGGCGTGTTTTGCGGCTGCAGTGTTGCAGGGGGAAGGGATTTGGGACAAGCGGGCGGGGAAGTTGCGGGAGCGATTTGTGGAGGAGGGGGATTGGTCGGATTTTGAGGCAGACTGGAGGGCAGTGTCGGTGGCGCGGGAGAATGGGTTTCGGGTGGAGGGGTGCAAGGCTTTGGGGATTCAGGCGAAGAATGCGCGGGAGGCGTGGCAGACTTTCGAGCAGTTGTGCCGGATGGCAAAGGGGCGGGGTCTTGCGGTGGATCGGGTGCGGTTTGAGTGGAACGGGGAAGCGTTGGCGCGGGCGGTCTTGGCGGCGTTCCGGGATCGGGTGGGGGTGCGTTTGAGTGAGGCGACTTTGGCGTGTCGGTTGGTGGGGAAGCGGCGGGGAAAGCTGGAAGAGACGAGTGTGGCGCGGCAGGGGTGGGTGTTTGTGGCGTGTGAGGTGACGGAGGTGGAGGGGAAAGAGATGGTGACGCACTTGCGGAGTTGCGCGCGGGTGGAGAAAGAGTGGCTGGAGGAGCTTTTTACTACGGATGGGGCGGAGTGGGATGAGGCGACGAAGAAGGTGGTGGCGCGGAAGCGGGTGATGTTCGGGGATTTGGTGGTGGAGCAGGAGGAGGGCGGGGAGCTGAATCGGGAGCTGGCGGGAGAGATATTGGCGGAGCAGGTTTTGGCGGGGAAGGCGCAGTTGAAGAATTGGGATGGGTCGGTGGAGCGATGGATTGCGCGGGTGAATTTTTTGGCGGGAACGATGCCGGAGTTGGAGATGCCGGCGATTGGGGAGGAGGATCGAAAGTTCGTGGTGGCGCAGGTGTGTGAGGGGGCAGTGAGTTTGAAGGAGGTTAAGAATCGGGAAGTGAAGCCGGTGCTAGGGGAGTTTTTGTCGGAGATGCAGAAGGCGAGTTTGGAGAGTTATGCGCCGGAGAAAATGAGTTTGGCGAACGGAGTGAACTCGCGGGTGAATTACAAGGAGGGGGAGGAGCCGTGGATTGAGGAGAAAGTGCAGCGGCTTTACGGGGTGAAGGAGACGCCAGAGTTGCCGGGGGGGCAGGCTTTGGTGGTGAAAATTTGTGCGCCGAATCAGCGGCCGTGGCAGGTGACGAAGGATTTGGAGGGGTTTTGGCAGTCAGGGTTTGGGCAGATGAAGAAGGATTTGGCGGGGCGGTATCCGAAGCATGACTGGGGCGGATCGGGAGGGTAAGAGTGTTAGACTGCAGTCTCGTTAGGGCGGCTAGTTTCTGTGGCGCCGATTGGGGGAGGCTTGTGAGCGGAGTCAGGAGCAATTTGGTTCCGAGGGGCGCCCCGTAAGGGCTTAGGCGGCAGTAAAGGCCGCCTCTCCGGTGGTGTTAGCTAGTTTTGGTGGATGGTGGAGTAGATTGTGTTGATGAGGATTTCGCCGTCGGTGGATTCGAGGTCGTAGTCGATTTGCATCTGTTGGGCGGGTTTGAGGGTGGGGATGGTGAGGGTGATCGTTTTTTGGTCGGGGCTGAGAGTGGCGGAGGCGACTTCGACGGGGTCTTGTTTTTTGTGGGACTTGGATTCGGCGATGAGGGCGCGGGCTTCGGCTTCTTCGTCGGGGTTGTCGATAGAGAATTGGCCGGAGCCGTAGCGGGGGCCGCGGATGTATTTCCAGCGCTTGATGGAGAAGGATTCAGGGTCTTCGGCGAGCTCCTTGTCGAGGGGGAGATCGAAGGTGAGGGTGAGTTTGTTGCCGGCGGCTGACATGGCTTCGGGGAGGGCGAGAGGTAGGCCGGGGTTGTGGCGGATGCGGTTGAGGCCGGCGGCGGAGGCGGCGTTGGTTTGCCAGCCGCGCATGCCGGTGACATACATGGAGCCATCAGGGTGGAAGGCGGCTCGCTGGGCAGAGGAGGCGATCTTGATGGGGAGCTTGACGACGCCGCCTTGCATCTGGCCGGAGGCGAGGGTTTGGGGAAGAACTCGATAGATACTGGATTGGCCGTAGGAGAGGTGGAGGAGTTCGCCGGATTTGAGGCCGATTTTTGCTTCGGGGGTGACCCAGATTTGGCCGCCGCCTGAGTTGTCGACGCTCATGGGAAAGTAGCAGAGGGGTTCGTGGAAGGGTTTTTCGAGGGAGTGACGGGTTTGTTCGACGCCGAGGAAGACGGGTTGTTGGGCGGGGGTGAAGTAGTTGAGCTTGCAAGCAGGTTGCCAAGTGCCTTCGTTTTCACCGGTGGTGACTTCTCCGTTGGGTCCGACGCCGATGCCGCCGGGAGCGCGGAGGCCGGTGGCGATGATTTCGTGGGAGGAGCCATCCGGGGCAATTTTGAAGAGGCAGCCGTTGTGCGGGACGATTTTGTCGAAGCGGCGTCCGCCGGGGCGAACGGGGGAGGCTTTGGCGGTGTAGAAGTAGCCTTCGCTGTCGGTTTCGAGGCCGAATTGGTATTCGTGGAAGTTGTCGGTGATGAGGAGGTCGTTCCAGAAGACTTTGTAGTGGTCGGCTTCGCTGTCTTCGTTGAGGTCGAGGACTTGCCAGATGCCGTCGCGGCAAGTGACGTGGATGAGGTCGTTGACGATCTTGAGGCCGAGGGGTTCGTAGAGTCCGGAGGCGAAGCGTTTCCAGGTGAGGGTTTCGAATTTGTTGAGGCCGGAGAGGAGCCAGACGTCGCCGTCCCAGGTGCAGAGGGCGGCGCGGTCGCCATCGACGAAGAAGTCGAGGTCGGTGAGGCGGATTTTGGTGTGGTAGGGATTGTCGTGGAGTTGGGGGGGGAGTGGGATGGTGTCGACGAGGAAAGGGGTGTCGCCAGAGTCGAGCTTCGGTTTGACCTCGAAGGTTTCGGGGAAGAGAGCGGGGCCGCCTTTGGTTTTTTTTGAAATGCCGAGGAGACCGCTCTTCATGAGATGGATCTCCGAGTTGGGCAGGTAGTCGATACCAATTACGTCTGTTGATTGAATTGAAAATTCCCAGATGCGTTGGGAGTTGATGCGGGTTTTTTTGATGAAGTTGAACTGGTCTTTTGCGTCGGCTTGTTTTCCGCCTGGAACTTCGTCAGCGAGCAAAAGAATGAAGGGGTCGGGGTGTCCTTCAAATTCGAGTATTCTCCGGATGCCATTTTCGAAAGGAATGAGACTGTCGAGAATGCGAGAACCGTTGACTTCGTAGTCGAGAATGACTTGGTGTTCAAAGCGGAAGTAGCCATTGAATTTGAGGTGGGGGTAGTTTCCGTGGCCCAAGAGGTCGCGGGTTTCCGTGAAGTGTTGATCGGGTGAGGCCCATGCGGGGAGTGTGCTGTCGACGTTCCAAAAGTCGGAGGTGCTGTTGTTGAGTTTGTTTTGGGTTCCGTGGGTTCCGGCCCACGGGGTGTTGTCGAGGGAGACGCCCTGGTTGGAGGCGGTGACCCATTGGAGGGTTTCCATGTTGAAGAGGGCGACGAGGTTGGGGTTATCGGGGTCGGGACGGCAGAGAAGGCCCTTGAGCGCGGCATTGGGGCGGTATTCACCTTGGTAGAAGTCGCCCCAAGTCTGGATATGGGCGGGGCCGAAGTCGGTGAGGTCATACCATTGGGTTTCTCGGTCGGCGTTTTTTGGGGGGTTCTTTTTGAATTGGTAGGAGGTGTAGAGGGCGCGGCTGATGGCATCTTGAGCGCGAGCATTGCCGGGGAGTTCGGTGACAGTGATGTTGCGGAATTGGACGGGGGAATCGGGGTCGTGGTTTTGGATGCCGAAGTAGCCTTTTTTGTCGCCGCGGCCCTTTTCGGGTTGGAAGACGTTGATGAGTTTGTTGTTCAGAACGACGAGAATTTCGTTTTGGAGGGTATGAATTTGGTAGGAATTCCATTCACCGGGCGGGTTGATCGGGTTTTCGACGGGAGCTTGGAGATCGTAGATGGCGCCGGTGTGTTTGTTGGAGATTTGTGAACCGTTGATTTGGATTTCGTAGCCTTGTTTGACGGCGACCCAGGGGTCGTTGCCGGGGTCGGGGAAGCGGATGAAGATGCCGGAGTTGTCTTCTTCGTCGGTGGTTTTGAACTCGAGGGAGA
Organism: Verrucomicrobiota bacterium; assembly: GCA_039186735.1. Lineage (GTDB taxonomy): Bacteria > Verrucomicrobiota > Verrucomicrobiia > Verrucomicrobiales > Akkermansiaceae > Roseibacillus. Next base: position 7,016 of record JBCCZX010000053.1, on the reverse strand, counting down.
GAGTCGCGCATTGGTATTGGCGGGCGGAGAACCACCAGAGGCCCATGCCGCCGGAGGCGGTGGCGATATCGTCTTCGATTTGGAACTCACCCGGGCCAGCCATTTTCCAAGCTTGTTGTTGGTCGGGGAAGAGGGTGTCGGCGGGAAGAGGAGTGAGTGCGGCGAGGAGAGGGATGAGGGCGGCGGGCGTTTTCATGAGGAATCTCTGTTTAATGGAGAATTGGTCTGGGACGTTTACGCAGAATCTTTGACTGGTCTTATTGCAGCGAGAGGAAAACTGGTCCAAATTGCGGTGAAAATGAACGAAATTGGTCTTGTTTGGGTCTACTTCCCATGTTGAACCCGTCTGTCCTGATGAGAATTCCCCGCATCTTCTTTTGTTTCCTCGTCGTGATTCTTTCTGGTCCTTTCGCAGGAGCGGATGGATTGCATAATTTGGTCAAGCCCAACTTGGATGAGATTCGGGAGGCGGCGGAAGCGGAGAGGCAGAAGGAATTGGCGCGTTTGGAGCAGCTTCGTTTGGAGGAAGAGGCGAAGCGTTTGGAGGAGGAGGAACGGCAGCGGGTGATCGCGGCGATGAAAGCGGATCCGATGGTGGATGTGGAGACCTTGAAGTTGGTGAGCGAACGGGAGGGGAAGGATTCTTACAAGATCGAGTCGGGGCAGACCCTGGGATGGATTGCCTCTGATCGTTATGGGAGTTCGCAGTATTACCCGATCATCGAGCTTTGGAACGGAGTGAAGGCGACGAAGGTGTATGTGGGGCAGACGGTGAAGACACCGAATGTGAGTACGATTGTGAAGGTGAAGGGCAAGAAGGTGTTGAGCCGTTATCCTGACGAGATGTTAGAGATGATCAAATTGCGGGAAGAGTATTTGAATTTTCATGATGAGCTTTATGCGGCTGCGGGGGGAGGGATGACTGAGGAGGTGAAGACCAAGTTGGGTGAATTTTATGATCGGGCGAAAAAGATCCATGGAGGGTTTTTAGTGAAGCGTCCCGGGGTGAAGGAGTATGCGACGGGTTTGTTGTCGCAGTGCAAGAATCTGGTGGATCAATTTGCGGCGATGAAGCGGGGGGAATTCGGGAAGCGGAATTCGCGGATTGTGCGGGTGCATACCTGTTTGGCGAACGCGATGCGGAATGCGATTTACTGGGGGGAAGAGGATTTTAAGTAAGGGTCGCCGTGAAGCCTTCGTGGGTGAAGGTGGTGAGGTCGGCGGCGTTGCGATGCAGGTAACCCCAGTGGGCTGAAGTGATGGTAAGGGCTGCTTTGCCGGTTTCGGGGTGAGGCAAGGTGAAGGGGAATTCGGGGGGAGCTGTTGAGAGGGAAAGTGGGAGGGAAAGCGGGACGAGATTGCGGTTGGTTTTGCCGGCCCGCTTCATCCGGGAGATGACTTCCTGGCCGAGGTAGCAGCCTTTGGCGAAGGAGACGGCGTGATCGAGGAGACCTGTTTCGGCAGGAAAGGCTTCGGCGAGGTCGGGGTGAGAGGGAGGGTGGGCCGATGAGAAAGCTGGAATGATGTCGGGGAGGAGGGTGAGTGCACAGTCGTCAGCGATGAGGTAACGGTCGAGTCGTTGAAGGAGGGCTTCGGCCTGGGTGGCCTCGGTGGTGATGAGGAAGGAGGAGTCTTCGAGAGCGAGGGTGGCGTGGAATTGGATGCGGCCCTTGGCATCGCAGATGAAGGTGTAGCGAGTTTCTCCGGGTGGGAGGTCGGCGACTTTTTGGGTGACTTGTCCACTGAGAAAGCGCGCGGCATCGGGGCCGATGAGTTTGATGGTTTGAGTGGGTTGGTGGGAGAGAGTAGTCACTTCACTGCGGGGAGTTGAGATCGGGATTCATTTTGGCGAGGAGCCGTTGGTTGAATTCGTCGGCCATGTCGTAACCGAGTTTGCGGAGTTGGAGGTCGAGGGCGGCGACGGAGACGAGGCGAGCGGTGTCGCGGCCGGCAGCGACGGGGATTTCGACGTTGGGGATGGGAATGCCGAGGACGTCGGTGGTTTTGCGTTTGATGCCGGTGCGGTCGACTTGGTTGAGGTCGGCTTGGGATTTGAGGGTGATGACGAGGTCGAGACGTTTTTTGGGTCGGATGGCGGAGAGGCCGTAGAGGTTGGCCACGTTGATGATGCCGATGCCGCGCATTTCGATGTAGCCGCGAGAGAGTTCAGGAGATTCGGCTTCGAGTTCGCCAGCGAGGCTTTGGATGCGGACCATGTCGTCGGCGACGAGGGCGGCGCCGCGGTCGAGAAGGCCGATGGCGGTTTCACTTTTACCGGCGCCGGATTTGCCGGTGATGAGGATGCCGATGCCGCGGTAGTCGACCATGACGCCGTGAAGGGTGGTGGAGGGGGCGAAGTCTTTCTCGAGGCAGTGGGTGGCTGCGTTGAGGAAGGTCATGGTGACGATGGGGGTGGAGAAGATGGCGATTTCGTGTTGGGCGGCCATTTCGACGAGGTCTTCGCTGAGGCCGTGGGCGCGGGCGATGACGAGACAGGGAGGTTCTTGTTGGCAGAAGGCTTCGAAGCGTTTGGCGCGGGTTTTGTCGTCGAGTTTTTTGAGGTAGGAGACCTCGGAGTTGCCCATGACCTGGATGCGTTTTTTGGCGAAGTAGGTGAAGAATCCGGCGAGGGCGAGGCCGGGGCGGTTGGGGGCGGGTTCGCGGATGGGTTTATCGAAGCCGAGTTGGTCGCCGACGAGAGTGAGGCCGAGTTCTTCGCGGTGTTGTTCGTAGAAGTCGCCCACCGAGACGGACTGAACTCGTTTCTCCTTCATGAAGAAGAGGAAAGCCCTTCTGCAGGGGGCTGTCCAGTCTCGGGAGGTGGAGAGGATTTTTTGGAGGCCTCGATGCGTGCGGCTTCGCGGGCGTAGCCGTTGCTACTATCGACGTAGGATTGGAGGATGCCGATTTTGTGGAGGAGGCGGGTGAAGAAGAAGCTGGCGTCGAATTCGCCCTTTTTGAAACCGCATTTGGCGCTGGCGCTGAAGCGGTGATGGTTGTCGTGCCATTCGCTGGCGAGCCAGCCATAGACCCACTGGTTGACGGCCCAGGATTGGTCGTCGAATTTGTGCTCGGGGTGGTGTTCATCGTGTCCGCGGTAGTTGAAGTCGCGCATGATGAGGAGAAAGAAGATGGCACCGAAGTACCAAGCGGCGAGGAGGTCGGGGCGACCGAGGAGGAGGAAGAAGCCGATCCAGAAGCCGTTGGTGACGAGGAAGCGGACGGGGTAGCGCCAGGTTTGTTCGAGGGAGCCGGTTTTTTGGAAGGTTTCTTGGTCGTTGAATTTGGTGGGAAGGTGGGAGAGGTATTTGGTGCAAAATTTGAATTGCTTCTCGGTCATCGAGCGGTTGAGAAAATTGGCGGATTCGGTGGCAGAGAAGCTTCCCCAGAAGCCGTTGATGGGGCCGTAGGGGTCGCCGGGCTTGTCGGAGAGCTTGTGGTGGACGAAGTGAGGGATGGCGTAGGCCTCTTCCTTGATGAGGAGAGGATTGAGCCAGTAGATGATTCCGGAGAAGAATTTGTGGCGGAATTTGAAGGCTTTGTGGGATGCAAAGCGGTGATACCAGAAGGTGTGGAAGAAGTGAGCGTGGAAGAGGGCGAAGCCGAGCCACCAGAGGAGGTTGATCCAACTGAAGCTGGTGGTGAAGAAGAGTACGGTGAAGGCGAGGCAGAGAAGGTGATGGCTGGTCCAGATGACGGTTGTTTGGGCCTCGCGGTGTTTGAAGATGTTGTGGGTGTCGAGCCACTCGGGAAGGACGTCCCGAAATTTCGGGACGTTTCCGCGGGCGATTACCGGAAAGTAGGTTCGTTTCCGGAGCAGATTGTCAGCGACGGAGGCCATAATGCGCTCAAGGGCTCCTTATTTATGCCATGAATTTTCGAGAGGTCAAACTCTGGGGACTGCTGATGTTCGCGTCGGTTCAATATTTAGTCGAACTGAGCGTTGAAAGAGATGGCGAAGAGGTCGGCATCGCCGCTGATGGTGCCATTGTAGAAGGGTTCGTTCGGATCGATGGTGACGTCGTCAGCGAAGAGGTGGCTGTAGCCAAAGTCGACGGAGTAGTGGTCGGCGAAGTGGTAGGTGAAGCCGGCGCTCAGCCAGATGCGGTCACGGTCGGGAATGCGGAGGGTGCGGTTGTCGTCTTCGACGGGGCTTTGGTCGTAAGCAACGCCTGCGCGGAGGGTCCATTTTTCATTGGGACGGTAGGTGGCCCCAACGGCGTAGCGGAAGGTGGATTCCCAGTTGAGGGTGGTTTCGATGATGGAGTTGACGGCGGCGTCGCTGAGGGTGCCGTTGACTTTTGGGGAGAGGGTGGGGACTTTGTCCCAGTTGGTCCAAAAGACGTCGGCGTGGAGGTCGAGGCATTTGGAGGCTTTGAAGGTGAGGCTGGCTTCGACGGTTTCGGGGAGTTCGACGTCGAGGGAGGCGTCGTAGGTTCCGGGGATGACGACGGCGCCGCCGGCGATGTTGTTGAGGCCGGTGCCGAGGGCGGCTTCGCCTTCGATGCCTAGTTCGATGGAGGAGCGGTAGTGGAGACCGAAGGTGAGGCGGTCGTGGAGTTCGAGGAGGACGCCGATGTTGAAGCCGAAAGCGATGTCATCGCCTTCGAGGTCAAAGAGGTTGCCGGTGCCGGCGAGGACGGCGTCTGGGGAGCGGGAGGAGATGTTTCCTTCAGCGTAGAGGATGTCGAGGCCGGCTCCGAGGGTGATGACCTCGTTGACGCGGTAAGCGATGGAGGGGTTGATGTTGACGGAGACGAGTTCACTGAGGCTGGTGCCAGCGAAGTCGGCAAAGCTGTCGGGGTATTCGGTTTTGAGGCCGTAGGTGGTGAAGGTTCCAAGACCGAGAACAAGGTTCTCGTTCACTCGTTTGGTGACGTAAAGCATGGGGACGTAGCTGGTGGTATCGGCATTTCCGGAGACGGTGGAGAGGCCGCCGCTGGAGTTGGGGCTGAGGCCGGTGGTTTCGGATTCGACGTCGATGAGGTTGAGGCCGGCGGAGATGTTCCAGTTGCCACCGAGCATGATCATGGCGGCGGGGTTGGAGGCGAGGACGGAGGCGTCTTCAGCGTAGGCGGCGCCTCCGGAGAAGGCGTGTCCGAGGCCCGAGGAGGAGCGTTCGAAGAGTTGGAAGGCCGCACCTTGGGCGAGCGGCGTGAGGAGGACTGAGCTAGCTAGCAGACGCGATATATTTTTCATCTATTAATATTACGGGTTTCTTTATGACATGAAATCGGTCAGTAGCAATTTCTGAATTTGTCCGCTGACTGAATTTTCTCGTCGGTATTTGATCGTCATGCCGTTGTGACAGGAGGATTTGCTGAGGATGGGAAACCTGAGTGGGAGTGGTCAAGGCAGGAACGTGACGCGAGCGTCACCGTTTTAGGAGAGCCAGAAGTGTTGGGCGAGGATGCCGAGGGCGGTGGCGAGGCCGAAGAGGGCGAAGATGAGGGGGCGGGTGCGGAGGGAGGAGACGCCGCGGGCGAGGATGCGGGCCCAGATGATGAGGAGAAAGAAGAGGGCGGCGATGAAGGCGGAGCCGAGGAGGAAGGGTTGGAAGCCGCCGTGGGTGAGCCAGTAGGTGAATTCGAGGGCGAGGTAGCCGCCGCCGAAGATGAGGATGGCGGTGGTGACGACGCGGAGGATGCGATCGAGGGTGGGGTCGGGAAGTTCCTCGAGTGTTTCATCCTCGGGCATGAGAGGAGTTTAGTTGGGATTGGGTTTTCGACAAGAGTTGGCTAGGAATGGCGTTGCGGGGGAGAGGGTTGGGCGTAGGTTGGGGTTATGGTTGATATGTTGGTGAGGCTCTATGATTTGCCGGAGACGGCGGAGACTTATGAGCGGGTGGCAGCGGAGGGGATTTTGTTGCGGCGTCCGAATGTGTTTGAGACGCATTTGGTGGCGGCGTGGGTGGGGGAGCATTTTTCACCGAAGTGGGTGAGTGAGGTGGAGGCGGCGATGGGGAAGCAGCCGGTGCGGTGTTTTGTGGCAACGCAGGAGAAGGAGATTTTGGGGTTCGCGTGTTATGATACCACTTGCAAGGCTTATTTCGGGCCGACGGGGGTGGGGGAAGGGGCGCGAGGGAAAGGGGTGGGGAAGGCCTTGCTTTACAAGTGTCTGGAGGGTTTGCGGGAGTTGGGTTATGCTTATGGAATTATTGGGGGGGTGGGACCGCGGGAGTTTTATGAGAAGGCTTGTGGAGCGGTAGTGATTGAGGGGAGTGACCCGGGGATTTATGTGGATATTTTGCCAGAGCCGGAAGCATGAGTGATTCGGGACGGGAGCGGGCGCAGAGTGGGGGGCAGGATGAGGGCTTTGTGAAGGAGGCGTTTGCGAAGATTGCGGATCGGTATGTGATGACGAATCATGTGCTGAGTGTGGGGACGGATATTTTGTGGCGGAAGAAGGTCGGGCGGATGGTGAGGGATTTGGGGCCGAAGAGTATTTTGGATGTGGCGACGGGGACGGGGGATTTGGCGTTGGAGTTGCAGCGGGTGTGTCCGGATGCGCGGTTGGTGGCGACGGATTTTTGTCCGGAGATGTTGGCCCATGCAGGGGAGCGGGGGGTGAAGGAGACGGCGGTGGCGGATGCGCTGGCGTTGCCTTATGGGGAGGGGGAGTTTGATTTGGTTTCGGCGGCCTTTGGGTTGCGGAATATGGCGGATTGGAAGGCGGGGTTGCGGGAGATGGGTCGGGTGGCGCGAGGGGGGCATGTGTTGGTTTTGGATTTTTCGTTGCCGAAGGGGGTGTTGAGGAGGCCGTATGCGTTTTATTTGAATCGGGTGTTGCCGAAGGTGGCGGGGGTGTTGACGGGGGAGGGACAGGCGTATGAGTATTTGGCGGGGACGATTGAGAAGTTTCCGTGTGGGGAGGGGATGGTGGGGCTTTTTGAGGAGTGCGGGTTGGCGGAGGTGAGGGCGATTCCGCTGAGTGGGGGAATCGCGAGTGTTTATTTGGGGAGGGCTTTGTAGAACATTGTCCGTGGGCTGATGCGGGTTTTGTGAAGGGGGGGTGAG
>JBCCZX010000052.1:0-17421 GCA_039186735.1 Verrucomicrobiota bacterium | reverse complement strand
ATCGAGAATTGTTTGACTAACCGCTGGAGTCTGTTTTGTAGTTTTGTTTCGAAAAGTGGGAGAGAATTGATGAGAGATGGTCTTCCTATGCTGATATCTTCTGCAAGCGGAAGATATTCGTGCAATAACCGGTCAATCTCTTCGTTCTCTTCTGTATATCATGCCCATGACCAATCTCCCTATCATGTCAAAAGTTTTTGAGGTCCAGACAATACTTGCTCCCTTCGATGACGTATGGTGTATCTACTTTGATACCATGTCAGCTCTGAGCTTTGTCCCGGGGTCTGAATTTCGACCCCAACGGTCTTGACTCTGAATAATGGCCTAACCCTTTGAAATAATCAATGGGCGTTTTCTGTGGACGGGGATTTTGATGGAGAATCGTGAGGCGGTGTTGGGGGAGTTGGAGAAGGCGAGTGGGGAGTTGGAGCGGGTGAAGGGGCTTTTGGCAGAAGGGGATGAAGGGGGCTTGCATGAGTGGTTGTTGGACGCCAAGAAGAAGCGCGACGGGTTATGTTGATTTCGAAGCCATTGGAGAGACTGGGGGAGCGGATTCAGGTGCCGGGGGACAAGAGTTGTTCGCATCGGGCGGCGATTTTGGCGGGTTTGTCGGATGGGGAGTCTTTGGTGAGGGGTTTTTTGCCGAGTGGGGATTGTTTGCATACGTTGAAGGCGATGGAGCAGTTGGGGGTGCGGGTGCGGGAGGAGAAGAGTGGGCCATTCGGGCCGGTGGATTTGCGGATTCGGGGAACGCGGATGGGTTTGGAGGTGCCGGAGGGGGAGATTGACTGTGGGAATTCGGGCACGGGGATGCGGTTGTTGGCGGGGGTGTTGGCGGCGCAGAATTTTGAGTCGCGGATGGTGGGGGATGAGAGTTTGCAGTCGCGGCCGATGGGACGGGTGATGAAGCCATTGGCGGAGATGGGGGCGAAGATTACGGCGATGGGAGAGAAGGCGGGATGTGCGCCGTTGAAGATTGAGGGGAGTGAGTTGAGGGGGATTCGGTATGAGATGCCGGTGGCGAGTGCGCAGGTGAAGAGTTGTTGTTTGTTGGCGGGTTTGTTTGCGGAGGGAACGACGACGGTGATTCAGCCTGCGACGACGCGGGATCATACGGAGCGGATGTTTGCGGATTTCGGGATCAAGTGTTTGGTGAACGGAAATGAGATTTCGCTGCCGGGGAAGCAGATGCCGACGGCGACGGATATTCAGGTGCCGGGTGATTTTTCGAGTGCGGCGTTTTGGTTGGTGGCGGGGGCGGCGTTGCCGGGGGCCCGGTTGCGGATTGAGGGTGTGGGCTTGAATCCGACGCGAACGGCATTGATTGCGGTGTTGTTGAGGATGGGGGCCAGGATTCAGGATCATGTGACGAGCGGGGAGGGTGGGGAGCCGATTGGGGATATTGTGATTGAGGGGCAGGCTTTGACAGGGACGGAGATTTTGGAGGAAGAAGTGCCGAATTTGATTGATGAGGTTCCAATTTTGGCGGTGGCGGGTGCATTGGCGGAGGGGAAGGCGGTGATTCGGAATGCGGAGGAGTTGCGGGTGAAGGAGACGGATCGGATTTCGGCGGTGGTGGAGAATTTGCGTCGCATTGGGGTGCAGGTGGAGGAGTTTGAGGACGGGATGGAGATTCAGGGAGGGTGTGATTTGCGGGGGGCAGAGATTGAGAGCTACGGTGACCATCGTATTGCGATGGCGTTTGCGATTGCGGGTTTGTTCTTGAAGAAGGGGGAGATGAAGATTCCAGGTTCGGAGTGCATCGGGACGTCTTATCCGGGTTTTGAGGAGGCGTTGGCGGATATGCGGGTAGGGAAGGAGGTTGTGGGGGATTGATGAGTTATCGAGCGGTGGCGATTGATGGTCCGGCGGCGTCGGGCAAAAGTAGTGTGGCCCGGCGGCTGGCGGAGGACTGGGGGTTGATTTTGGTAAATTCGGGGGCGATGTATCGGGCGGTGACGTGGGAGGTTTTGAAGCGGGGGATTGATCCGAATGATGGGGAGGCGGTGACGCGGTTGTTAGGGGAGGTGGATTGGGGGTGTGATTTGAGTGAGGGTCAGACGGTGATGAGTGTGGATGGAAGGGAGCCGACGATGGCGGAGTTGAAGAGTGATGCGGTGAACGGGGCAGTTTCGATGGTGGCCGCGATTCCGGAGGTGCGGAGTCTGTTGGTGGCGAAGCAGCGGGAGTTTTTGGAGTTGGGGGATTTGGTGATGGAGGGGCGGGATATTGGTTCGGTGGTTTTTCCGGATACGCCGTTCAAGGTTTTTGTGACGGCGAGCGAGAAGGTGCGGGGTCTGCGTCGCGCGGCCGAGGGTGCTGGTGAGGCGGTCGCGGAGCGGGACAAGAGGGATTCGGAGCGGAAGACTTCGCCGCTGGTCGTGGCAGACGGCGCGGTGGAGATTGACAGCTCGGATTTGACCTTGGAAGGCGTATTGGAGGCCGTGAAGGAGAGTCTTGTTGAGAAGGGGTGGGAGCGATGAATGGAATGAACTGGATCTATTGGTTTGGGGTGACTTTGTTTCGGGCTCTGACGAAGGTTTTGTTTTCGTATGAGGTGGTGGGAAGAGAGCGATTGATTGAGGAGGGGGGAGCTTTGATTGTGGCGAATCACGAGAGTTTTCTTGATCCGCCGATGATTGGTATTGCTCACCAGAATCGGGTCTACTATTTAGCCCGTAAGACCTTGTTTCGAGGATTCGGGGCGTGGTTGTATCCGCGTTGGTATGCGATTCCGGTGGATCAGGAAGGGCCGGACATGACGAGCTTGAAGACGATTATCAAGTTGCTCAAACAGGGGGAGCGGGTGGTGATTTTTCCGGAGGGGGAGCGGAGTTGGGATGGGCAGTTGCAGGAGGGTAAACCGGGGGTGGGTTTGATTGTTTCGAAAGCGCAAGTACCGGTTTTGCCGGTGCGGATTTTCGGGGCGTTTGAGGCCTTGCCGAGAGGGGGGAAGAAGCTGAATTTGGTGCCGATTACGACGGTGGTGGGGGAGCCGATTGAGTTTACGGACGAGGAACGGAAGGGGAGAGGGAAGGAGGGCTATCAACGGATTGCTGATCGGGTGATGGCTGAGATTGGGAAGTTGGAGAGGCCTTAATTTGCTTCTTTGATTTCGAGTTGGAGGAAGAAGCTGCCTTCGGAGGGAAGGGTGAGGGGGATTTGGTTTTCGGCGATGGAGTCGTTCCCGGAGATGGTGAGCAGGTTGGTCCAGTCCTTGAGGTTTTGGGAGCTGTGGAGGAGGTAGAGGAGGTTGTAATGGGTTTCGAAGCGGGAGTGAAGGTTGGAACCGTGGCGGGCGAGGGAGAAGGGGGTGGTGGGGTTCGGGGTGGTGGAGTTTGATAAGTCGAGCTGGAAAGAAGAGGGTGGGATGGCGGGGGTGCGTTTGAACTCGACCCAGTTGAGATTGAAGTCGGCCCCGGTGAAGGTGAGTCGGAGGGTCTTGGGGCCAGAGTCGAGAGTGAAGGGGGAGGAGGGGAAGTCTTGCCAGATATCCCAGTCACCGGTGTTGGTGATGTCGATGGTGGTGAGGGGTTGGCCGTCGATGGTGGCGACGAGTTTGCCGGGGTTGGCTTCGGGGGAGGCGGCGCGGGCAGTGAGAGTGTATTTTCCAGTGGAGGATTGGAGGGAGTATTGGAGCCATTCGGTGTTGGAGGCCCAGCCGATGCTGGGTGATTGATCGAGGTCGCTAGAGTTTTCGACGTCGACACCGTCGAAGCGGTAGGAGCCGCCTTGGTTGGCGAGTTCGAAATCGAAGAAGGAGACGCTGTTACCACCGGTGTCGTAGTTCTCCGCTTGGATTCGGGTGGGGATGATTGGGATGCGGCCTTTGTAGGCGAGGGAGGCTGGGTTGTAGGCGGGGCCAGTGAGTGGAGCGGGTGGTTCGGGAGGAGGGAGTGGGGTGCCGTCGGCGGTGGGAATTTGGTTCATGGTGTACCAGGCTTCGCCGCTGCGGAGGGCGTTGTTGTTATCGTCGCGGACGGTGGTGCGGAGGTGGAGGAGGTGGCCGGCGAGCATGCCATTGAGAGTGAGTTGGACGGTTTTGCGGTCGGCGGAGATTTGGGTGGCGGAGATGGTGAGTGGGGTTTCGTCGATTTTGGGTCCTCCGTAGTTGAAGGTGGGCAGGTAGCGCCATTGATCGACGAGGTAGCTGGCAGGGTTGTCGAGGATGGAAGTGGGGACGGGTTCGGTGAAGGTGATTTCGAGGCCGGTGGAGAGGGCTTTGATGGAATGGATTTCGAAGACGGAAGGCGGGTTGGATTTGGGAGAGAGGCGTTGGAGGCCGTGGGTGAGGTTTTGGTAAGACCAGCCACCGTTGGAGCCGATGCCGCCGAGGTAGAGGGTGCCGTCGGAGGCGAGGCGCATGCGGTTGATGCCGGCCTCGAAGCCTTGAGAGTGGCGGAAGAGGGCGCCTTGGTATTCGCCGTTGACCTCTTCGAGGAAGACGCGACGGATGCCGCCGGCGGTGAGTTCGCCGACGAGGAGTTGTCCGGCGAAGGTCCCCGAGGGGATGGTGACGATGTCGGTGGGGCTGTTCGAGACTTCGTTTTGGGGGACGTGGACCGTTTTGGGGGAGACGGGTTGATTTTCGAAGCGGCCGGCGACAGCTGTGAAGTCAGCGGGAGGTGGGAAGACGTCGGTGGGGTTGTAGTGACCGTAGAAGCGTCCGTTTTCGACGCGGACGAGGGAGTTGGCGGGGTTCCAGTTGCCTTGGTTGTCGGTCACGAGGAGGCCGCCGTTGGGGCCGAAGCCGACGCCGTTGGGGGTGCGGAAGCCGCCGGCAAGGTATTCGACAGAGTTGGTGGAACCTGCGGGGGGAATCTTTAACCGGAAGACGGAGCCGCGGAAGTCTTCGCGGTTGGAGTCGCTGTTGCCGCCGAGGGCGATGGCAACGGAGATGGCGCCGTAGAGGTAGTCGCCGTCGGGTTCGGCGCGGTGTTTGAGGCAGAAGGGGAATTGGTGAAAGTTGTCCCAAGACCAGGGATCGCCAATGAGTTCCTTGTCTTCGAAGAGGCCGTCGTTGTTGGCGTCGAGCATGCGGAAGATGCCGGTGCGTTCGGCGATGAAGAGGTCACCGTTGACCCATGCCATGCCGGAGATGTCGGTTGTTTGAGCAGTGGCGGGCAGGCCGGAGCCAGCGACTTGGGTGGCGGTGATGTTGGCAGGGTCGCCATCGACATTGTCGACACGCCAGATGCGAGGTTGGGAGTCGAAGCCCGAGTCGTCTTGTTGGTTGGGGTTGAAGGTGCCGAGGTAGAGGGTGTTGTCGTTGACGAGGCTCATGGCGCCGATCTGGGGTTCGAAGCTGGCGGGGCGAATGGTGGTGAGTTCCCAGGCGGGGTGGACGTCGGTGAGGGGGAGGCCGTTTCCGGGGGAGAGGTTGGTGTTGTTGAGAAGGAATTTCTTACCGTGGGAGATGACGCGGACGACGTTGTTGTCGATGCGGAGGGAGGATTGAGGAACGAGGGTAAAGTTGGATTCTCCGGGTTGTTTCCAGCGGAGTTGGAGAAAGAAGTCGCCGATATTGTTGAAGGCTTCGATGCGGAGTTTTTGCCAGCCTGCAGAGAGCGAAGCGGAGTTGGTGACGGTGGTCGGTCCGTGAATGCCGTCGTTGTCGCAGATAGGGGTGTCGTTGAGGAAGAGGAGGGAGCCGTCGTCGCTTTCGAGGGCGAATTCGTAGATGCCGGGGAAGGGGGCGTTGATTTCGGCGGAGATGTGGACGAGGAATTGGTCGTAGAAGGGGTAGCCGTCTTGAGGGTCGAGGAGAGAGGTGTTGTCGAAGTCGATGGTGGGTTGGACTTGGTCGAGGTTGGGGGTTTGGTTGGGGACGAGGGCAGACACCTCGGTCATGTTCTCGCGAATGTCGTAGACTTGGACGGTGACACCCGGGGTCCAGACGAGTTCTTGGGAAAGGAGAGAGCAGGCGCTGAGGGCCAAGAGTGCCGTGCTCCGCAGGGTGAATGCGGTGGTCATGGGTGGGGGTGTGAACGCGTCGAAGTTGCGGGGGGGGCTTACTTTAACTTTGAGGTAAAAACAATCACAATAGACGCAATTTTCATAAAATCAGCTAGTTGTGGTCAATAAATTGTTCAATTTTCCTAAAGAAATATCACTCCTTGGTCGTGATATCGATGGTGTGGAAGTGGCCTGGAATGCGAGGGGAGTCGAGCTCAGTCCAGGAGTTGCCGTCGACGGTGAGGCTGGCGAGGTTGGTTTTGTTGCCGTGAAGGTGAAGAATGCCATCCGGGAGGCCGAAGTGGCCTTCGCGATGGGCGGTGATGCGGACGTGTGTTTTGGAGAGGCGTTCTACGGAGATGGTGGCCCGATGGAATTCGCCGTTACGATATCCGTAGTATTCCCCTTCGTCGTGGTAGAGGTGGGTGGTTTGGGGTTTGTTGACGTCAGATGGGAGGTAGAGATGGTAGTCTTGGGTGGGGTTGATGCTTTCCCAGGAGAATTGGCGGACGGGGTCGAGGATGAGGAAGGTGCCCGCGCGGACGAAGAGGGGGATGCGGTCGAGGCTGGCGTAGGCGTTGACTTCCTGGCCGCCCTTGCAGATTTCGTCGGTCCAGTATTCGTACCATGAGCCGGTGGGGAGGTAGACACGGCGTTGGATTCCGCCTTCGTGGCAGATGGGGCAGACGAGAAGGTTGTCGCCGACGGTGAATTCGTCTGCGCGGTGGTAGACGTCGGGGTTATGGGGCTCGTGGTAGAGCATGGGGCGGAGGATGGGGTCGCCTGTTTCGATGTGTTGTTGGAAGGCGCTGTAGATGTAGGTGAGGAGCCGGTAGCGGAGTTCGATGAATTTGCGGACGACGGAGGTGTAGGGTTCGCCGAAGGACCAGGGTTCTTGGTCGCCATGTTCGCCGGAGGAGTGGGTGCGGCAGAAGGGGTGGAAGATGCCGAGTTGGATCCAGCGGGTGTAGAGTTCGCCGTTGGTTTGTTCGAGGAAGCCGCCGATGTCTGAGCCGACGAAGGAGTAGCCGGAGAGGTTGAGGCGTTGGCATTGGAGGTTGGCGATGCGGAGGTGTTCCCAGTTGGAGATGTTGTCGCCGGTCCATGCGGAGGCGTAGCGCCAGGCGCCGGCGTAGGCGGAGCGAGTGATGGCGAAGGGGCGTTTGCCGCCATTGAATTTGGCGAGGCCATCGCGGGTGGCCCGGATCATTTGGGTGCCGTAGACGTTGTGGGCACGGCGGTGGGAACAGGGATGGCCATCGTAGTCGTGGCGGATGTGCCGGGGGAAGGTTTTGTCTTCGTTGAAGTCGGCGGGTTCGTTCATGTCGTTCCAGATGCCGGCGATGCCATCGCGTTCGATGAGGCCTTGGAAGAGAGTGGCCCACCATTCGCGGGTGCGGGGTTGGGTGAAGTCGGGGAAGTGGCAGGGTCCGGGCCAGACTTGGCCGATGTAGAGGTCGCCGTCCATTTGGCGGCAGAAGTGGTCGCCTTCGATGCCTTGTTGGTAAACGTGGTAGGAGGGGTCGACCTTGATCCCGGGGTCGATGATGGCGACGGTTTTGAAGCCTTCGTGTTCGAGTTGATGGATGAGTTCGCCGGGTTTGGGGAAGGATTTGAGGTTCCAGGTGAAGCAGCGGAAGCCGTCCATGTAGTCGATGTCGACGTAGAGGGCGTCGCAGGGGATTTTGTGTTTGAGGAAGCCGTCGGCGATGGCGCGGAGTTCGGTTTCGGTTTTGTAGGACCATTTGCATTGGTGGTAACCGAGGGCCCATTTGGGTGGGAGTTCGGGGACGCCGGTGAGTTGGGCGAAGCGGCGGACGACGTCTTGGACGGTGGGACCGTTGATGAAGTAGTAGGTCATTTGACCGCCTTGAGCCCAGAAGGAGGAGACGTCTTTGCGTTCTTTGCCGAAGTCGAAGAAGGTGCGCGAGGTGTTGTCGAAGAAGATGCCGTAGGCGAGGCCGTGGTGGACGCCGATGAAGAAGGGGATGTTTTTGTAGAGGGGGTCGGTTTCGGCGCCGTAGGCGTAGGTGTCTGAGCCCCACATTTCGAATCTTCGGCCCGAGACTTCGGGGTGGCAGGATTTGTCGCCGAGACCGAAGAAGTGTTCTCCTTGGTGGATTTTGCGGGAGTTGAGGACGATGTAGCCGCCGTATTTGCGGTTGGGTTCCCAGTGGAAGCCTTTTTCGTCTTTGCTGAGAGAGGTGCCGGCGTCGTTGGAGATATCGATGCCGAGGCCTTCTTTATTGATACGGATTTGGAGGGAGGAGGTGGTGAGGCGGATGTTGAGGTTGTCCTGGACGAAGCCGATGGGGTCGGGGTGGGGGAAGTTTTCGGGGAGGGCGGCGTAGGAGAAGCCGTCGTCCATGTGGCCGTCGGGAGCGAAGTGGAATTTGATGATGTCGGGGCTGAGAGAGGTGACGGCGAGTTGGACGAGGTTTTTGCAGCGGACGTGGAGGGAGTTGTGGTGGTGTTGAACGGAGGTGACTTCGCTGGCGAAGTGTTCGTTAGAGAGTTTGGCGCGGCCGGACTCCATGTAGTTCTCTTTTTCGAAGGCCGCTTCGTCTCCTGGGGCGCTGGTATCGTCGGAGTGCATTTAATTACGACGTGGGTAGCAGCGTCTGGGCCACTGTCGAGTCAGGTTTGGGACACATTTTCAGTGAGAAAGTGGTGAGTTTGAACATTGTTACGATTTTGTGTTCAAACTCTTGTGAGAGCTGGCAAGAAACTTGCTCAGGACGAAAGAGTAGCGACCAATGACTAAAGTTTTGATGCTCGGATGGGAGTTTCCGCCACTGATTAATGGGGGTTTAGGAATTGCCTGTTTGGGGTTGGGACGGGCGATGGCGAAGCGGGTGGAGTGCAGTTTCATTATTCCGAAGGCGGATCCGAATTACTTTGTGGAGAAGTTGGAGTTGATTGGGCTCAATGGTTTGGAGGGTTTGGAGTTGGAGAAGGTGAAGAAGAATGAGGAGTTGTTAGAGATTGGAGAGGTGACTTGGGTGGAGGGTGCGATTGCGAGTGGGATGACGCCGTATGGGAATGAAGAGAGGTTGGAGGAGGAGGGTCATGAAGAAGGGGGGGTGACGACGATTCGGAAGACGGCGGAGGAGAAGAGGACGGAGCAGGCGATTGAGCGTTTGCAGGCAGCGGGATTGGAGGAGCGGCTGGCGATGTTTCGGGATGATACGCTTTATGGGGAGGATGTGGGGGAGCGGGTGTGGTCATTTGCGCAGATTGCGGCGACTTTGGCGGAGGGGATGGATTTCGATATTGTGCATGCGCATGATTGGATGACGTTTGTGGCGGGGATGGAGATTAAGAAGCGGACGGGGAAGCCTTTGGTGCTGCATGTGCATTCGTTGAATTATGATCGGGGTGGGCCGGATAGCCGGGGATGGATTTACGATATTGAGAAGGGGGCGATGGAGATGGCGGATTTGGTGATTCCGGTGAGTCGTTATACGGGGACGATTTGCACGGGACATTACGGGATTTCGCCGGAGAAGGTTCATTTTGTGCACAATGGGGCGGATCCGGTGAAGACGTTTCGTTCGGCGAGTCCGTTCCCGAATGGGCTGGTTTTGTTTTTGGGACGGTTGACGGGGCAGAAGGGGCCGCGGTTCTTTTTGGAGATTGCGGCGAAGGTGTTAGAGAAGCATCCCGGGGTGTATTTTGTGATGGCGGGGACGGGAGAGCGGATGCGGGAGTTGATTGAGTATGGGGCGTTTCGTGATGTGGGGGATCGGTTGCATTTTACGGGGTTTTTGAACAAGGAGAAGGTGAACAAGCTGCTTTCGATGACGGATGTTTATTGTATGCCGTCGGTGAGTGAGCCGTTTGGTTTGTCGGCGATTGAGGCCGCGCAATATGGGATACCAGCGGTGATTTCGAAGCAGTCGGGGGTGGCGGAGGTGTTGACGCGGGCGCGGAAGGCGGATTTTTGGGATGTGGATTTGATGGCTCAGCATATTGTGGATCTTTTGACGGATGAGGAGGCGCGGGCGGAGGCGGTAGCGTATTCGCTGGATGATCAGAAGAATTGTACTTGGGAAGCCGCGGCGGAGAGAGTTGTCGCGTTGTATGAGGATCAGTTAGGGTTCCGGCAGGGATGAAAGATTTTCTGAAGCGAATTCTGGGCGAAGGCCAGGAGAGTGGGGGCGAGCGGTCTGAGGTTGTCGCGGAAGTGGAGAAGGTTGAGGGGGAGAAGGTGGCGGGGGAGGCGATGCCGAAGATGTGTTTGTTTTTTGAGGCGCATCAGCCGAACCGGTTGAAGCCGTATAGTTTTTTCGATATCGGGCAGGATCCTTTTTATGAGGATGATGAGTTGAACCGGCGGATTTTGGAACGGGTGAGCGGGAAGTGTTATTTGCCGGCGAATGCTTTGTTTCGGAGATTGATTGAGGAGACGGGAGGGGATTTTTGTTTTTCGATGTCGACGAGCGGGGTGTTTCTGGAGCAGATGGAGCATCATCGGAAAGATGTGTTGGAGAGTTTCCAGTCGTTGGTGGGAACGGGGAAGGTGGAGCTGTTGGGTGAGACGTATTATCATTCGATGGGTTATCACCGGAGTCAGGAGGAGTTTCGGGAGCAGGTGGAGTTGCAGTTGTCGAAGTTGAAGGAGGTTTTTGGAGCGGAACCGCGGGTTTATCGTCATACGGAGCAGGTTTATTTTAATGAGTTGGCGAGTTACATGGAGAAGATGGGGTTTGTGGGGATGTTAGGAGAAGGGGTGGAACGGGTTTTGAAGGGGCGGCCCGCCAATCATGTTTATCGGTCGCCGAATGTGGAGTCGTTGAGGGTTTTGCTGCGGGCGGGAGGCTTGTCGGATGATGTGGGGTATCGTTTTTCGAACGAGGGTTGGTCGGAGTATCCGTTGTCGCCGGCGACTTTTGCGGATTGGTGTGTGGCGAGTGGGGGTGATGTGGTGAATTTGCAGTTGGATTACGAGACGATTGGGGAGCATCAGGGTGTGGAGTCGGGGATTTTCGAGTTTTGGGAAGGTTTTGTGAGGGAGTGGTTGGAGCGCGGGGGCGAGTTTGTGACGGTGTCGGAGGCGTTTGAGGAGTTTGAAGTTTTTGGGGAGTATGATTGCCATGAGCCGACGTCTTGGGCGGACTGGGAGAAGGATTTGTCTCCCTGGAAGGGGAATAATATGCAGGAGGAGGCGCGGAGAAAGATTCTGGTGATTGAGAAGGCGGTGAAGGCGAAGGACGATGAGGAGTTGTTGCACCAGTGGCGGAAGATGCAGACGAGTGATCACTTTTATTACATGAGCACCAAGGGTGGTGAGGCTGGAGAGGTGCATGATTATTTCCGGCCTTATGATAGTGCGTATGATGCTTATTTGTATTTCATGAATGCGCTCTCGGATTTGCAGTTGCGAGTGGAGGGGGATTAGGCGATTCAGTAGCTGTTGTGAATCGGCGAGAATTTGTGCGGACAGCGGGGCAAGGGGCGATGGCGGCCCTGGGAGCAGGTGTGGCTTCGGGTGCTGAAGAGAGCGGGAGTGGCAAGCGGGTGGGGTTGATTGGAGCGGGGTGGTATGGGAAGGTGGATTTGTTCTGTTTGCAGCAGGTTGCGCCGGTGGAGGTTGTCGCTTTATGTGATGTGGATTCGCGCATGTTGAAGGATGCTGGAGAGCGGGTGGCGAGGTGGTCGGGGGGAGGGAAAAAGCCGTATTTGTTCGAGGATTATCGGGAGATGTTGGCGCGGGAGGAGTTTGATATTGTGATCGTGGGGACGCCGGATCATTGGCATGCGTTGCCGACGCTTGCAGCGATGGAAGCGGGAGCGGATGTGTGGGTGCAGAAGCCGGTGAGTGTGGATGTGAGGGAGGGGCAGGTGATGTTAGAGACAGCGAGGCGGCTGGGGCGGGTGGTGCAGGTGGGGACACAGCGAAGGGGGACGCCTCATTTGATTGATTTGAAGGAGAAGGTGTTTGAGGCGGGGTTGCTTGGGAGGATTGGTCATGCAGAGGTTTGTTGTTTCTACGGGATGGGCCGTAATCAGGTGATGCCGGTTGTGGAGGTGCCGGATTTTTTGAATTGGGAATTGTGGACGGGACCGGCGCCGATGCGGTCTTTCCGGAAGGGGGTACACCCAAAGGGTTGGCGACGGTTTGAGGAGTATGGCAATGGGATCATGGGGGATATGTGCATCCATATGTTGGACACGGTGCGCTGGTTGGTGGGGCTGGGGATGGTGGAGAGGGTGAGTTCGTCGGGAGGGATTTTGGTCGAGAAGAGGGGGAGTGGGAATATTCCGGATACGCAGGTGGCGACATTTGGCTTCGAGGAATTTGATGTGGTTTGGACGCACCGGACTTGGGGGCAGGCTCCTGACAAGGAGTATCCGTGGGCCTTTTTTATTTATGGCGAGAAGGGGACGGTGAAGGGGGACCTGAACAAGTGGGAGTTTATTCCGCATGGGGGTGGGGAAGGGATGCGGGGAACGGCTTTGGTGGAGCGCGAGGAGTTTCCGGGTGATGGAACTGCGGATGGGACGAATCCGAATGTGGCGCCGGGCATTCGGGGATTGTGGAGGGATTTCTTGAGTTGTGTGGAGACGCGTGAGCGTCCGGTGGCAGATATTGAGGAGGGTCATCGCTCGAGTGCGGCGTGTATTCTGGCGAATCTGGCGTTGAAGTTGGAGCGGAGTTTGGCTTGGGATGAGAAGGCTGGCGAAGTGATTGACGATGAGTCTGCACGGGAATTGCTGGCCCGGGTTTATCGGGAGGGGTGGGAGCATCCGTGGAGGGGACACAAGTAAGTGGGAATTCGCTCGTCGCTTTGAGTCGGTGCTGATAGCCAGTGAGGCGAAAGTATGATTTTGCGAGTATTTTTGTTGGCTGCGGCAGCGGTTTTCTTCTGCAGTTGTGGTCCAGTTATTCAGGATACGGTGGTGCCGGTGACGAATCGGTCTGGTGAGGTGGTGGTGGCGAAGCCGAAGCGTTTCGAGTTGAATCAGAAGACGAAGAATTCGAAGTCGATGGCTTTAATGGAGGATATTATGGAGCCGTTTGATGAGGATTGGTCGGACCGAATGACGGGTGCAAAAGCGGAGCTGCAGCAGGTTTCGGGCGTTGCGGTGGCAATGATGCAGGCGACGGTCTGGAGAAAGTCGCGTTCGACGCCGGAGATGGTTTATTTGCCGATTATTTTGATTCGGCATTTGAATATCCCGCAGGAGCAGATTGATGCGGCGGCGCCGGGGATTCAGCGGGCGGTGTACAACCGGATGGCGAGATACTGCGAGATGATTCGGCAGGATGAGTTGCGAGAGGATGTGGAGATCAAGCGCCCGGACTGACTTGGGTTAGGACTGGAGTTCGAGAATGACTCCGCAGCGGGCGGGAAGGTAGATGGCGATTTGTCCGTTTTGAGTCGGGTGGAGGGTGTCTGTTTGGATGCGGTTGAGGCCTTCGAAGTCGGGTAGGTCGGTGTCGATGAGGTGTTTGAAGGTGCCTTGGACGTGGGAGGGGAAGCGGTAGTCGGGGAAGCTTGTTGAGGGGTTGAAGTTGAGGGCGAAGAGGAGGTTGGCGCGTTCGAATTGGAGGGTGAGGTTGTGTTGGTCGAGGTTGAGGAGTTGAGCGGGAAGGGCTTCAAGAAGGCGGCGGCTTTTGGCGAGGTGAAGGAGGGCGGATTCCCAGTTTTCGAGGCCTTGGTATTTGAGTTCGGGGTTGTCGGCGAGGGACCATTGTCGGCGAGCGTATTTGTAGGACCAGTCGTTTCCTTCGCGCGGGAAGTCGAGCCATTCGGGGTGGCCGAATTCGTTGCCGATGAAAGTGAGCCAGGCTTCGCCGCCGGCAACCATGGTGAGGAGGCGGAGGAGTTTGTGGAGGGCGAGGCCCCGGTCGATGACGGGGTTCTGGTCGCCTTTTTTCATGTGCCAGTACATGTCTTGGTCCATGAGCCAGAAGGCGAGGGTTTTATCGCCGACGAGTGCCTGGTCATGGGATTCGGTGTAGGCGACGGTCTTTTCCTTGTGGCGTCGGTTGGAGAGTTGGTTCCAGATGGCGTCGAGGTCCCATTGTTCGTCGGGAGTGTGTTTGAGGAGTTTGATCCAGTAGTCGGGGATGCCCATGCCGAGGCGGTAGTCGAAGCCGAGACCGCCGTCTTCGGGAGAGCGGCAGAGTCCGGGCATGCCGGAGAAGTCTTCGGCGATGGTGAGAGCATCGGGGTTGATTTCGCGGATGAGGGTGTTGGCGAGTTGGAGGTAGGTCACGGCGCTCCATTCGACGCCGTCGTAGAAGTATTTGTCGTAGTGGTCGAAGGAGGTATCGCCGTGGTGGTGGTAGAGCATGGAGGTGACACCATCGAAGCGGAAGCCGTCGAAGTGAAACTCTTCGAGCCAGTATGCGAGGTTGGAGAGGAGGAAGGAGAGGGTTTCGGGACGACCGTAGTCGAAGAGGAGGGAGTCCCACTGGGGGTGTTCCTTTTCGCTGAGGAGGTAAGCGGGTGAGCCGTCGAATTCGCGGATGCCTTCGTCGAAGTTTTTGACGGTATGGGAGTGAACGAGGTCGAGGAGGACCGTGATGTTGAGTCGGTGGGCTTCGTCGATGAGGGCTTTGAGTTCGTCCGGGGTGCCGAAGCGTGAGGAGGGGGCAAAGAAGTTGGAGACGTGGTAGCCGAAGGACCCGTAGTAGGGGTGTTCGGCGATGGCCATGAGTTGGAGGGTGTTGTAGCCGAGTTCGGCGATGCGGGGCAGGATGTTTTTACGAAATTCGTCGTAGGTGCCGACGCCTTCGCGTTCGGTGGCGATGCCGAGGTGTGCTTCGTAGATGAGAGGGGCGGTGGGTTTGGGAGGAGAGGGGTGTTGCCAGTGGTGGGTTGTTTCGGGGTTCCAGACAACGGAAGAGAATTCGTGGGTTTCGGGATTTTGGTAGGTGAAGTCGGTGAAGGGGGAGAGGCGGTCGTGGGTTCCGTTGGTCCCGGTCACGCGGATTTTGTATTTCGAGAGGTGGCCGAAGCCAGAGTCGGCAGGGACGTTGAGTGACCAATTGCCGAGGTCACTTCTTTGGAAGGGATGAGTGGTGGGGTTCCATTGATTGAAGTCACCGACGAGGGAGAGGGCGTGGGCATTGGGGGCGAATTCGAGGAAGCGGTAGGTTTGCTGACTCGGGTCGAAGTGGAGGCCGGCAGATTTGTGCCAGCGGGCGCGATTGAGGAGGGGTTCGTTTTGGCGCGCTTCGAGAAAGCGGGCGATGCGACCGGCAATGGCGTCGTGGTAGGGGGCTAGCCACGGGTCGTCCTCAATTAGTGCCAAGTTGCTCACGCTGAAGAGGAGAGCAGAGTGTGGGCCGAAGGTTGAGGAGAAATCTTAGGCGGGAATGAAGGTTGCGCTCTCTTGGAGTTCCTTGCGGAGAAGGTAGCTTTCGCCTTGTGCGAGCTGTAAATACATGCGGGCTTTTTCAAGGCCTTCGTAGAGTCGGGTGATTGAGTCTTCCATGGCTTCTACTTTGGCGGCGAGGTCGGGGTTTTCTTTGCCTACAAGTGCTTTGAGTTGAGAGTGTTCGAGCTCGAGTTCGCGTTCGGCCCGCAGGAGTCCGGTTTCGAGTTCGGTTGAGACTACCTCGAGGTCTTTCTCGAGCTCTTGAGTCATTGTTGGCCCCCATCGATTCATACAATGTATTTATAAGGTCCACTCTACGAAACAACAAGAACCTTGTGAGAGAAAACCGACATTTCTCTGGATCTCTTGATTTTTGAAGCGTTTTTCGGATGAGATTACCTCTCTTCAGTTTCAGTTGGCTGATTATCAGTGCCTGATTCCACTTGCGGTTCGGGCAAGGAGTTGGATTCGGGAAGATTCGTATCTTGGTGGGGTGTTTTGGGTTCTGGAATGGCGGTTTCGAGAGGGTCTTCCGGCTGGGTTGGGTCTTCTTGGGGGGTCGGCTTTTCTTGAGGTTGGGGAGTCGGTTGGTCGGTGAGGAAGGGGTAGTCGGTGTATCCTTTGCTGTCGCCGCCGTAGAAAGTGTCGCGGTCGTAGTCGTTGAGGGGTGCGCCTTGTTCGAAGCGCAGTGGCAGATCGGGATTGGAGATGGCGAGGCGACCGTAGGCAACGAGGTCAGCCTGGGCATGGCGGAGTAGGATGTTGCCGGATTCGGCTTGGTGAGCCCCAGAGGAGATGAGGGTGCCTTTGAAGTGGGGGCGCCAAGTTTTTGTGGAGAGAGGGAGGTCGTAGATGCCGAGGTCGTAGTCTTCGGTGAACATGCGGGGTTCGACGATGTGGAGGTAGGCGAGTTCGTATTCGTTGATTCGGTTGACGACGTATTCGTAGAGAGCCTCGCGGTTGGAGTCGGAGATGTCGTTGAAATCGCCACTGGGAGAGAGGCGGAGGGCGACGCGTTCGGGCCATTCGGTGGTGGCGGCATCGAGGACTTCGCAAAGGAAGCGGGCCCGGTTTGCGATGGAGCCGCCGTATTCGTCGCGGCGTTTGTTCGAGCCGTCGGTGAGGAATTGGTTGATGAGGTAGCCATTGGCAGCGTGGATTTCGACGCCATCGAAGCCAGCATCACGGGCGTTTTTGGTGGCTGTGCGGAAGTCGGCGACGGTCCAGTCGATTTCGTCGCGGGACATTTCGCGGGGTTTGACGGGGTTTTCGACAGGGGACCAGTCGGGTTTCCAAATTTGGGCGTCTTTGGCGGCGATGGGGGAGGCCGAGGGTGGTGCTTTTTTGTCGGGTTGGTAGGTGTTGTGGGAGATGCGCCCGCAGTGCCAGAGTTGGCAGAAGATGCGGCCCCCGGCTTGGTGGACGGCATCGGTAACCGCTTTCCAGCCAGCGACTTGCTCGGGGGTGTGGATGCCTGGGGTGGAGGGGTAGCCGTGACCGGAAGGGTTGACTGGGGTTGCCTCAGTGATGATGAGGCCGAAAGAAGCGCGCTGGCGGTAGTATTCGGCCATGAGATCGGAGGGGAGATTGCCTTCGGCGGCGCGGTTGCGGGTGAGCGGGGCCATCACGATGCGGTTCGGGAGAGTGAGGCCGGGGGCGAGTTCGAGGGGTTCAAGAAGCTTCATTTGCTGCGCATCGTCAGTCTTCCGAGGTCTTTGGTCAATGGTGCTTGTGGCGGGTGACCCGCTTGAAGCGGTGAGGTGGAAAGGATGTTTTCGGAAGCGGTGCTGGATTGTTCCGATGGGCGTCATTGAAGGGACTGTTGAAGGTCTTGAGATGCAGGTTCATCAGGAATTCTGAATATTTAAGATGTTCGATTGCCTCTTGGTCCTTGCCCTAAAAATTAGCAGGTTATGAATAATTTATTAAAAAACAGACTGTCATTTTATAAATTTTAGTGAATTTGAACGCTCGATATTTTAAAAAAATCCTGTCCTGAGACAACCAACTCTTCCTGATAATTCTGATGACTGTTTCAACTTGTTCCCAATTATTCCGCACCTTTGCTGCGAGCCTGTTCTTAGTTGCATTTGTCGAAGGTGCTGAGCGCCCGACTGGTCAACTGAATGCTTT
>JBCCZX010000051.1:0-17532 GCA_039186735.1 Verrucomicrobiota bacterium | reverse complement strand
TTTATACGGGTTTCGATTAATTATTTATTAGACGAATGAGCCGTTGAAAGGTGTTGATAGGAAATCTGTTAGAGTGAACCGGCGGCGCTTTTAGTGTTGAGGCTTTTTATTGTTTCTGGGCCGAACGTGAGTATTCGAACCCTGAATTCTAGTTCATGCGGCTGACCGGTAAGGCGGAGCCGTGCTTTAAAAAGCGGGATAGGTTGGAGATGTCTCCTTCGGTTTAGAGGGTGAGGGCCATATTTAACCTTGAGCAGTGGAAATGAATCATCTCTGCAAAAATTATGAGTTTTATGCATTGTTTTTATCTAGTCAATATTCAAGTAATTACCTGTTCGATTTATCTCGACAGATCCTAGCTCTTTGACACACGTTCTCGAAGAGTCAAAGTTTGATATCTCGTGTTATGTGTGATACTAATAAAACAAGTTCTCAGTTGAGGACTCCGGATCCTAATCATCCTTTTCGTCGAGAAGAGGCGCGCGCGAAGCGTAATGCAGCCAATGAAGTTGCGTTTTCCCGACAGCATTTGCGTCATCAAGCCAATCAGGACGAGTCCGTCTATTGGGACCAAACTACCGACGGGGGCATTGATTTCTTTGTCCCGATGAGTTTTACCAAAGGCCTTCCGCACGATCCAGAGTTGGGCACCGTCAGTGATATTCGGGATTACGAGCAATTCGCGAAAGCCATCGACTCCGGTAAGCTCCGCGATTTTCGTGATACACCGCTCGGACATCCAGATAACAAAGGCGACGATCCTGACCATGCGAGCTGCGATCTGACAGCGGCGTATGCAAGGTGTCAGAAAGCTAGCCTGCGACGAGATGGGATAAAGCGCCTCTTTTCCCGTCTGAAGAATCAGACCAATCAACACACTCTGCCCCAACTTGCAGACCTGAGGTCTTCGGTTGGTGTTCGGGCTTGGGAGAGTCAGTCTGCCGGGTTGTCATTCGACTTGGAAGGACCGGATGCACAGGCTGTTACGATGCCGCCCGCGCCCGCACTTAACGACGAGGATGGAAGTCGTGCTGAACTCATCGGAGAAATCGCGGAGGTCTATGCGCAGGCTCTTTTGCGCGATGTGCCCTTTACTGAATTCGAAGGGAGCGAGAGAATCTGTTCGAACTCCAAAGTCCGAAATGTGCTGATCGCTCTCAACGAACTAAATCGCAAGCATGGAGCTTTCGCAAACCGGATCTCTGAATGCTCAGCATCGAAAGATGGAACATTTCGTCCGAAATCGACTGGTCGTAAATTCACTCCTCAAACGCTTTTCAGAGGGATTACTCCCGGCGATCTCGCTGGTCCTTATTTGTCACAATTCTTATTGATCGGAAATAACGATATCAACGGCGGAGAATTCAAGATTCAAGACGGACAAGCCAGTTACGGTGCACAAACCATTGATCAGCGAGTTCGCTACGCCTTGCCGAATGCTGATTATATGACCACTTGGGAAGAATGGTATAGTGTTCAATGCGCAGCTTCTGTCGGTAACCTTGAGGCTTACGCTGATCAGAAAAGAGGCTCTCAAGCTGTTGACCGTCGACTGATGCTAACGCCGCGCGATCTGAGCACTTATGTTCATTATGATGCTCTTTATCAGGCATACCTGAATGCGTGCCTTATTTTGTTGAGTGGCCAGTTCAAGGATAAGAATGAACTTCTGTTTGATCCGGGAATTCCTTTTCAAAGGGACGATAGTATTGATCACCAGCAAGGTTTTGCACATTTTGGAGGTCCCCATATCCTTTCGCTTGTCACCGAAGTCGCTACCCGTGCGCTGAAAGCGGTCCGCTTTCAAAAATTTAATGTTCATCGGCGCCTTCGACCTGAGGCGCTGGCGGCGCGGATTGAAAAAGCCGATGCCCTTAATATCCCTGAACTCCAAGAACTTCGTGATGCGTTGGAAGATACGAGCAAGAAAGGGGAAAGTTCATCCTCGCCCAGTTTACTGGAACAGGTCCGCAAACATAATGCCGCTAACAACGGCAAAGGCCGAAAGTTGGGGGAAAAAAATGTTCTTCTCCCAATGGCATTTACCGAAGGTTCGCCGATGCATCCCACTTATGGTGCTGGCCATGCCACGGTGGCGGGTGCTTGCGTGACTGTTCTGAAAGCTTTTTTTAACGGGGATGCTACCTTCAGGACGATTCACCGACCTATCATCAGCTCTCAATCAAAAGGCGAAACAAAACTCGATAAAGGGGTGAAGGGGAACTTAACGGTTGAAGGCGAATTGAATAAACTTGCAGCGAATATTTCTATCGGCAGGGATTTTGCAGGCGTGCACTACTATTCGGACTACGTTGAATCGATCCGGATGGGTGAAGAGATCGCAATCGGAATCCTCGAAGAACAAAAATTGATGTTCCGTGAACGCTTTCATATGACTTTCACGAGCTTCGATGGCCATCTTGTTTCGATTTGAATGGAGCCGCATACGACAACTGTTAGCTCATGAAGCCGACGGGTGGGGTGGAGCTGGGGGTGTAGAAGCGGGTGAGGTTGGGGAAAATGGTGGTGAGGTCGGTGTTTGAAACCCCGAACCAGCGGGCGAGTTCGGCGAAGTATTCGTCGGTGGACATGGTGGGGATGAGGCGGCCGCGGCCGGTGTCGAGGTTGGTGCCGAGGGCGAGGTCGGGGTAGGTGCCGTAGATGTTGCCGCCGTTGACGGCTCCGCCCATGACCATCTGGTTGGAGCCCCAGGCATGGTCGGTGCCTTTGCCATTGGAGGTGAGAGTGCGGGCGAAGTCGGAGGCGGTGAAGGTGGTGACGTTGTTTTGGAGGTTGAGCTCAGTCATGGCGGCATCGAACTCGCTCATGGCCCCGGAGATGACGGGGAGCATGGCGGCGTGATTGTTGAGGAGTTCGTCGTGGTGGTCGAAGCCACCGAACATCACGAAGAAGGTCTGGCGCCGCATGCCAAGGGTCTGGCGGGCGGCGATGGTTTTGGCGATCATTTGGAAGGATTGTGAGATGCGGTTGGCGGAGAAGACCGTATTCACCGTTTGAGCAGCGATGGCGTTGGAAAAGGCGGTGGAGGCGTCGAGGGCGCTGCGGTTTTTCTCGGCGAAGGTTTGTTGGAAGAGGTTAGAGTATTGAGCGTCCATCATGGAATTGATGGCGGTTTGGCCGAGAGCAGCGAGGGTGGGATTTTCTCCTTCGGCATAGGGTTGCAGGGCAATGGAGCCGTTCCCGGTGGGTTCGATCTCGTAGCTCACGGTTCCGGCTCCGGATTGGAAGGTGTTGGTTCCGGAGAGGGAGATGTTCATCGAGATTTGGGTGCTGGTGTTGCACGATGACAAGATGTCGGCAACGCGGCCGCCCCAGCCGGTCGCCGAGGGGGCGTCGGGTACGCTGGTTTGCCAGTGCATGATTTGGTCGGAGTGGGAGAAGAGTCCGGCAGGGAGTCGATTGAGCCCGTTGTTGAAGCCGTTGAGGGTGACGGGTTCAACGAGGGTGCCGACGTTGGAGACGAAGGCGAGGCGACCGGAATTGTAGAGGGACTGAACCTGGGGCATGCCGGGGTGGACGCCGAGGGTTTTGCCGTTGTGGGTGCCGTTGAGGGGGAGAATCGAAGCTTGAGGGATGGCCTGGTTGCTTCGGGTGGTGGCGTAGTCAGAGTAGGGAGTTCCACTCGCAGGCATGAGCATGTTGAAGGAGTCGTTGCCGCCGGCGAAGAAGAAGCAGACAAGGGCTTTGTAGTCATTCGGATCGCTGGTGGGGGCAGCGACGGCGGAGTTGGTCATGCGAAGATTGAGGAGGGTGGAAAGCATGGGAGTGGCGGTGACGGCAGCGCAAGAGGCTTGGCCGAGGAAGTTTCTTCTTTTCATGGTTACTGGTTTTCTAGTGGGTTTTTAATACCTCGTGCAGAGTCGCTGAGTCGCAGAGGTTTTTGGTGTTCTAGTTCTTGAGAATTGTGGTTGCCTCGCGCAAAGGCGCTAAGACGCGAAGTTTTTGTGGTTTTGTCTTTTGCTGAAGGGTCAAAGAAGCGGCTTGCAAAGCCGCGCTCCTAACTATTTGAGGATGGCGAAGTCGGGGGAGGAGGCGATGAGGGAGACCATGAAGCGGGCGATTTCGCCCGGCCCGGCATTGGAGGCGAGGGCACCTTCGAGGGCGAGTTGAAGGGCGGAACGGGTGGTGGGGGTCATTTGGCCGCGAGTGAGGAGGATGTCGAGGCGGTCGAGGAAACCGGGAATGTTGTCGTCTTCGAGGAGTTGTTCTTCGGCGGAGTAATCGTTGAGGACTTCGGTGTTTTCGTCGGTGTTCAGAACAAGGAAGTCGAAGGGGATGCCGTGGGAATAGAAGTTGAGGTTCTTGATAGTGGTGGTGGCGGTGGTGATTTGGAATTCGGGGGCGACGAGTCCGGCGTCCTTGATGGGGCCGAGGGGTTGATGATCCGGGAGGTAGAAGTTGAAGACCGAGGGAGAAAGCATGGGTTGCTGGGCGTAGGCCACGCGGGCATCGAAGCCATCCATGCGGAGAGCTCCGCTGGAGGGTTGGTATTGGAAGGCGCGCGCGATGTGGGTGTGGCGGAGGACGGGTTCGCGGAGCTTGCCGAATTGAGGGTTGTTGATGCTGGAGCGGTTGCGGGCTTCGGGGTCTAACAAAATGGCGCGAAGGAGGGATTTCATGTCGCCGCGGACGCCGAAGCCGTTGTCATTGAAAGCTGCGGCGACGCGATAGATGTAGTCAGGGGAGGGGTTGGAGGTGACGAGGCGCTGAATCAGAAGACGACCGATGAAGGGGCCGGTGTTGGGGTGGTTGAAGAGGTTGTCGATGGCCGCATCGAGGTCTTGCTGGGTGTTTCCATTCGTGCTGGCGCCGTTGAGTAGGAACTTGATGCCGGGTTCGTGCATGGGGTCGTATTGGGCCATCTCGATACCCATCCAGAGGTCGGCTGCGCCGAGGTAATCCTCGATGCCCGTCACAGGGCCGGGGTCTTCATTTTCCCAAGGGGTGCCGTTGTTTGGATTGATAGGGTTGTAAGTGAGCCCGGTGAACACTTTGGCGAAGTTGGTGATGTCGGTATTGTCGTAGGTGGGGATGTCGTTGCCCTGAGCGTCTTTCATACGGCTCCCGTCCTGATTGAGTTCGAAGAGGCCGATAGAGAAGAGTTGCATAATTTCGCGGGCGAAGTTTTCGTCGGGGAAAATGTTGTTCGCGAGATCGGTGGGGCGGTTTTTGACATGGGAGAGGTAATGACCCATGGCAGGGTTGGTGGCGACTTCGTAGAGAAGGTCGCGGTAGTTGCCGAAGGCGTTGTTGACGAGGACGTCGTAGTAGGTGGCGATGCCGTAGTAGCGGTCTTCAAGGACGTCGGTGGTTTGTCCGATCACGAAGATTTCCGAGAGGGCAAAGGCGACGCGCTGGCGCAGGGCGTCGGTGCCGTAGAGGGCGGTGTTCCACCAGGTCCAGATGTAAGGAGACTCGGGAAAGCTCTCCCCAGTTTCATCCTGCTCGCTGATGGTGAGAGCATTGTTGCGAACGACGTGGGAGGTGGCGGGGATGGCGAATTGGTTTTCGAGCCAGGCGGGGATGCCGGTGGCGGAGACGCCTTGAATGGTGGGGTAGGTGGAACCCATGGTGGCTTGTTGGAGGAAGCGGGAGGATTCGGTGAGAGAAGGAGGAGTCCCCGGCATGGATTGCCCTTGGAATACGAAAGAGCCCGGGGACCCGAAATTGGTGAGAGCGGCGGTGAAGTCGGTGCCGGTCATGATGTTACTACTGTATGAGTCGTTGTCAGAATAATTGAGGAGGGTTTCCTCGTAAGCGGTGAGGCCGTCGAGGTCGGCGTCGAGATCAGAGACATTCAAGCGCCAGAACTGCTTGGTGGCACTGGGAGTCACGGTGCAGTTGAGCATGGACCCAGTTCCGGTCATGGGGGAGCCGGAGTCAGTCCAAGAGTTGAGGTCTGGGCTGGAAGAGAGTTGGTAGGATTTTCCCGCTATTGAAGGAAAGGAGAGGGTGAGAGGGTTGGTAAATTGCTGGGGGAGAATGAGATCGATTTTGCTGGCAGCCGAAAAGGGGTTGGTGCCGGCGATGGATTCTTCGAGGTTGGTGCAACCATCGCGATCGGTGTCGACATTGGGAAGAAGGTTCTGGGCGTTGTAGACAGCAGCCCAAACGTCGCTCATGCCGTCGCCGTTGAGGTCGAGTTGGGCGGGGAGAGTGGGAGTGAGAGTGGCGGTGAGAAGTAGGGGGAGGGTCTTTTGGTAGAGGTTTGTTTTTTGTGTGAGAGGGAGCTGTTTGCCGTTAGGGCAGTGGCTCGCGTGAGGGCAGGATGTGTTTTGGCAGTAGCGAGAATTGTTTGCGATGGGTTTTGTAGTAGACTTCATGGTCCAGTTTGGTTTTCTGGACGCGCAAACGGGGGCGGAGGAGTTTTATTGCCGAAAGGTGAAAATTTTTGTGAGAGGGCTTGCGGGCATTTGGTTTGCCTCGCGCGAAGACGCTAAGACGCGAAGTCTTTTGGGTTGTGCTTTTTACTTCGCGCAGAGTCGCGGAGTCGCAGAGGGTTTTGAGTTGGGTTGTTTTTAATGAAAAAGCCCTCTGCTGGTGGGCAGAGGGCTTGGTGAGAGTTGGTGGTCTTTTTCTGTGAAGGGAAGCGTGAGCGAAGGTTTTTGGTTTGCTCACCAGCGTGCGGCTTGGGCCAAGCCGCGCTACCCAACGCCATTGCTTAGCTCGGGAAGCGGTCGTTGATGACGACGGTGCTGTCGGGGAGGCGGGGGCCGCGAGGCCAGGGCTCGGTGGTTTGCTTGCCGACTGAAATCATGAAGCTGATGGCATGGTCAGCTGGGAGGTTGATGAGCTCGGATACTTTTTCCGGATCGAAGCCAACCATCGGGCAGGATTCGTAGCCGAAGTCTCGGGCGGCCAGCATGAGGGTCATGCCGGCGAGGGCGGAGGAGCGCATGCCTTCGTCACGAATGAGTTCGGGTTTGCCATCGTAGAAGGGTTTGAGCATGCCACCGATGAGTTCCTCGATTTCCTTGGGGGCGTGGCCCCAGAGTTGCGCGGGATCGGTTTCGTGGGCGGTGAGGTCGGCGCACATGATGAAGAGGACGCTGGCATCGGTGACTTGGGCCTGGTCCCAGGCAGCTGCGCGGATTTGTTGGCGGAGTTCCTTGTCTTGCACAACCACGAGGCGGTAATTTTGCATATTGAAAGAAGAAGGAGCGAGTTTGGTGAGTCGGATGAGCTCGGCCAAATCGGATGCGGGCATTTTGTGATTGGGGTCGTAGTGTTTGACGGAACGGCGGCCGTCGATGGCTTCTGTGATAGTCATATTGGATGTGTCTTGTTTACTTGGTGCATTACTCTTCAAACGCAGGAATTGATTATTTCAAGTGATTTGTGATTTTTGGCGGAGCTGGTGCTTGGTGTTCTTTGGTAGGCGACAGTCAAGGTCGCCTCTCCGATGTTTTTTCAATTGGTGGCAATAAAGTGAAGGTGCCAACGTTAGTGCGACTGAAAGCCCGATGGAATTGACTGAACGAGACTTGGTGCGGCGCTACCTTCGAAAGGGGGATTTGGGTGCGGCGAGGGAGTTGTTCGGGAGGTATGAGGAGGGGTTGTATCGATACCTTTGGCAAATGCTCAGACACCAACAAGACAGTGAAGATGCGCTTCAGGATACCTTCCGGAAGGCGTTGCAGGCTTTGCCGAGGTATCGGGAGGAGAGTCATTTCAAAAGCTGGTTGTTTCGGATTGGGCACAATACGGCTTTGGATCTGATTCGGCGGCGGAAGAAAGTGGTGGAGATGAGCGAGGGTCAGGAGGAGGGGTTGGCGGCAGGGGGGGTGGGACCGTTGGAGGCCTTGGAGGCGCGGGAGCAAGTGGAGGAATTGCGGAGAGCAGTGGCAAAATTACCGGACGCTGAGCGTGAGGTGGTGAGTTTGAGGATGCAGGCGGATTTGAGTTTTGCGGAAATTGCCAAGGTCCTGGGTGCGCCCCTGGGAACGGTCTTGGCCCGGATGCACAAGGCGAAGCAGAGATTGAGAACCCAGTTGGCAGCGATATGAATCAGGAGGAGAAGATTTTGTTGTATTGGAGTGGAGAAGCCGATGAGTCTGTTTCGCGCGAGGTCGAGGCTTTGTTAGAGAAGGATGAGAAGGTGCGGGAGTATTTCGAGGAGTTGGGAGAGCTGGCGGTGAGTTTGCGGGATGAGGAGGTGCCGGAGAGGAGCGAGGGTTTGTTAGACAAAGTGTTTGAGGTTGAGGACAGGGTGGTGGCGTTTCCGCTGAGGTTGGTTTGGGGGGCAGTGGCGGCGGCGTTGCTGGTGGCGGCTGGTTTATTTGTGATGAAAGGGGATCGGCAGGTGGCGAATCCGCCGTTGGTGGTGGAGGGGCCAGCTGTGGAAGTTCTCAATGGAGTTGAGGAGGTTGGGGAGAAGGTTGCGCGGAAGCCCCGTTTATCGGAGCGGATGTTGACGGATTCGAGCGGTTTTCGGTCGAGGAGGGCTGGGTTGGTGGAAAGACGGAAGGATCGGGAGCGGTGGGAGAAAATGAGATTTCAGAAAGAGACGATATGAAAATGAATGAGTTGTTCAGGTTGGGTGTATTTGCCCTAGGGTTGATGGTTTGGGTGCCGTTGAGTCTTTCGGCTGAAGATGATGGGGAGGAGACCGAAGAGTTGGAAGAGAGAGAGTGGGAGGAGCAAGAGACCGAAGAGGATGATGAAGGTCCTGATGAGGTGACGTATCCGAGCCAGCTGGAGACCTTGCGATTTTTGAAGGAGCAGGTGCCGATTGCGGTTGAGATGTTAGAATTGGTGAAGCGGGAAGAGGGAGAGGAGTTTCATGAGGAGGTGTTAGAGGAGTATCGGGAGCGTTATTTTCATTATCTGGAGATTCGGCAGTATGATGGTCAGGAGGCGGCGAGCCTGCATTTGGCAGGGGTGAGGATCGAGCTGAGGCTGGATCAGGCGATGCATGAATATTGGGCAAGTGATGAGGAAGAGCCGGAGGAGCGGGCGGAGATTGGAGAGCGGGTCCAGATGATTGTGCGGGAGCAGCTTGAGCATGAGAAGCGGTTGATTCGGATGGAGTTGAAGTTGATGCGGGCTCATTTGCAGGAGTTGGAGCAGGAGCTGCAGATCGTGGAGCGGATGGGGAACCGGGAGGTGGATGAGCGGGTGGGGGAACTGCTAGGTGATGACGATGAGGAAGAAGCAGATTTCGAAAAAGAGGAGAACTAGCGCAGCCTTCTCCAGAAGAGTGCGCTTGAGAGGAGGAGTGTGAGCGGAACGCTGGGCTCAGGAACGGGGATGGAGGGAGGGTCGGGGACGGGTTCGGTAGTGATGGGAGTGCTGGGATCGAAGGTGACGTCGCCACCAACGAAAAAGGTGCGGGCGTCGCTGGAGGAGGTGCCACCCACGGCGAGGTTGACCCGGAACGAGGCGGCATTGCTGAAGGTGAGTTCAATGACTTTGTCCTCTTGCTCTTCGGTGAGGTTCGTGAGGTCGGAAGGATTGTCGCTTTGGCTTCCGGCCTGGGTGGAGCGGAAGATCGGTTGATTTGGGTTGCTGGTGTCGATATCGAAGAGTTTTCCGGTGGTGTAGGTGAAGGAAGCACCGGTGTCAGTGCCGCCGAGGCCTAGGAAGGTGAGAGTTTCGTCGACGATGCCTTGGTTCTGGGCGGTGCGGTCGGTCAGATCAAAGTCCCAGAAGGAGATGACGAATTCATCAAGGACTACTGCGTTTCCCGTGGATTGATTGACAAAGATGAAGTCAAAGGTGACGTCGGTGTTGCGCTGAACTTTGATGCGAGTGGCGCCTTCGGGGACGTTCGAGCCGGGGTTTTGGCCGCCGGCGGGGAGGGGGCCGCTGGCATTGACAGGGCCACTTCCGGGAACGTAGGTGGAGCCGGCGGCGGTGGTGGCAACGAGATCGAGATCGATGCCGTTGAAGTTTCCGATGTTGGACCAGCGTAGTTCTTCGGGGTCGCCATTGGAGTTCCCGAAAGAATCACTGAACACGGCAGTGTCGAAGTTGAGGGTTACGGCGGCGGTGATGGGTAGGGCCGTGAACCCAAGCAGAGGCAGGGCTGGTTTCACGGAGGGGAAAATAACGTAAGCCGCTAAAATATCTATCTAAATTAAATATCAATGTGTGCTCCCACTCAGTCTTAAGCGATTTTGTTGTGTCATCTTCGGGGGCGAGTCGTTGGTGCCAAGTCAGGGGATGGTGTGGGTGTTTGTGGCGGTGTAGGTGCGGCTGCTTCCACCCGAGCCTGGGAAGGTGACGATGATGGGGTAAGTTCCGGGGCTGAGACCCGAGGTGGATTCGTTAAATTCGGCGACAATGGAGAATCGGTCGGGATTGCCGTTTTCGTCGACACGTGCGGCGGATGTCGTGACGTTGTTGACGGTGATGTCGCCGGGATCCCAAGTGGCGTCTATGCCGCCGACGGTGATGGTTTGTGGGTAGACGATGTTGTCGTTGTTGGTGTTGATGAGTGGCGGGGCGTTGCTGGGAAGATCGATGTTGATGGTGACGGGAGGGGCGACGGTAGGCGGAATGAGGGACTGATCTTTGGCCACGAGGGCGTTGTAGGCCGCTTCCCAGGCATCACCGGGGTTGGGAGGTGTGGTGAGGGTGGTGGACTCCATGCCGTTGGCGCCGATTTCATACATTTGGTAGCTCGGAGTGTCGGCTGGATCGGTGACGTCTTGGGTGGAGATGAGTTTGTAGTTAGGCCAATCGTCGTCGATGAGGGAGCGCCCGTCGGTGGCGTTGAGTCCGAATTTTTCCGCGATGAGGCAGCGGTCTTCCATGTCGTTTCCTTGGAAGATGGGGAGGATGGAGGTGGAGTGGAGGTCGATGCCGGAGGTGGCGGCGGAGACGTTGATGTTTGTTAGGTCGAGGATAGTGGCGAAGAGGTCGGCGACGTGGACGATTTTATCGGATTTGCCGTTGATTAGGACGTCGGGGCCGGAGGCGAAGAAGGGGACGTGAATACCTCCTTCAGTGAGGGAACCCTTCGCGGCGGCGAGGCCACCGGCGGGGGCTTGGTCGACTTGGCCGGGAGTGCCGTTGTCGCCGATGACGATGATGTTGGTTTTGTTGAGGTCTACGGTGGCAAGGAGACGACCGATTTCGTGGTCGAGAGCTTCGAGCATCTTGACGTAGTAGTCTTTGTCGGCGGTGCCGGTGGTGGAGTAGCCAGCGGTGGGGATGACGTAGGGTGCGGGGTCGTGAAAGGGGTCGTGGGGGGCGTTGAAGCCCATCCAAACGAGCCAGGGGTCGGTGCCTTGGGCGTTGATGAAGGAGATGGCTTCGTCGATTTGGACAGAGGTGGCGTAGGGGCTACTATAAGTGCCGTTGGTGATGAGGTCTGCGATGGCAGTTCCCGAGTCAACGAGGATCCCATTTTCGATTTTGACGCGTTCCCAGATGGTGTAGTCCTGCACGCCGCCGTTGAGAGTGCCGGAGAAGTTCGGCCAGCCGCCGGTGTCGAACGGGCCGGTGTTCCCGGAGCCGAGGTGCCATTTTCCGAAGGAGGCGAGATTGTAATTGGGGGCTTCGGTGGCCATGATTTCGGGGAAGGTGAGTTCGGAAGCGGGGAGAACGTTGTCGGTGGTCGGGTTGCCAACGGTGTGCTGGTAGGTTTGGCGTCCGGTGAGAAGGGTGGCGCGAGTGGGTGAGCAGATGGGCTGGGCGTAGCCGCGGGTGAAGAGGAGGCCCTGGTCGGGAGTATCGGCGGGGGTGGCATTGGGGTTGGAGTAGAGGAGCGCTTTCAGATTGGGCATGTTGGCGAGTTGGATGTTGGTGCCGGTTTCGGTGTTGTAGAGTTCGGAGGAGTCGAGGCCCCAGTCGTCGAGGATGAGGAGGAGGATGTTGTTTTCGGTGGGTTGGGTGATGATGGAGTTGTCGTATTCGAAGCCGGTGTCGTCGAAGGGGTCGATGGAGTTGAGGGTGACTTGGTAGAAGTGTTTGTTGTCGGAGTTGGCGCGGCCGGAATCGGTCACGCTGGTCGTGGCGTTGGTGCCGAGGGCTTGGGCGACGGGGTCCCAAGGTTGAGTCTGGAGGTTGTTGCTCCGAGTGATGGCGTAGATGCCACCTTCGACGGAGGTCCAGGTGAGGGTGACGTCTCCGGAAGGTTTAGCGACTTCGATTTCGCGGAGTTCGAGGTCTTTTTCGGGTCCGCCTTCCCAGATGATTTGGGTGCCGCCGGGGGTTCCGTTGACGCTGCTGCCAGTGGGTTCTCCGAAGTAGTAGGCGGCAAGATTGTAGGGGTAGACGGGGGTGCCATCGGATTCGATGTTGGTGAAGTAGGCCCAGGTTCCGGCTGGGTAGTCGGGGGTAAGGCAGAAGCGGACGTTGAATTCGTTGAGGTCAAAGTGTGTGGAGGGGTTGAAGGTGCCGTCGATGGCGATGCTTTCGTAGAGTTTGAGTCCGGTGAGGTCGCCTTTGTAGGCGTAGTCTTCGACGTAGTGGCCGATGGGGAAGTCGTTGGAGACGGGGGGTCCGTAGTCGTTGCTGCCGCTGATTTGAATGTGAGGGTTGCGGACGGCCCAAGCGGGTAGGGAGGTGCGGCCCGTGTTTTGGTTGTTGGGGTGGGGGCCGTTTCCGGTGGCGATGGTGAGGTCGGTGGAACCGTTGGTGCCGTCGCGTTTTTGGTAGCCGGAGATCATGCGGCGGATGGGGGAGGAGGCGTCGGTGGGATCGGAGTAGCCGTAGGGTCCGTAGACGGGGAGGCCGTCGGCGGCCCAGCCGAGGATGGGAGAGTGGTTGCCGTTGAAGGATTCGGTGAAGAGGTGGTTGTCTGAGTCGTAGGTGACGGAGTCTCCGAGGATGTGGCGAAGGCCGGGAGGGTTGGCGTGGTAGTGGTGGTTGTTTCCGGCTTGGTGGGCGAAGGCGGGGTCGAAGGTGACGGATTCGTTGACGTAGGCATCGCGGTTCCAGATGCCATCGCCACTGATGTTCATGCCGGAATTGGGTTGCTCGTCCTGACCTTCGTCGGTGTCGTAAGAGAAGGAATCGCGGGAGTCGAACATGGAGACGCCATCGACGAACAATCCGATGGTTCCAAGACCGGTTCCGTCTTTAGGTGAGTAGTTGGTGTTTGGGATGCGGGGAAAGAGGAAATGGCCATTGCGGTTGGAGGGGTAGTTGGGGAAGAGTCCGCCGCCCTCGCCATACCAAGGGCCCATGATGTGGAAGGCGAGGCCGGTGGAACGGATGTAGACGTCGTTAATGTTGGCGGCGATTTCGTGGATGCCGGCGTAGGTGGGTTGGGATTGGGTTCCAGAGCCTCGGGACCAGGTGGTGACGGGAGCGAGATTGGTGACGGCGTCGTTGTCGGGATAGATTCGTGCATAGCGGCCTGAGAGGTCGGTGATCCAGGAGTTGAGGAGAGGATCGGCAAAGAGGAGCGGGGTGAGAGAGAGGAGTGTGAGCAGGGTTTTTCTCATGGGCAGGGCTGCAGTCTATCGAGGAAACTCGCGTATTTGGAGTTTGTTGTGCGGAATCTTGTGAAGATTTGGTAAAATGGCAGGCCCCCTCCCGAGGGAGAGGGCCTGCCAGAGGTTGGCTCAGATCAGGGATTAGCGTCTTCGCTGGGAGTGCTTCCGGGACGCGGTGTTTTGGGGACGGTCCGGGTTGCGCACGAGGAAGACGTTTTCGGGAATTTCGTCACTGATTCCCGTGTTTCGTCTGATGATGTGGGCCAAGGTTTGTTCTTCCACGAGACGCACCAAGTGACGTGGAAGATGGCTTTCGTAGTAGAACCGGTCGCCGTCGCGGAGGCGGCGGAATTGGTTCACGAGGATGGCTTGCAGGAGGGGGCCGACCATGCTGCCGGGAAGTTTTGATTCGCAGAGGCCGCCGATCCAGAGATCGACTTGGTCGGGAGAGGGATAGACTGCAGCGAGGTTGTCGGCGATGGCGGGGTTGATGTCTTGTATGGAGCGAGCAGGGGGCATGTGAGCGGCGATACGCATGGTGTTGTAATCGGGAAGGCCGTGGTCGCGGCCGCGCTGGATGTTGAGGGAGGCGAGGTCGAAACCGCCGGCACCGGGAGGACCGAAGAGGAAGTTGCGAACGTCATCGATGATTTTTTCGTCGAGTTCCTGACATTGTTGGTTGGCGAGTCCGCGGAGGACGGAGTCGATGCCATGGTCTTCGATTTCGGAAGGGGTGAAGAAGGCGTCGGCGAGGGAGAGGTGTCCTTCTGGGGCTTCGTTTCCATCGGGATCGAGGCGGAGGAGGGTGGAGGAGAGCATGGAGTGTCCGAGGCGGTAGGCGGCGGCGCCGAATTCGTTTGAGATGGTGGCGTCGACTTTGGGATTGTAGGCGCGGTAGGGGGGGAGAGCGTTTTTTCCGAGGAGGGTGGGGAGGAATTCGCGGTAGGTGATGGCTTGCATTTCTGAGGAGACGATGAGGCGGGCGAATTGGTAGGCTTCTTCGCCGGTGGCGGTGGGGTTTTCTTCGAGGTATTGGGTGGCCCAGTGGTTGTGTTCGCGGACGAAGAGGGTGTGCATGGCGAGGAGGCCGATTTGTTCGTTGGCGCGGATGTCGCCGGCGAGGAAGAAGGTCGGGGAGGGTGCGGGGGCGTTATCGAGTCCGGTGAAGTTGTAGGGGAGGAGGTGGCCGACTTCGGTTTCGGTTACTTTGAGTTGTCCGGAGCCGTCGAGGGTGCGGAGGGCGAAGGCGCGTTCTTCGGTGGAGCCGTAGACGTTGGAGGCGTCGATGTAGGCGGTGATGAAGTTGACTTGTTCGCGGGGGAGGTGGTCTTGTTCGTAGAAGGAGCGGTTGAGGGTGATTTCGCTGTCGGTGGGGAAGTGGGGATCGTCGGGTGGGATGGTGATGTTGAATGATTCGGGGGGGTCGAATGAGGGTGTTTCGATGATGTCGTGGTCGAGGAATTGTCCCCATTGCCAGAGGAAGTCGGAGGCGCCGCGTGTGTTGGGGATGAGTTCGTCTTGGACGCAGATGGTGTTGGAGATGAGGCGGGGGTTGGGGCGATCGGAGCCAGCGGGTGCGCTGATGCCGTCTGCGTAAGCGGGTTCGGTGAGGCGGATGAAGGGTTGTTCGGCGGCGCCTTGGGTGGGGTTGGATTTGTTATTGCCGAAGCCGTCGAGAGGAGGGGTTTCGGCGGGGAGGTCGAGGTCTGGTTGTCGGGGGGTGTTGCGTTCGCTTTGGGGGGTGAGTTCGCTTCGGCGGAGGGGCCTGGGGATGGTGACTCCGTTGTTGCGTTTGTGGTCGAGGTCGTCGGTTGCCCGGTTGTGGGCGGGGTTATTTTGTCCGGAGACGGGGCAGAAGACGAAGGTGACGAGTCCGAGGGTGAGGAAGCGGTTGCGGATGAGGGGTTGTGAGGAGGAGTGTTTTGGTTTGCGCTTGTGTGGGGGTGTTCGTCGGGCTGTTGGTTTTGTTGCTTTTTTCATGTTGATGTTTGCATGGCAACAGAGGGGTGTGAAGGTTGTGTTTCATTGGAGGTGAGAATTGTAAAGAGGGGGTAAACGTGGGGAGGGGAGGAGGGGCGGGCGGATGTAAAGGACGTGTAAATGGGTTGGTGGTGAGGGGGGTGGTTGCCGTATTCTGTGTGAGGATATGAGCGAGGCGGAAGCGGTGAAGCATTTGTTGGTTGTCGACGACGATGTGAAGTTGTGCGGGTTGGTGAAGGAGTATTTGGAGCCGCTGGGGTATGAGGTGGAGATGAGGCATACGGGGACGGAGGGGTTGGAGGCGGCGCGTGAGGGTGAGTGGGAGGCGGTGATTTTGGATGTGATGATGCCGGGGATGGATGGGTTCGAGGTGTTGAAGGAGTTGCGGAAGAGTTCGCAGGTGCCGGTCTTGATGTTGACGGCGATGGGGGAGGAGGCGGACCGGATTGTGGGTTTGGAGATGGGGGCGGATGATTATTTGCCGAAGACGTTTTCGACGCGGGAGTTGTTGGCGCGGTTGCGGGCGGTGACGCGGCGGGCGAAGGTGGCGGAGCCGGTGGAGGATGAATCTACGGTGGATTTGGTAGCCGATGGTTTGGTGGTGAATGAGGCGGTGCATACGGTGGTGCTGGATGATGAGCCGCTGGATTTGACGGCGCTGGAGTTTGCGATTTTGGTGACTTTGATGAGGGCGAGGGGGAGGGTGAAGTCGCGGGAGCAGTTGATCGAGGAGGTGAGTGAGCGGAAGTTCGATATTTTTGATCGGTCGATCGATGTGCATATTTCGGCGTTGCGGAGGAAGTTGAAGGATAACGCGAAGGAGCCACGGTTCATTAAGACGGTGCGGGCGGTGGGTTATCAGTTTGTGGCGCGGTGAGTGAGGTGAGTCAGATTGAGGGGAAGCGGAGGTGGGGGGTGCCGCTTTATGGGCAGGTGTTGGGGTGGTTTTTTGTGAACTTGGCGGTGGTGGGAGTGGTGATGTGGTTGGCGTTGAGGTGGCAGTTTGGGATGGGGATGGGGGAGTTGTTTGAGAATCGGGTGGCGGAGCGTTTGGAGGAGCGGGCGGATTTGGTGGCGCGGGAGTTGCGGGCGAGTCGGCGGGAGGATTGGGAGGCGATTTTGCGGTTTTATGGGGAGACGATGGATTTGGAGTTTGCGGTGCAGATGCGTGGGGGGGCGGAGCAGCATGGGGCCGAGGTGCCGGATGGTTTTCGAAGGGATGCGAGAGAGAAGATGATGGAGGTGAGTGGGAGGCGGGAGAGTCCGCCGGTGGAGTTTTTGGAGGATTTGGAGGGGGAGTTGGGAGGTGAGTTTGGGTTGGGAGGGCCGAGGAGGGGCCCGGGGGGGCGGGGAGGAGATTTTGAGGGTGAGCGGGGGCCTCGGCCCGTGGGGCTGGGGCCTGGGGAGCGGATGCGACCGGGAGATCGGCGGAGGGGGGAGCCGGCGGTGCCGGAGCAGGGGCAGTTTGTGGTGATGCGGGAGGATGAGACGGGGAAGAGGTGGGCTGCGGTGCAGGTGTTTTTGGGGAATGAGGAGTATTTGCATCCGCCGCGGGGATTGATGTTTGTAGGTGCGGGTCCTGGGGAGGGGCGGGAGGTCTTTTTGGATGCGCGGCCCTTGATTTTGATTGGGGGAGGGTTGTTGGTGTTGTCGGGTTTGATGTGGTTGCCGTTTGTGCATCGGGTGACGCGGCGTTTGAAGGTGATGACGGAGGGGACGGAGAGGATTTCGGAGGGGGATTTCGGGGTGAAGTTGGCGTCGCGGCGGGGTGATGAGTTGGGGAGGTTGAGTCGGGCGATTCAGCGGATGGCGCAGCGTTTGGGGGTGTTGGTGGATGGGCAGAAGCGTTTTTTGGGGGATACGGCGCATGAGTTGTGTTCTCCGTTGGCGCGGATGAGGATGGGTTTGGGGGTGTTGGAGCAGCGTTTGGAGGGGGCGGATCGGGAGCGTTTGAAGGCGGTGGAGGAGGAGGTGGGGGAGTTGGCGCGTTTGGTGGATGAGTTGTTGGAGTTTTCGAAGGCGTCGTTGTCGAAGAGGCAGTTGAGTTTGGAGGAGGTGAAGTTGGTGGCGATGTGTGAGGAGGTGTGTGGGAAGGAGTCGCAGGGGTGTGGTTGGGCGGTGCGGGGTGGGGTGGGGCGGCGGC
>JBCCZX010000050.1:0-17566 GCA_039186735.1 Verrucomicrobiota bacterium | reverse complement strand
GACAGGCGGCGTTGGAGGAGCGGTATGCGAAGTTTGAGGATGATGTGAAGCGGGATGATGAGGGGCGGATTCTGAAGGATTCGAAGCGGAGTGAGATGGAGGGGCAGCGTTATACGACGATTGGCGGGGAAGCAGGCCAGAAGAGGTATGTGGCGAATCGTTATTCGAAGAAGGAGTGGGAGGGGGCGAAGGAGTATTCGAAGAAGCGTTATGGAGGAGATTCGGAGAATCGCTGGAATGATGCGGAGTGGTTTTTGCAGAAGGAGGCCAACGAGCAGGCAGGGAGGGCTGTGGAAGCGGGGGAGGCATTTGCGGATGGGGGGCGCTCGTATCGGGATGAAGCGGCTTTGGAAAGTGGGCAGGGCCGGGTGCAGACGGGGAATGATGTGCAGACTGAGGTGAGGCGGCGGATTTTTCCGGAGCCGTTGATTATTGATGATCAGGCTTACAACGAGATGTCGCTTGAGGAGACGCGGCGGCGCTTGGGACGCGAATGAGTATGGATGGGGAGGGTGAGGGGCAGGAGCGGTCGTTCAAGCAGCGGTTGTGGGAGGTTGTTTTTGAGGCGGAAACACGGGGGGGCAAAGTGTTTGATGTGGCTTTGCTTTGCTTGATTGGGCTGAGTGTTTTGGCGGTGATGTTGGAAAGTGTGGAGAGTGTGGCTGCGAGGTGGGGCGGGCTGTTGAAGTTTGTGGAGTGGACGTTTACGATTTTGTTTACGCTGGAATATTTGGTTCGTTTGTGGCTGGCGCGACGTCCGTTGAGGTATGCGAGGAGTTTTTTCGGGATTGTGGATTTTTTGTCGTGTTTGCCGACTTATTTGCAGTTGTTGATTCCGGGGGCGCAGTCGTTATTGGTGGTTCGCATTTTGCGGCTGTTGAGGATGTTCCGGATTTTCAAGATGGTGCAGCATGTTCGAGGAGCGGATATTATTTTGCGGGCGTTGGTGGCGAGTCGGGCCAAGATTTTGGTCTTTTTCACGACGGTGGCATTTTTTGCGGTGATCATGGGGACGTTGATTTATTTGGTGGAATCGGGTCAGGAGGGGACGAAGTTCACGAATATTCCGGTGAGTATTTATTATATGGTGGTTACGATTACGACTTTGGGATTCGGCGATATTACGCCGGCTACGCCTTTGGGGATGGCGATGACGGCGTTTGCGGTCCTGATGGGCTACGCAATTATTGCGGTTCCGACGGGCGTGATTTCGGCGGAGTTGACGCGGGCGCAGAAGGGAGATGAGACGACATCGGCTTGTCCGTCTTGTGGGAGCCACGGGCATTTGCCCGATGCACGGTTTTGCCGGAAGTGCGGCGAGAAATTTGGGGCTGATGAGCCGTTTAAATCAGACCCGCCTTCTTGAGGGTGACGTAGGCACCATTTTTGTTGATGGTGCGCAGGGCTTTGGCAGTGAGTTTGACTTTTACAAATTTGTCGAGCTCGGGGACCCAGATGCGCTTGGTCTGCAAGTTGGGCGTGACAAGGCGCTTGTTGACTTGGGTGACGTGACGACCAATCCCGCCCTTTTTCTTAGCCAGACCAGAACGGTGAATTTTCCGTCCCACACGGACTTTGGAACCTCGGATGCTGCAGACGCGTGACATAATCGTGAAAATTGGGTTTTGCGGGGCGGGGAACAAAGTCGGTTTGGGCTGGCGGGTCAAGGATTTTCGGGAATGCCTCGGGGAGGAAGGATGAAAATTTTGGAGTTTTTGGGGAATTTTGAGCGGGGAGGATTTGCTGGAGGGTCTTGTGATTGACGTGGCGAAGGCTGCAAATGTCTGCAATATTCTGGTTGGAATGAGCAAAGAAAGGTCTGGGGGCACCGTTTTATTAGGGATGAAGCGGGTTTGGCTACTGGGGGCTGGGATGGCTGTTTTTTTGCCTGGAGTGGCGACAGGGGAGGCGGATTCGTCTTCCTTGGGGAGGGAGGCTGATTTTTTACAGAAGTCTGCGTTGATGGTGGATCGGCACGTGGCGGCGCTCTACAAGAGTAAAGACTTATCAGTGCCTGAGGTGGTGGATGATCCCACGTTTTTGCGGAGGAGTTTTTTGGTCGCGAGCGGGCGGATCCCGACTTTGGACGAGGCGAAGGCGTTTTTGGAAATTGAAGATTCGGATAAGAGAGCGGCTTTGGTGGGTTATCTCATGAAGTCGGATGGTTATCGCAGCCATATGACGAATTGGGTTTTGGATTTGTTGCGAGCGCAAGAGCAGTTCGAGGGGGGGCAGGGCCGAACGGCGTCGCCTTATTTGGAGTTCATTCACGAGGCGGTTGAGAAAAATGTTCCGTGGGATGATTTTGCGCAGAGTTTGTTGGCTTCGAAGGGCTCGATTTGGAAGGAGGGTAATGGAGCGGTTGGTTACTTCGTTCGCGACAAGGGTATGGAGCTGGACAATCTCTCGAATACGATGCGGATCTTCACGGGGACCCGGATGGAGTGTGCGCAGTGTCACGATGATCCGTTTGGTGAGTATGAGCGGATGGATTTTTATCATTTGGCTGCGTTTGTGAGTGGGCAGCATGAGGTGAATTCGGGGCCGTGGGATCAGGTTTGGCGAGAGGTGCGGGAAGCGAAGGAGGAGCGTTCGGATTTTGGTCGTTTGATGCGCTGGCTTGGAGACAACGTTCATTATACTTCGCTTGGGGGAGGGGGGCGGGGACGGATTCCCTTGCCGTATGATTATCAGTATCGGGATGGCGACCCAGGAGAGATGATTGGAGGGAAGACACCGTTTGGAAATCGGGTGCGGACTTCGGATAGGAAAGATGTGGAAGATGGGCGGGAGGTTTTTGCGGAGTGGATTACGAGTCCGAAGAATCCAAG
Source organism: Verrucomicrobiota bacterium (assembly GCA_039186735.1). Taxonomy (GTDB): domain Bacteria; phylum Verrucomicrobiota; class Verrucomicrobiia; order Verrucomicrobiales; family Akkermansiaceae; genus Roseibacillus. The sequence goes on along the minus strand of JBCCZX010000050.1, from coordinate 14,735 downwards.
GTTCAACGCGACGATTGTGAACCGGATGTGGCACCGGGTGATGGGCCGGGGAATTTGGGAGCCAGTGGATGAGTTTAAGGAGCCGGAGGAAACGGTCGCGCCACGCTTGGTTGCTGATTTGATTCAGTTAATTGAGATTCTTGATTACGATTTGAGGGCATTTCAGAATGTGTTGTTATTGACGAAGACGTTTCAGTTTGCGGCGAATCCGGAGGCTTTTGATGCGGGGGTGCCGCAGTCGTTCAATGGGCGGCAATTGGAGCGAATGACAGCAGAGCAGGTTTGGGATTCGATGGTGACTTTGGTCAAGGGTGATCCCGACCAGTTGCCACGGCGGACTTTTAGTCATGCGATTCTTTATCGCGATGCGGGGGCATTGGCGGGGGAGATGACAATGGAGCAGTTGAGCCGGGATTTGCTCGGGATTCAGTCTGCTACGGAGTATCGGGACTATGTGACTGAGTTGCTCTACAAGATGGGGAATGGTGATGGTGGAAAAGAGAGCGCGGACATGAGCATGATGATGTCCGGCGGTGTTCGGCCTGGGCCTCGTTCAGGGATGGCACGGGCTTCTGAGTTGGCTTCTCCTGCGCCATTGAATCATCCCTTGCGCCAGTTTGGGCAGTCGGATCGGATTTTGTTAGATTCAGCGACGAACGAAGCTAATCTGGCACAGGTTCTTTCGATGATGAATGGTTATGTGGAAGCGAACGTGGTCAATAATCGTTCCGCAGCTGTTTACCAGGCACTGGAAGTTGGGACTACCGACCGGGACAAGGTGCGCTATTTGTATTATGCGATTCTTGGTCGTTCTCCGGATGATGAAGAGATGAAAATTTTGATGCGCGATGTGATCGATGGAAGTGTAGAGAGTTACCAGAATCTCACCTCGGCGCTACTTGCAACGCACGAATTTTTATTCATTCAGTAAACCCACCCTGTATTTGATTGTCCGATGAACGAACGAGAGCATTTTCAGGCCGATGAATTGAGCCGGCGTCAATTTATGATCAATGCGGCCCGATCTTATCTTGGAGTGACTGTGGCGCCGATGTTGGGCGCAAGTTTGGCGACTCCAGCTTTTGGGCAAAGCGTGTCCGGGCGTGCGAAGTCAGCGGAGCATGTGATTTTTTTGAATATGGCGGGGGGCATGAGTCATTTGGATACGTTTGACTTGAAGCCGGGGAGGGATGTGCAGGGGCCAGTTGAAGGGATTTCTACGGCGGGAGACTATCAAGTGTCGCAGTATTTGCCGAAGACAGCTGAGGTGGCGGACAAAATGTGCGTGATCAATTCGATGACCTCGAAGCAGGGAGCGCATGAACAAGGGCAGTATCTTTTGCATCGTTCTTATTCGCCGAGGGGAACGATTACTCATCCGGCGATTGGAGCGTGGGTGGTGCGTTTGAAGGGTCGGAAGAACGAGAGTTTACCGGGGTTTGTTTCGGTGGGCGGGAGTGCGCGAAGTGCGTCTTCTGGATTTATGGGGGCGGAGTTTTCAGGGGTGCCTTTGGGACGTCCAGAGGAGGGCTTGAAGGATTCTGAGCGTGCGCATTCGGTTTCGGAAGAGGATTTTAACAAGCGTTTGGCGATTGCGGATGCCTTTAACAAGCGCTTTCACGAAAAGTATAATGTGCCGCAGGTGAAGGCCTATGAAAGTCTCTATGACGAGGCTGTGAAGTTAATGAAGAGTGCGGACTTGGAGGCTTTTGATATCAATCAGGAACCGGGGACTGTGCGTGAGCGTTATGGACAGAACAATTTTGGTCAGGGTTGTCTTTTGGCTCGGCGTTTAGTTGAGAGTGGAGTGAGGTTTGTGGAGGTCACGCTCGGGGGTTGGGATACGCATTATGATAACTTTACTGCGGTTGAGGCGCGGGCTGCTGTCTTGGATCAGGGTTTTGCTGCTTTGGTGAAAGACTTGGAGATTCAAGGGCTTTTGGATTCGACATTGGTGGTGATTGGAACGGAATTTGGTCGTTCGCCGAATATTGTAATGGAGCACAACAACGGACGAGATCATCACCCGGCTTGTTTCAGTTGTGTTCTTGCAGGCGGTGGGGTCAAAGGAGGGGTGAGCTATGGAAAATCTGATAAGAATGGAAATCGTCCTGACGAGAGTCCGGTGACGCTGCAGGACTTCAATGCGACAATTGGTTACGCGCTTGGTTTGGACCATGAGCAGGTCATTTATTCGCCGAGCGGGCGCCCGTTCCGAATGGGGGGGGCGGACAAAGAGCTTGGGACGCCGCTGACTTCGATTTTTGTCTAAGGTTGGTCGAGCTGATTACTGCTAGGGAGACGGCTTGCCACAAGAGCTGCGGCAGCTAAGTCTTGAGTTCATGCCTGTCGAAGACGCTTTCAACCTCTACCGACATCCGCCAGGGCATCGACTCGTCTTGAGTGAACTCGATGCAGGGGAGAAGAGATTAGCGGAGAATCTTGGGAAAGAAGAATCCTATGAGCCTTTTGACTTTTTGCGCGACGAGTTGCAGCAATTGCAGAAGCTCCTTTACGCGCAGGATAAACATCGTGTTTTGGTTGTGATGCAAGCGATGGACACGGGGGGTAAAGATGGTTGTATCAAGCATGTTTTTTCACGGGTCGATCCTCAGGGGTTGAACGTGATTTCTTTTAAGAAACCATCGCCTGACGAGCTGGCTCACGATTTCCTTTGGCGGGTTCATGAGCATGTGCCGCGGAATGGTCATATGACTGTGTTCAACCGGAGTCACTATGAGGATATCATTGCGGTGCGAGTGAAGGATATTTACCCGGAGTCGGTTTGGCGGAAGCGGTATCAACATGTTCTCGATTTCGAGCGGATGTTGGCGGAGGAAGGAACAATGATTGTGAAGTTTTTTCTGAACATCTCGAAGGATGAGCAAAAGAATCGCTTGCAGGCTCGCTTGGACAATCCGGCGAAGCATTGGAAGTTCAATCCCGATGATTTGAAAGACCGGGCGAGATGGGCGGATTTCATGCAGGCTTACGAGGATGTCATTGAACGAACATCGACGCCTTGGGCTCCTTGGTATGTCATTCCTGCTGACCGGAAATGGTATCGGAATCTTTGTGTGGCTCGGATCATGGTGGAGACCTTAAAGGGGTTGAATATGAATTTTCCGGTTCCGACTTGGAAAATGGAGGACGTTCAACTCGTTGATTGATTTGTTTGCGCGAACCGTTTTTTGGTTGTTCTGACAACTAGGAAGACGGCTACTGTCGATGTGAGGAGTCCAAGCCAAATCGGGAGGCCGAAGGCGAAAGGTAGGTATCCAAACGTGATGGCAAAGGTGCCAGCGAGGAGGGCGTAGGGAAGTTGAGTCAGGACGTGGGAGGTGGTTTCGATCTGGCAGGCGATAGAGCTCACAATGGTGGTGTCGCTGAAGGGGCTCGCATGGTCTCCGAAGACTGCGCCTCCGAAGACTGCGCCGATCACAGGCAGGATGACGGATTGAAGCTCATTTTGGGGGAGCTGTTGGGAATCTCCCATAGCGAGAGCCGTGCCGAGAGCGAGCGGCATGAGAAGAGTCATGGTTCCCCACGATGAGCCAGTTGAGAATGAGATGAAGCAACCGGCGAGAAAGACGCCAACGGGAAGGAAGCGGATATCGAGGGATTCGCCGAGAGATTGGGCAATGAGTTGACCGGTCTTTAATTCGGTCAAGGTGGAGTTGAGGGTCCATGCGAGCAAGAGGACGATGATGGCGGGGAGGATCGAGCGGATGCCATTTAGGGAAGCGGGGATGGTCAGCTTGCGAGGGCCATTGAAGAACACGATGGCCCCAAGAAGGGCAATCGATCCTGCGAGGATGAGAGCGAGGGGGCCTTTGTTGGTGGCCATGGCGAGCTGGAGGTCTTCGAAGCTCCTTGGAAGGAGGTGTGCGTTGGGGCGGCCAAGCAACCAGAATGCGAGGGGGACTGAGAGAAGGAGAATGAGGAGGGGGCCAAGGGCTGAGAGCAAGGGACGGCTTGAAATGGGTGGGGTCTGGAGTCCGGTTTTGAGGATCGGTTGGGGGCGTGCGTTTGACATGGGAGGAGGGTTCCAGTTGTAGCGAGCGCTTAAAATGGCTAGGACGAGAGAGAGAAGGCAGTAGAAGTTTGCGGGGATCGATTGGAGAAACAGGAGGTAAGCGGGAGTTGTGACTGAAGAGTCTTTGAGAGCCTCGTTGATGAGGTTGAGTTGGAAGACTGACCAGGTGGAGAGGAAGGCGATGCAGGCGATAGCTGAGGAAGTTGTGTCGACGAGGTAGGCTAATTTTTCGCGGGTGACTCGTACCTGGTCGGCAAGTCGGCTGCCGACGCGACCCAGCATGAGAGCGTTTGCGAGGCCGTCAAAGAAGCAGATGAAGCCGATAGCGATGATGGAGAGTTGAAATTTTTCTCGTGAGGCTTGGCCAGAATTCCAGCGAGCGAGGAGCGAATGGAGAGCACCTGAGCGTTCGAGGATGGCAGCAAAAGCCGCGAGCTGAAGGGTGAAAGCGATGGAAGACAGGTGCCAACTGTTTTGAAGACTAGGGAAGGCGTGTTTGCTGAGCCAAAGCCAAGGAATGTCCCAGAACGAATGAGGTAGGAGAGCGACCCCGAGGAGGGAGCCGGCAAATAGGCCAGCAATGGTTGAGCGAGATAGAAGAAGACAAGCGAGGCCAAAGAGGGGAGGAGCGAGAGGGGAGAGCTGGGGAGCCAAGAGCGAGAGAGAGAGGGAAAAGAAAACAAGCAGGAAGGAGAGGAGTTTCTGAAATTTCAGACGAGGCACGACGGGAAATTTCCAAAAGTTCCTCAAAATTCGCTAGTTTTTTTAAAAAAAGCTCGCGAAAGCCTGTTGGGTGGGTAACTTATCAGCTTCTATTTAGTTCTGGTATTATGGCATAATTATTGCAGAATTTCTGCGGCATGAGCGCCAAGCAACTGCAATTCACCGCAATACAACCTCAGACTAGGCTTCCTCGCCGTTCTTTTTTGGCGACGTCCCTCGGCACTACGGGTGCTCTTGCTCTTGGAACTCAAGGCTCGCAGGGTTTTTTCTTTTTTGGAGGTAAGTCGAACCTCGATACCGAGGATCTGCCCAAAGAGTGGGTGAGGATTCAGGGAGGGCATTTGCATTCTTATGCGCGGTATATTGCGAGTCTCCGATTGAAGCACCTTTCGGTTCAGGATGTCATTCGTGCTCATGCGCGACGCAAGGGGTCTGTTTGGAATGAGATTCCGCCCCGGGCCATGTGGAAAAGTATGCGACCAACCCTTGAGGCGGCTGATCAAGTCGCTGATGTTCTAGGCGTTGGCTTGAAAGAAGTGACCTCTGCCTATCGCTCTCCTGCCTATAACGCTCGCTGCCCGGGAGCGAAACCTCGCTCATATCACAAGCAAAACTTGGCTTTAGATTTGATGTTTCATGCTTCTCCGTCGCGAGTTGCTCGTGTTGCTAAAGAGCTGAGGAACAATGGTTTGTTTTCGGGCGGAGTCGGTCGTTACTCGTCATTTACACACATTGATACGCGGGGATTCAATGCGGATTGGTAAGTTTGCCTTGATTTAGCTGCTCAAATGAGCAGCGGGACGATTCCGTTTCAGATTGTTCACTTTCTTCGTTGGAGATTCGGTACTTTATCTGCTTTTGTGGTTTTGTCCGAGCACGGGCAAAAATCCCACTTCTACCAATGAAACTGAAATTCACCATGGGTGCATTCGCTGCGATTGGATTGCAGAGTCTCTCGGCCCAAATTGTTATTAACGAGACAGATGCTCAAACTCCGGGTTTTGATATCGCGGAGTTTGTTGAAATTTACGATGGCGGTACTGGTTCAACTTCCCTTGCAGGACATGCGATGGTTTTCTTTAACGGGAGTGATGATGCAGCGTATTACGTCATTGATCTCGGAAGTCTCACGACTGACGCCGACGGTTTTCTTCTACTAGGAAACGCCAGCTTCGGGTTGCCTGCGGCGCAGACTTTTCCAGACAGCACTTTGCAGAATGGAGCAGATGCGATCGCCATTTATAATGGGACAACCGCTGCTGATTTTATTGCGACTACAACCACAGCAGCAACTTCGACTGATCTTGTGGATGCGGTGGTCTACGATACAAATGATGGAGATGATACTGTGCTTCTCACGACCCTTGGTGAGACGGTTCAAACAAATGAGGACGAGAATGGTGATGACGATAACGAGTCGATTTCCCGTAACCCTGATGGGAGTGAGACTTTCGTTGTGGGAGTGCCTACACCGGGGATTTCCAATTCTACGCCGATACTTACGATTCAATTGCTGGTCAATAGTTCTCCGGTGACGAGTTTCACCGAAGGAACCGATGGGCCGACTACGGGGGAAATAGTCGTTGCTCGAACCGGGGACACAAGCTCTGACCTGACGGTGGACATTTCAACGGACCTTCCTGGTGATCTCAGTGTCCCGTCGACCATCACGATTTTCGCCGGGGATGTCGAAGGTTTCGATAGTTTTGGGCCAATTAATGACAATGACGTTGAGGCCACTGAAACCGCGACCGTGACGGCCAGCGCGACTTCGAGCGGGTTTAGTTCTGTTTCGGCTAGTGTGGACATTTTGGACGATGATACCCCTGCGACCCTGATCATTAATGAAATCCTTTACGACGGACCCAATGGCTTCGATGTCAATGGAGACGGAGTTTCGGATGGTAATGACTTCACCAATAATGAGTTTGTCGAGCTTGCGAATGTTTCGGGCGGAGTTCTTGATATTAGTGGATACACTCTCTCCGATGGAGCTGGGGTGAGGCATACTTTTCCGGCAGGAACGACTTTGGATGATGGGTGCGCAATCGTTGTTTTCGGCGGCCCATCTACTTTCGTGCCGTCGCCGATTGGGACCACTCTGGTGCAGGTTGCCGATACTGGGGCACTTGGACTGAGCAATGGAGGCGATACTGTAACGATTGCTGACGGGGGAGGGACAACGGTGACAACCTACAGTTATTCTTCGGGTGTTGCCGGGAATGATGAGTCTCTCAACCTCAACCCTGACTTTACGGCAGGAACGACTTACAGTGCGCACAGTAGTCTGGGTTCGGCGGATTACTCTCCCGGGACAACCGTCAATGGTGATGACCCTTGTGCTACCCAATTTCTTAGTTTGGTGCTCGCCGCCAATTTTGTGACGGAAACCGATACCAATCCTGCGACGATAGCAACGGTTACCCGGACTGGTGCCGATACTTCGGCAGACCTCACGGTTACGCTTACCAGTTTAGACGTTTCTGAAGTGACTCTGCCTGCTACGGTGACTATTCTGGCAGGCCAGCTTTCTGCAATTTTTGACGTGACGGTTGTCGATGACCAAGAGGTGGATGGCGATAGAGAGGTTGAATTGACGGCTACTGCAGCTGGTTTTGGCACTGGAACTGATACGATTACCGTAGTGGATGCAGGGGATACCTTTACAGCTCCGGCAGCGCTTGTGATCAACGAAGTTTGGGCGGACGACCGAGGCAATGCAGTCGATTACGTGGAGTTGTTTGGAACTCCGGGGGCCCCCTTGTCAGGAATTTCACTCGTGATGATTAGTTCCGATGTGGGTTTTGAGGGAGTCGCGACCTATATCTATGAGTTTACCAGTGAAGTGATTCCTGCTGACGGTTTCTTTTTGCTCGTGTTCGATGAAGATTCTCCGACTGCTTTGACGGCGCTCGCGGACGTTGAAATCGGGAGTAATTTTGTGTCGGATTTTGGACAGACGATCGCGTTGGTTCCTACGGCTGATCTTTACACGGATAGCTCCGGGAATGTGACTTCGGCTTCCCTGACAGCGATGGGTTCTTCGGTGATTGACTCGGTTGCTAACACTGGTGTGGGGGCCGCTGTTGTTTATCTGGGTGCTCCTCAAATTGTCTCGCCTACAAACTTCCCAGCCGATGTGATTGCCCGGACGGCTGACGGGGTGGACACGGATACTGCTGCGGACTGGGCGGTGCAGGATAACTTTGATTTGGATATCCGCTGGAATGATGCCAACGACTCACTCAGCACAGCGGGTTCGACTAATTCGCCTTCCAATTACAGTGTGGAGATTACGGCTTGTACGTTCACTGGGAGCGCATTTGACATCACGTTCACAGCGACTGGCATCTCGGATGTTTACGTTTCGACGAACTTGACTAGCTGGACTTTGGCACCGGATGGTGAGGATGTTAATTCAGGAAGTTACCTGGACCCCGCACCTCCCAGTGGAGAGGCTTTTTATCTCATTCAAGAAGCTGACTCGCCGGCTCCCTGATTTTGCTAGGAGACGATTTTTTTGCCGAGTGATTTTTCAGCCGGAGTCTTTCGACTCCGGTTTTTTTTGTTCAGAGGGCAATGCTGTTGCCGTCCAGGAGGGCTAGTTTGGAGAATCCGCAGTTGCGCGCGAGTTGACGGGCTTTTGGGAAGTCTCTTCCCAGTTCAGAGGGGTGGTGGGCATCTGAGTTGATGACGAGGGGGATGTTGGCGGAGGCGGCGAGGGTCAGGAATTCGTCAGCAGGGTATTGTTCGGCACAGGGTTTGTGCCAGCCGGCGGTGTTGAGTTCGAAGATGGTCCCGCTTTCGAGGAGGGCCTGGATGGTGGGTTCGTAGAAGCGTTTGAGATCGCCGGAGGGGCGGAAGGCGAATTTTTTGATGAGGTCGGGGTGGCCGCAGATGTCGAATAGTCCGCTCTCGATCATGGTGCGGTATTCGTTCCAGTAGTGAGTCCAGAGGTCGTCGAGGTCATTCTCGGAGAGGGCTTTCCATTTTGAGAGATGGGCGGGGTTGTCGAAGTCCCATTTGGAGCCAGATTTGGTGGGAAGGTAGTGGATGGAGCCGATGAAGTAGTCCCAGTCGTAGAGTTGGCGGAGGTGTTCGGTGTGGGTTTGGCAGTCGGGGAGCCAATCGCATTCCAGTCCGGAGCGGATGGTGATTTTGTTGGTAACGATTTGTTTCACTTCTGCGATCCAATCGAAGTATCGCGGGAGGTCAGCCATGGCCATGCGCCAGTCGTCGAAAGGTTCGGGAAGGTGGGGGGAGTGGTCAGAAATTCCGTATTCTTGGAGGTCGAGTGCGAGGGCAGCGGAGGCGAATTCGGCGGGTGTTCCTTCGGCGTGGTGACACAACGGGGTGTGGGTGTGATAGTCCGCAAACATTGGGAAAAAGCTGCCTAGGTGTGGCCAAAAGAGGAAGGAGAATCCATTTGGCGTTGTGGGGGACGGGGGAGAGGAGTAGGGTGAGGGGAGGAGCGGAAGTTCCGAGCTTAGAAGCGATTATGAGTGATACGGCCCCGGCTTGGAGTGAGCCCGATACGTTTACGGGACCTCTTTTTGAGAAGTTGAAGCGGCACCCGAAACGGATTGTCTTTTCGGAGGGAAATGATGCGCGTGTGTTGCGGGTGGCGGAGGAGTTTGTGAGAAACGGATTGGGGGTACCGATTTTATTGGGCAAGCGTGAGGAGATTCATGGTTTGGCGAAGGAGTTGGGTGTTGCGATGGATTTTGTGAATGTGATTGACCCTGCGCAGGCGGATGATTTGGGTCATTTTGAGGAGATGTTGGTGAGGATTGAGCATTTGCGAGGGGTGGAGTTGAGCAATCCACGGGAGGTTGTTTCGCGGCCTCATTTTTTTGCGAGTATGATGATTCAGTATGGTCATGCGGATGCGATGGTGGGAGGCAATCAGCTTTTGCCGGCAGCGATTTACCGGGCGTTGGGGCAGTTGGTGAAGCCGTTGCCGGAGGTGCCGGATTTGTTTACGGCGATGATTTTGGTTTCGGAGGAGTTGCCGCATTTTGGGCCGCATGGGGTTTTGTATTTGGCTGATTGTGGTTTGAACGATCAGCCGGAGGTTGATGAGCTGAAGGCGATTGCGTTGGAGACGGCGAGGTTGGCTCATCATTACGAGGGGAGGCGAGTACGGGTGGCGATGTTGAGTCATTCGACGATGAATTCGGCGGCGACAGATTCGGCGACGAAGGTTCGGGTGGCGGCAGAGGTGGCGCGGCAGGAGGCTTTGCATGCACGGATGGATTGTGAAATCGATGGTGAGTTGCAGGCGGACGTGGCTCTGGATGCATCGGTGGCGGAAGCGAAGTTGCCGCAGATGATGGGCCGTCCGCCGGCAGATGTGTTGGTGTTTCCGAACTTGGATGCGGCGCATATTGCGATGAAGTTGCTGCGTCATGTGGCGGGGGCGACGGCTTACGGGCATTTGGTGCTGGGGTTGACGAAGCCTGCGGCGCAGGTTCCGCGAACGGTGAATGAGCGAGAGCTTTTTGGAACGGCGATTGCGGTGGGAGCGGAGGCGATTAAGTTCCACGAGATGTTCCCGCACGGTTAGATTTCGGCTAACCAGTTGCGCATGACTTCGAAGAGGTCTTTGCGAGAGGTGTCGGCGAAGGGTTCGTGACGAGCGTCTTGGTAGAATTTGAAGAGGAGGTTGGGAAGGGAGAGGGTTTCGACGAATTGGTGGCAGTGTTCGGGAGGGCAGATGCGGTCTTGGCCGCCTTGGGTGAGAAAGAGTTGGAGGTCGTTTGGGAGTTGGGAGGTGTGGGAGCGGACTTGTTGGCCGAGGGTGATGAGTTTGCTGCCCCAGCCGAGTGAGACGAGGTTGTGGAAGAGGAGGTGGTTGGTTTTTGATTCGCCGGGAAGGTATTCGCGGCAGAGTTCGGCCCTGACGCCGGTTGAGACGGGGAGGGTTGGGATGATTTTTGCGAGTGGTTTGAGAACTTTGGTTTTCCATTCGGGTTGTCCGGCTTCGGGGACAAGGAGGGGGGAGCTGATCCAGGAGAAGTCGATTGTTTGGCGAGTCGTTTGGAGGCTGTGGAGAGCGAGGAGCCCGCCCATGGAGTGGCCGCCGAGACCGAGTAGTCCATTTGGGGAGGCTTTGCGTGCTTGGGTGATGCCTTCAAGGGAGATGGCTTCGATGAGTTCGAGCGAAGGGATGTGGCCGCGGATGCCGGGCGAGTTGCCATGCCCCGGGAGGTCACAGGTGAGGAAGGCGAGGTTTTGGGAGAGAAGGATTTCGGCGATGTCTTGGTAGCGTTCGGCGAAGTCGCCTTGTCCGTGGAAGAAGAAGAGTGCTCCGCGCGGAGTCCCGGAAGGAAGCCAGCGGTACCAGCTGAGGGGGATGCCGCCGATGGTGCGGGTTTCAGGCGATGGAGAATTGGACATCTTCCACGCTATCAAGGAGTTCCCGCATAAGCGCGATGTCGTCTGGAGACTCGAGCTTGGTGTAGGCGTGCGAGAGGTTGGAGAGCATGCGTTGGAGGATGTCGAGTTGTGAGCAGGGGGCTGAGAGCGCTTTTTTGCTGTTTTCGGAGAGGCCGGGGTTGTTGCTGAGGATTTGTTTTACGGGGAGGGTGCGGGCGCAGTTGTAGGGGTCGATGACGAGGGGGCCGGAGGAGGTGTCGGTCCAGCAGAGGAAGTGGCCGGGGTAGTTGCAACCGAAGATGGGGATGTCGCGACGCTGAGCGACGAGGATGAGAACGAGGCAGAGGGAGAGGGGGTTGCCGAGTCCGGTTTCGAGGACTTCGGCGAGGTCGGAATTCTTAGGGTTATAGTAGTCGAGTCGATTGGGGGCGAGGCGTTCAGAGTCGAAGAGCCATTGGGCAAGTGGGATGGGGTCGTTGAGGTCGAGGGCGCTTGATTCTTCTGCTAGTTCATCAAGGGCGTCAGAAAGAGAGGGGCGAAGAAAGATGCCGTCATGGAGGTAGTCGGAAAGCATGCGGAGGAAGGATTCGAATCCTTCCCAATCGCCGTCGGGGGTGGTGAGTGAGCGAGAGGGGGTGAACCATGTTTCTCGTAGTGAGTCGCGACGAGCGGGTCGGAGGATTTCGGAGAGGAGGTCGCGGTCGGCGGGAGGGAGTTCGATTCCGAGTCCGGCGATTTGGTCGCTCAAGTCGCCTCCGTAGGTGGAGAGTTGAGCGGTGACTTCGCGTCTAACATCGGGTTGGTCGTCATCGAGGAGGCGCAGCAGATAGGGAAGGGTGTTACCTGAGCAATTCACGATGTTGGGATGGTATCAAACTGGAGATCGTTGGCCAGTTTGCCGTTGGGGGAATTTTGTCTGTTTCGTGAGAATTCCCGATTTTAGGGGGTTTGAGTGGGGGAGATATTTGTGTCTTCGTTGATTTTGACGCGTAGGAAGCCGGATTTGAGGGAGTGGTTGGCGAGGCGGAAGGTGAGGTGTTTGTAGCCCCGGGGGAGGGATGGGAGGTTTGCGGGGTTGGGGAGGAATTCGAGGGGTTGGTCCCAGGTTTGCATGTCGCTGGAGCCTTGGAAGGTGTAGGTGATGCCGGCGGCGGTGTAGGTGTGGCCGTGGAGGGTGCCGCCGATGGCAACGGGAACGGATTGGCAGCAGAGGCCGTTTTGGTCGAGGGTGAGGGGGAGGTTGGGGAGGCTGCGGGATTGGTTGGGGTTGGAGCCGAATGCGAATTCGGCGAGGTCGGAGGCGGAGTCGCCGTCGGCGTTGCTGTGGAGGGAGGGGGTTTGGCCGAGGGCGTTGAACATGGCGACGGTGAAGTTGGTGGCCGCGGCGGTGCGGGTGAAGGTGAAGGAGTCGACGTTGACGGCGTCGCCAATCATTTCGAGGCGGAGGATTTGGGTGCCGGAGGTGGTGATGGCGAGGTCGGTGAGGGAGAGGGTTTGCCAGGCGTCCCAGGCGCCGGTGGATTCGACGGGGAAGGTGCCCAGTGGGGTGCCGTCGAGGGTGACGCGGACGTCGCCGACGGTGTCTTCGGCGCTGGCGACGCGGAGGTCGAGGCGGTAGATGCCGGGGGTGACGGCGAGGGTGTATTCCATCCATTGGCCGTTGTCGAACCAGCCGATGCTGTGGCCGTTGTTGGCGAGGGGGTCGCCTTCGATGTCGACGCCGTGGTTGCGGTAGAGGCCGCCGAGGTTTTGGGGTTCGGCGTCGGAGTAGGCGATGTCTTGTCCGCCTTCGTCGAAGTGTTCGGCTTCGATGAGGCCGGGGATGGGCCAGGGGGTGCCGAGGTAGGGGGTTTGGGTGCCGGGGTCAACGGGGTCGGTGGGGTCGGTGGGGTCGCCGGGGTCGCCGGGTTCGCCGGGGTTGGCGGGGTTGGCGGGGTCGCCGATTTCGAGCCAGTTGAGGTTGAAGCCGGCGTTGCCGTTGAAGGTGATGCGGAGGGTTTGGAGGCCGGAGGTGGGGATGGTGATGTTGGGGAGGGTGAGGGTTTGCCAGTTGTACCAGTCGCCGGTGCCGGGGGCGTCGAGGGTGCCGAGGGTTTGGCCGTTGAGTTCGATGAGGAGGCCGCCGGGGAAGGTGAAGCCGCTGGCGACGCGGGCTTTGAGGTCGTAGGTGCCGGCGGTGGCGTTGATGGTGTATTCGAGCCATTCGCCGGGGTCGGTCCAGCCGAGGGAGGGGGTGGAGGGGGTGTCGAAGGAGGGTTCGATGTCGACGCCTCCGGGACGGTAGAGGAAGTCGGTGTAGGTGGCGCCGAAGTTTTCTTCTTCGGAGTCGAGGTAGGCTTGTCCGGCGGGGCCTTGGTCGAAGTTTTCGGCTTCGATGCGTCCGGGAACGGTGGCGGCGAGGCCGAGGTAGGGTGTCTGGTCTTCGGGGTTGTTCGGCGGGTCGGTGGGGTCGGTGGGTTGGGAGGGGTCGCGGAATTCGAGCCAGTTGAGGTTGAAGGCTTGGCCGGTGAATTCGAGGCGGAGGAGGGCGGTTCCGGTGGTGGGGATGGTGATGGAGGGGAGGGTGGAGTCGGTCCAGTTGTACCATCCGCCGGAGGTTTGGACGTCGAGTTCGCCGAGGGGGGTGTTGTCGAGGAGGATGCGGATGGAGCCGGGGATGTTGAGTTCGCTGGCGGTGCGGGCGACGAGGTCGTAGGTGCCGGGGGTGAGGGCGATGGTGTAGTGGAGCCATTCGCCGTCTTCGATCCAGCCGATGGCGGGGGTGTTGTCGGTGTCGAGGGAGTCTTCGAGGTCGACGCCTTCGTCGCGGTGGTTGGGGCCGAAGTTGGCCCCGAAGTTTTCGGGGTCGGTGTCGAAGTAGGAGATGCCGGGGCCGCCGGTGTCGTAGTGTTCGGCTTGGATACGGGCGGTGATGGGGGCGGGGGTGTCGCCGAAGGTGAGGGGGGAGGGGCGGAATTCGAGCCAGTTGAAGTTGATGCCGGCCTGGTATTCGAAGCGGAGGCGGGCGGTGCCGGAGGTTTGGATGCGAATTTCGGGGAGGGTGAAGTCGGCCCAGGTGAACCAGCCGCCGGTACGGGTTGCGGTGATTTCGCCGAGAAGGGTGTTGTCGAGGAAGATGCGGACGGAGCCGGGGTTGGAGGTGTTGGAGGCCATGCGGGCGACGAGGTCGTATGTGCCGGGGGTGACGTCTACGGTGTATTGGGTCCATTCGCCGTCGCGGATCCAGCCGATGCCGGGGGTGCCGTCGGTGTCTGAGGAGGCGAAGAAGTCGATGCTACTGTTTCGGTAGTTGAGGGTGCCGATGTTGTTGTGGTCGAAGTCGAAGTGGGAGATGCCTTGGCCGCCGAGGTCGAAGTCTTCGGCTTGGATGAGGCCGGGGATGGTGGCGGGGGTGAGGTTGTAGGGTGTGCTGTCGGGGAGTTCCAGGTTGTCGCCTTCGAGTTGTTGGATGAAGGCGACGAGTTGGGTGCGTTCGGTGGGGTTGAGGGTGATGTTGGTGTGGGCGTCGATGGCGTCGGCGAGGGTGGGGGCGGAGCCGTCGTGGAGGTAGGGGGCGTCTTTCCAGGCGGCGAGAAGGGAGGGGGTGTCGAGGCCGGTG
>JBCCZX010000049.1:0-17727 GCA_039186735.1 Verrucomicrobiota bacterium | reverse complement strand
GAGGAGGGGTGGAGGTGGATTGGGGGCCGATACCGGGGGGGAGTTGGGGCATGGCGGGGAAGCCGGGCGGGGTGTTGGCGGGAGCGGGGGACTCGTTAGTGGCGGTGAAGGTGCGGGCGGTGCCGTTGTGGGGGCGGAGGAGGGTGATGGTGTTGGTTTTGAGGTTGATGAGGTTGATTGGGGGGGAGGGGATGAGATCGCCGGGTTGGTCGATGCGGAGCTGGTGGTCTTTGAGACGGTAGCGGTGGGTCTCGTGGTGGGAGCCGGAGGAGAGTTTGAGGGTGAGCTGGCCCTCGAGGAGTGGTTGAGCGGTGAGAAGGGGGGTGAGGAGAAGGAGGGTGGTGATGGTGGCTTTCACTGGTCGTGGTGTGCGCGGGTTGAAGAATGGAAAGACGATTCGTGAGGTTGGGTGTGTTTGGTGATTGGTGAGTAGGCCTTAGGGGGTTCCGTCCACTTTGGCGACGCTTGCGTTGATGGTGCCGTTGACGGCGGTAGAAGCGGAGATAATGCGGGCGTCGAGAGCGGCTCCGCTGGGGTTGCTGGCGCGGCAATTTGCAATGGTTCCGAAGGCAAAGATTCCGTCGGAGGCAGCGGAGTTGGTTTGGCCAAAGGAGTTGGTCACGGTGGTGCCGTAGAGGCCATCACCGGTGGAGCTCACACCGTAACTGTCGGAAATTGAAAGGGCAGCCCAGATTCCTTTGCCCGAACCGCTGGTTTGGCCCGTTGAGGCCGTCACGGGGCCTGATACTGAGTGAATACCATCGCTGGACGAAGAAGTTCCGTTGGTTACGCCATAGGAATTGGATACGGTTCCTCCAGCAAAGATGCCTTTGCTTATGTTGCTGAAACCGTATGAGCTGGTGACATTAAACCCGGCTTCAATGCCATTACTCGCTGCGGAAGCGGCCACTCCGGTGGAATGTGATACGTTCAGAGCGTCAATACCGCCACCCGAGCCGTTAGTGAATCCATTGCTGTTCAGGACGTTGCCAAGGCATCTGATGCCGTCGCCGCCACTGCTTTGACCGACAGAGTTGATGACGTTACCTCCGGCTCTGATACCATGACTCGATGTGGAGGTGGAGCTGGTCACTCCGGTGGAATAGGCGGCGTTATTCGAGGCATCGATACCGTCTGAACCGACGGAGATGGCGTAGCAAAACGAGACTTCCCGCGCCAAGATGCCTTCAGCACCAGCATTCTCAACGCTGCAATGCTTGACGAGGCCAGCCCGGATACCCGTGAAACCGCAAACAGTGACGGTACAGAATTCTACTAATGTTGAGTCTAGATTTGAGCATAAGATGCCGCCGAAATCGACACCTTGGACGGAAAGGTTCTGGAGGCGGATATTTTCGTAGTTGGTAGAGTTGGTGTCGATGCCGTTGGAAATCCCTGAGCCGCTGAATTGGTCGCCGGTGGCACCTGAATCGTAGGTGACGCCGCTGAGGATGTGGCCATTGGAGACGGAGATATTGGAGGCATTGATGTCGATGGCGGTGCCAGCGGGAGTGGCGGAAGTGGAGGAGATGGTGAAGCCGTTGAGGTCGAGGGTAACGCCAGAGGCG
Source organism: Verrucomicrobiota bacterium (assembly GCA_039186735.1). Classification (GTDB taxonomy): domain Bacteria; phylum Verrucomicrobiota; class Verrucomicrobiia; order Verrucomicrobiales; family Akkermansiaceae; genus Roseibacillus. The sequence continues at coordinate 16,159 of JBCCZX010000049.1, read as the reverse complement.
GTGATGAAGATGCCATCGCCGGAGGTGACGCTGAGGTTGCCGGTGAGGTAGTAGGAGCCGGATTGGGAGATGGTGATGGTGCCGCTGCCGTTGATGGAGACGCCGGGAGATCCTGCAATGAGGGGGGTGCGGGGCTCGATTTGATCAAGTGTTTTCATAGTGGGGGCGGGGGCTCCGGGAGGGGTGAGGGGGCCTTGGGCGAGGAGAAGGGTGGTGGTGGCGAGGAGGGTGGTGATGGTTGTCTTCATAAAATTGATTGTTGAGCTTGATTTGATGGGGCGGACTGAAGTCCGCGCTCCGGCTGGTTAGGGCATGAGGTATTTGTTGTTGATGGTTTCTCCCCCGCTTGAAGTGCAGCCGATGGCGATGATGCATTCGAGACCGACACCGGTACCAGAGGTGAATCCCCTGCTGTAGCTGATGGTTCCGTTGGCGTCGATGCCGTCGTCGCCAGTGCAATTTCCGTAACTGTTCATGACGTTGAATCCGGCGGAGATGCCGTCGGCGGAAGTCGTCATGGCATTGGTTCTTCCGTAACTGTTGAAGACGCTGACGCTTGATTCGATGCCATCATCGCCATCACTAATGCCGTAGCTATTCGTGACGTTTAGGACGGAGGAGATGCCGTCGCCGGTGCCGTCGGTGTCTCCATAGGAGTTGCTGACGCTGCCAGAGCTTTCGATTCCGTCGCCACCTTTGCTTTTTCCGTAGGAGTTGGTGACGTTACGAATGGCATCAATACCATCGCTTATCGAAGAAGTTCCTGTGGTTGAGCCAAAGGAATTGGAAACGTTTCCAGAGGCGGAGATGCCATCGCCGCCACTGCTGATTCCGTAGCTGTTCATCACGTTGCCGCTGGCTTCGATGCCATGACCCGCTGTGGAAGTGGACGTGGTCACACCGGTGGAATTGGATACGTTATAGAAGGCATCGATGCCGTCTGCCCCAACGGAGTTGGCGTGACAAAAAGAGACCTCCCGAGCAATTATGCCTCCACCGCCAGCATTCTGAACCAGGCAATGCTTTACCAGTCCAGCTTGGATACCCGTGGAAGCGCAGAGTCTGACGGTGCAGGACTCTGCCAATGTTGAGCTTGTGTTTGCGCAATAGATGCCAAATAGATCGACGCCTTGAACGGACAGGTTTTGGAGGCGGATATTCTCGTAGGCGTTAAAGTCGGCAAGAATGCCGTTGCGAAAGCCTGAGCCGGTGAATTGGTCGCCGGTGGCGCCTGAATTGTAGGTGACGCCGCTGAGGATGTGGCCATTGAAGATGGAGATGTTTGAGGCATCGATATCGATGCCGTCGCCGGTGGGTGAGGGGGCGGTGGAGGTGATGGTGAAGCCGTTGAGGTCGAGGGTAACGCCAGCGGCGGTGATGAGGATGCCATCGCCGGAGGTGACGGTGAGGTTGCCGGTGAGGTAGTAGGAGCCGGATTGGGAGATGGTGATGGTGCCGCTGCCATTGATGGAGACGCCAGGAGAGCCTGCGATGAGAGGGGTGCGGGGCTCGAGTTGGTCGAGGGTTTTCATGGTGGGGGCGGGGGCACCGGGAGGGGTGAGGGGGCCTTGGGCGAGGAGAAGGGTGGTGGTGGCGAGGAGGGTGGTGATGGTTGTCTTCATAAAGTTGTTTGTTGAGCTTGATTTGATGGGGCGGATTGAAGTCCGCGCTCCGGCTGGTTAGGGCATGAGGTATCTGTTGGTGATGGATTCGCCGCCGCTTGAAGTGCAGCCGATGGCGATGGTGCATTCGAGACCGACACCGGTACCAAGGGTGAAGCCCCGGCTGTAGCTAATGGTGTATGTGGCATCGATGCCGTCGTCGCCATCGCTTAGGCCATAGCTATTCATGACGTTGAATGAAGCGAAAATGCCGTCGCCGGTGCCGTTAGTGTTTCCATAGGAGTTGCTGACGTTGCCAGTGCTTTCGATGCCGTCGCCGCCATTGCTCACTCCATAGGAGTTGATGACGTTGCCGTTGGCTTCGATACCATTACTCGTCGAAGAAGTGGAAGTGGTCACTCCAGTGGAATTGGACACATTATACGAGGCATCGATACCGTCAGCACCAACGGAGGTGGCGTAGCAAAACGAGACTTCCCGCGCCAAGATGCCATCAAGGCCAGCATTCTCAACCATGCAATGCTTGACGAGGCCAGCTCGGATACCCGTAGAACCGCAAACTGTGACGGTACAGGATTCTACTATTGTTGAATTTAGATTTGAGCAAAAGATGCTTTGGGAATCGACACCTTGGACGGAAAGGTTCTGGAGGCGGATATTTTCGTAAAAGATAGAGTCGGCGCTAATGCCGTTGAAAAACCCTGAGCCAGTGAATTGGTCGCCGGTGGCTCCTGAATCGTAGGTGACGCCGCTGAGAATGTGGCCATTGAACACCGAGACACTTGAGGAATCTATATCGATGGCGGTGCCAGCGGGAGTGGCGGAGGTGGAGGAGATGGTGAATCCGTTGAGGTCGAGGGTAACGCCAGCGGCGTTGATGAGGATGCCATCGCCGGAGGTGACGGTGAGGTTCTCGGTGAGGTAGTAGGAGCCGGATTGGGAGATGGTGATGGTGCCGCTGCCATTGATGGAGACGCCGGGAGAGCTTGCGATGAGAGGGGTGCGGGGCTCGATTTGGTCGAGGGTTTTCATGGTGGAAGCGGGGGCCCCGGGAGGAGTGAGGGAGCCTTGGGCGAGGAGGAGGCCGGTGGTGGCGAGGAGGGTAGTGATGGTGATGAGTTTCATGATTGAAGGCTCAAAAACTGTTAGGGCTGGAGGGGTTTGGTGGTGGTGAGGCGGAAGAAGCGTTTGGCGGAGGTGGCGAAGACGAAGTCGTCGCTGAAGGTGCCAGCGATGGTGAGGGGGTTGTAGGTTTTTGAGCCGGCGGGGGTGGGGGAGGTGAGGCCGGTGAGGGTGGAGTCGTGCTCGACGGTGAGGTAGCGGCCGGGGCCGGCGGTGATGTCGAGGGAGACTTCGTCGAGGCTGGGGTCGATGTAGGTGAGTTCGAGGGAGAGGAGGGAGGAGGAGTCGGTGGGGTCGGTGTTGGCTTGGTATTCGGCGAGGTCGGATTGGGAGTCGTTGTCGTTGTTGGAGGTGGCGTTGGCGGTGGTGAGTTTGCCGAAGTGGGTTTGTTCGTAGTGATCGGCGATGCCGTCGTTGTCGGAATCGGGGCAGGTCATGGAGTCGGTGGTGAGGGAGGAGAGGCTGATCCAGCCGATGTTGGCGCCGTAGGCGTAGCCGGAGAATTGTCCGGTGGAGAGGTCAACGCGGGGTTGGCCGTGGGTTTGTTCGAAGGTGATCCAGCCGATGTTGGCTCCGTAGGCTTGGCCGGTGAGGTTGCCGAGGCCGTCGTGGTTGACGCCGTAGTCGGTGCTGCTGTCGTTGCCGTAGGCGATGAGGTCGTCGGGAGTGCCGTCGCCGAAGTGGATCCAGCCGATGTTGGCTCCGTAGGCGTAGCCGGAGAGGAGGTTTTCGGCGAAGACGAGGCCGTTGGTGGAGTCGGCTTCGGCGTTGATCCAGCCAGTGTTGGCGGAGTAGGCGTATTTGTCAGAGGAGTTGATGGTGGTTTGGCTGAGGAGAGGAAGACTCAAGCTGGCGGAAACGAGGAGTGGACGGATGAGGTGTCTCATTTGTATTGAGGAAGGGCTTAGCATTTTCCTTTGAGAATTAAAGAGAAAGAACGGTCTTTTGGTCATGGTTGCTTGAAAGTGACGGTTGTTTGATGGAGTAAGGAGGGAAGATGAGAGCAATTGTTTTGGTATTTGTGCTGGCGATGAGTTTGGGGGGGGCGAAGGGGGAGGAAGAAGCGAAGATGGTATTCGGGATTGAGGAGTTTGGGTTGGTGGCAGCGGAGGAGGGGAGGACGACTTATCATGTGGACAAGTGGCGGCCGGTGTTTTCGATCAATGCGGGTAACAAGGCGACGCACGGGAAGTGGGCGCGGGCGGAGGTGAAGTTTGAGGGGGAGGCGGGGGTTTATGAGGTGAAGTTGACGACGATTACGGAGTTTGATGGGGAGTCAGAGTATCGCTTGTTGGTGGATGGGAAGGTGGTGGCGGAGTTCAAGAATCCGCGGGTGGATAAGAAGGGGGATATGAAGCCTCACGAGCATGTGTGGCGGAAGATTGAGTTGGGGAAGGGGAGTCGCTTGGCGGTGGAGTCGATGGTGGCTTCGAATGGGTTGATTCCGGAGGGGGATGGGTTTGCGTTTGCGCGGGGGCGGTGGAAGGCGGTCGAGGTGCTTGTGCCGGAGAAGAATTGACGTGGGAGGGGGGACGGGGTTCTGCTGGGGGGGTGCAGGTGTTGATTTCGTGTCCGTATCCTTTGGATTCGAGCCATGGGAATGTGGTGTCGGCGCGGCGGTGGGAAGGGGTGATTGGAGAGGCGGGTTTTGAGGTGCGGGTGGAAGAGGGATGGGGAGGAGAGGGAGCGAAGGTTTTGGTTGCGTTGCATGCGGTGCGGAGTGCGGGGGTGGTGAAGCGCTTTCGGGAGAGGTGCCCGACCGGGAAAGTGGTGGTGGTGTTAACGGGGACGGATTTGTATGGGGATTTGTTAGATGAGAGTTCGGTGGCTCACGAAGTGTTGAAGTGGGCAGATGGGCTGGTGGTATTGAATGAGGTGGCGTTGAGTCGGATGCCGTTGGGATACCGTCAGAAGACGCGGGTGATTGGTCAGAGTGTGGAGTTGCCGGATTTGGGGGAGGGGGAGCGGGAGGTGGTGCCGACTTTTGCGGTGGTGGGGCATTTGCGGGAGGTGAAGCGACCGTTTTTGGCGGTGGAAGCTTTGCAGAAGCGGGAGGGCTTTGCGGCCCGGGTGTGGCAGGTGGGTGGGGAGCGAGAGGTGGGATTTGGGGAGCGGGCGCGGGAGTGGGAGGCGGAGGAGGGGCGGTATTGTTGGTGGGGGGGGATGGAGAGGGAAGAGGCTTTGCGTTTGGTGGTGCGGAGTTGGGCGGTTGTGAATAGTTCGCGGATGGAGGGGGGATCGAATGCGTTGTTGGAGGCGATGATTCTTGGGGTGCCGGTTTTGGCGAGTCGGATTGATGGAAATGTAGGGTTGTTGGGGGGAGACTATGCGGGATATTTTGAGGAAGGGGATGAGGAGGAGCTGGGGGTTTTGATGGAGCGTTTGGTGGAAGATGAGATTTTCCAGATGCGCTTGCGGATGCAGATGGAGGCGCGGGTCTGTTTGTTCACGAGGGCGTTGGAGGTGGAGGGATGGCGGGAGATGTTGGAGGGCTTGATTTGATTCGGAGGGTGGTTGCCAAGGGTGGGTTGGTGGCTTATTGGCGGGGAGATGGTTTTGCCGCGCACGGGACAGAGGTGGATGAGTCGATCGGAGCCCGGGTTGGGTTTGGGGATTGTGGTGGAGGTTGAGGGACGGCAAGTGGCGCTGGTGTTTCCGGCGGTGGAAGAGGAGCGGCGGTTTGCGTTGGAGACGGCTCCGTTGGTGCGGGTGCGGTTCAAGGTGGGGGATGAAGTGGAGTCGGCGGACGGACGGAAGTTGACGGTGGAGCGGGTGGAGGAAGATGGGGAGGGGTTGCTGAGTTATTTCGGGGGAGATGAGGAGGTGGCGGAGGCGGAGTTGTTGGATACTTTGAGTTTTACGTCGCCGGAGGATCGGTTGTTGGCGGGGATTTGTGATGATCACCGGGTGTTTGATTTCCGGTTGCGGGCGCTGGAGTGGAACACGCGCTTGAAGGCGTCGGGTGCGCGGGGGTTTGCGGGGGCGCGGATTGATTTGATTCCGCATCAGTTTGCGATTGTGGCAGAGGCGGCGTCACGGTTGACGCCGCGGTTGTTGTTGGCGGATGAGGTGGGGTTGGGGAAGACAATCGAGGCGTGTTTGATTTTGCATCATTTGCATCTGACGGGGCGGGCGGAGCGGGTGTTGATTTTGGTGCCGGAGCCGCTGGTTCATCAGTGGTTTGTGGAGTTGTATCGGCGTTTTAATCTGTTGTTTGCTTTGTTTGACGAGGGTCGGGCGCAGGCGATCGAGGGGTCGGGAGCATCGGCGGGGGAAGCGGATGTGTTTGAGGAGTTGATGGGGGGTGAGTTTGGTGGCGGAGCTGTTGCTCCGCGCTCCAATCCGTTTTTGGACAGTCAGTTGATTTTGGCTTCGGTGGAGTTTTTGACGGAGTCGCCAGAGCGGGCGAAGCAGGCGCGGGAGGCGGGCTTTGATTTGTTGGTGGTGGATGAGGCGCATCACCTGGATTGGCAGCCTGAAGCGGTGAGTCCGGAGTATGAGATGGTGGAAGGTTTGGCGAAGGTGGTGCCGAGTGTGTTGTTGTTGACGGCGACGCCGCAGCAGTTGGGTCCGGAGGGTCATTTTGCGCGCTTGAGGTTGTTAGACCCGGCGCGCTACGAGAGTTTGGAGGAATTTGCGGCTGAGGCGGAGTCGTATGGTCCGTTAGCGGAGGTGGTGGAGGAGTTGAAGGACGGGGGGTTGCCGAGTGAAGTGAAGATGCGACCTTGGTTGGAGGGTTCGGAACGGATGAGGGAGTTGTGGGCAGTTGTGAGCGAGGGTGGACATGACCGGGACGGTCATGCCACGGAGTTGGTGGGGGAGTTGGTGGATTCGTTTGGGACGGGGCGGGTGTTGTTCCGGAATACGCGGGATCAGTTGGAGGGGTTTCCGAAGCGGAAGCTGGCGTTGAAGTGTTTGGAGAAGGGGGAGAGTGCGTATGAGTGGTTGGCGGAGTTGTTGAGGGGTTTGGGGGACGAGAAGGTGTTGTTGATCACGCATACGCTGGAGGCGGCGCTCAAGATTCAGGAAAAGCTGTTAGAGATTCTCCGGGTGGAGACGGCGGTGTTTCATGAGGAGTTGAGTTTGATGGAGCGGGATCGGCAGGCAGCGTGGTTTGCGGACCCGGAGGGGGCGCGGATTTTGTTGTGTTCGGAGATTGGGAGCGAGGGGCGGAACTTCCAGTTTGCGCATCATTTGGTGTTGTTTGATTTGCCGCAGAATCCGGAGATTTTGGAGCAGCGGATTGGTCGTTTGGATCGGATTGGGCAGGAGGAGGACATCACGATTCATGTGCCGTATGTGAAGGGGAGTCCGTATGAAATTTTGGCGCGTTGGCTGGCGGAGGGATTGGAGGCGTTTGAGAAGCCGTTGAAGGGAGCGGCGGCGTTGGCGGCGGAGTTGGTGCCGGAGTTGAAGGAGTTTTTGGCAGAGCCGGAGAAGGCAGGGTTTGAGGAGTTTTTGCGGAAGTCGCATGAGCGCAAGGAGCGGGTGGCGGAGGAGTTGGCGAGCGGTCATGATCGTTTGTTGGTTCTGGGAGCGCCGCCAGCGGAGAAGGCGGATCATCTGTTAGAGGCGATTGAGGAGGCGGATGGGGATCGGCAGTTTGAGAGTTTTGCGTTGAGGTTGGTGGATCATCTGGGATTGGACGTGGATGATTTGGCGGAGCGGAATTATCATTTGAAGCGGGGGCAGCGATTGAGTGAGACCTTTGCGGATTTGCCGGAGGAGGGGTTGGCGGTGACCTTTGATCGGGAGGAGGCGAGTTTTCGGGAGGATTTGACCTTTTTGACGGCGGATCATCCGACCTTTCGAACGGCGTTGGAGCAGATGTTGGCGGGGGATGCGGGGAGTGCGACGTTTGCGCATCACAAGACGGGGCAGGGCAAGGGGGTGTATTTGGAGTGTGGGTTTATTTTGGAGTGTCCGGCGCCGGCGCGGTTGCAGGTGGAGCGATTTTTGCCGCCGACTTTGATTCGAGTGATGGTGGATCACGGGGGGCGGGATTTGACGGGGGAGAGCTTGTTTGAGGAGGTTCCGTTGAAGCGGGCGGATGCGCACAAGTTGGTGACGCAGGAGGGTTTTCGGGTGAAGATTTGGCCGGAGATGATGAAGGCGGCGAAGAAGTTGGCCGAGGGTCGGAAGGGTGAGCCGTTGAAGGCGGCGTTGGCGGCGGCGGAGGAGATGGTGGGTGGGGAGTGGGAGCGGTTGAAGGATTTGGCGACGCGGAATGCGCAGATTAGCGAGGACGAGGTGGGTGCGATGAAGACGCAGTTGGAGGAGATTCGGGAGGTGTTGGGGGAGTCGCGGTTGCGGTTGGATTGTTTGCGGTTGGTGTGGCGGAGTTAGGAGTGGGAGAGGTTGATGTGGATAGGGCGGAGATGTGCGTGGAGTCGTGAGTTTTTTCTATGAGTCTGGCTGGGTTGCTTGATTCTTTGTGTTTGCTTCGCGCGGAGATGCAGAGGTTTTGTGTTTGTTATCGCGCGAAGACGCAAAGACGCGAAGCCGGGGTTGAAGTGGAATTTCTGCGGTTTTTTGCCTCGCGCAAAGACGCAAAGACGCGAAGTTTTTTTTCTTTTGCATCGCGCAGAGACGCCGAGGCGCAGAGTTTGTTTTGATGCTTGTGGCTGTGGCTGTGGCTGTGGCTGTGGCTGTGGCTGTGGCTGTGGCTGTGGCTGTGGCTGTGGCTGTGGCTGTGATTGGGGCGGGGTGCTTTGGGGCGGCTTCGTCGAAGCCGAGCTACCGACTTGGGTTGGGGGCGAGCTGAAGTTTGCGTTCCCTTGAGTGGGTGTTTTGGGGTGAAGACTTGGTTGGGGCTTTGCGTCTGAGGGGGGTGATGAGAGTTTTTGGCGTGATGCGTTTGGTGATGGTTCTGGGGGTGTGTTCGGTGGTCTTTTCTTGTGCGCCGGTGGTGCCGGGGGCTCCTCCGATTGCGGCGCAAGGTGTTCCGGTGGGGACTCCAGTGCCGGCTTTGCCCTTGCCGGAAAGTCCTTGGCCGACGGCGCCAGTGCCAGCGGTTTCTTCGGTTTCGGCGGTGGTGTTGGATGGGGTTACGGGGCGGATTTTGGCGGCTAAGAATCCGCATGAGAAGAGGGCGGTGGCGTCGACGCAGAAGATGTTGACGGCGTTGACGGTGTTGGAGAGTGGGCCCTTGAGTGATCCGGTGACGGTGGAGAGTGGGGATACAATTGTGGAGCCGTCGAAGATTTATATTCGGTCGGGGGAGACTTACACGCGGGGGGCGTTGGTGAAGGCTTTGGTGGTGAAGAGTGGGAATGATGTGGCGAAGGCGTTGGCGCGGGATGTGGCGGGGAGTGAGGAGCAGTTTATGGTGCGGATGAATCAGAAGGCGCAGCGGTTGGGGATGCGGAATTCGTTTTTTGTGAATCCGCATGGATTAACGGAGGAAGGGCAGTATTCGACGGGGATGGATGTGGCGGTGTTGGGGCGGGCAGCGTATCAGTCGGCGGTGTTGCGGAGCTTTATGAAGGTGAAGCGGTATGAGTTTGTGAGGCCGAGTGGGAAGACGAAGGAGTTGGTGAATACGAATCGGTTGCTTGAGCGAGTGGAGTATTGCACGGGGATGAAGACGGGGACGACGCGGGCGTCGGGGAAGTGTTTGATTTCGGCGGGGGAGTTGAATAATCGAGTGGCGATTGTGGTGGTGTTGGGGGCGCCGAGCGAGGCGGTGCTTTATCGGGAGTCGGAGGCTTTGTTGAGGTGGGCGTTGGAGAGGTAGTTTTTTTGTTGGCTTCTTGCCGCGGGTCGAGGGAGCGGGGAATTGATTGGTGGGATGGGTTTTGAGCATCGCGCAGAGCCGCGGAGGCGCAGAGGGTGGTTTTTGGGAGGTGTTGTTGCCTCGCGCGAAGACGCAAAGACGCGAAGTGGTTTGGTTAGTCGGTTAGGATGTCTGAGAGAGGTGGTTTCAGGCTGGGAAAGATGGTGAGACTGGGGTCTCTCTGAATTCATGTTCCCTAGGTTTCGGGCATTCGCATGGGGCCGCGAAGGTGGAGAGGGGATTTCTTTGGGAGGTGTTCTGGCTCGCGCGAAGACGTGAAGTGACTAGGGTTGGTAGGTTTGGGTTTTGATGGTGGTTGCGGCTGGGGAGAGGTGGATGGTGTGAGTGGGGTGGGGGATTTGTTGGATGGAGAGGGTGGGATAGTTGGGAGTGGAGGCGGTGTTGGCTTCGAGGTCGATGAAGACGTTTTTAGGGTCGATTTGGAGGCCTTGGCCGAGGGCTTTGAGATAAGCTTCTTTGGCGGTCCAGAGTTTGAGTAAGTTGAGTGAGTTGGCTTGTTCGTTGGGGTGGAGGATGGAGGAAGCGAGATCGGTGAGGTCGCGGGAGGAGGGTTCGAGGTCGATGCCGAGGGGGTGGGTGGCGAGAGCGAGGAGGGAGAGGTCGTGGGCGTGGGAGAGGTTGAAGTGAAGGTGCTGGTGGGGAGGGGCGAGAGATGGTTTGCCGAAGGGGTTGGTTTCGAAGGCGAGGGTAGTGGGGTCGGTGTGCAGGTATTGGGCGAGGATTTGGCGGAGGGCGGTTTGGGTGGTGAGGTAGCGTTTTTGATCTTTGGGGGTGAGGAAGCGGTTGGCGCGATCGAGTTCGGCCTCCGAGAGAGGGGGGATGCCTGGGAAGACGAGGTCGTGGGGGATGAACCAGAGGTGGGTGTGGTTCGCGGGGATGGGCATGGAGGTTTTTAAGCGGAGATTTGCGGAGATTGAACGTGGATTTTTTGCGGGGGAATAGGCGAAGGAGTTCAGAGATTGATTGGTGTGCGCTCTGAGGCCAGAGCGCGCTACCCTTATTTGCGGTTGGCGAGGACTTCCTGGAGTTTGGTGGTGAGGGTTTGGACGTGGGGTTGTTCGAAGATGGTGAGGTGGCCACCGGGGATGGTGATGAGGTCGAGATTGCCTTTGATGTAGCCTTCCCAGCCGAGGTGGGGGGGGTAGACGACGCCGTCGCCCTGGTCTTCGGCGGTGAAGAGGACGAGGTCACCGAGGAAGGACTTGGTTTGGTAGGCTTGCATGAGCTTGTCGTGGGCCTCGCGGAGGATGACGGGTTGAAGGGTGGGGTCGGGTTCGAGGAAGCCAGATTTGGTGACGACTTTGGCAGCGGCTTTTTCGGTTTTGGATTTGAATTTATTGACGATGCCTTGGCCGAAGCGGGAGCCGAGTTTGCCGAGCTTCTTGGTAACGGGGAGGTCTTCGTTGGACTTCCAGTTGGTGGCGGCACGCTGGGCGAGAGTGAGGTATTGGGGTGCTTCGACGGGATTATCGGTATCGAAGAGGCAGAGAAGTTCGATGTCTTCGCCGCGGATACGGAGCTGTTGGGCAATTTCGTAGGCGACGATACCACCGAAGCAGTAGCCGCTGATGAGGTAGGGTCCTTCGGGTTGGATGGTGCGGATGTGTTTGAGGTAGATGGCGGCGGTGTCTTCGATGGTTTCGGGGACTTCGCCGGAGCCGGAGAGAGCGGGGGCTTCGAGGGTGTAGATGGGTCGGTCTTCGGTGAGGCCTTGGGAGAGGTTGTGGTAGATGAGGGTGCCGCCGTCGCCGCCATGGATGCAGAAGAGGGGGAGTTTGGTGCCGGTTTTGCGGAGGCCGACGAGGAAGGGTGGGGTTTGGGCGGATGGCTCTTTTTCGATGACGGGGGCGAAGCGAGCGGCAAGTTTTTCGACGGTGGAGGCCTCGAAGAGGGTGGATAGGGGGAGCTTTTGGCCGAATTCCTTGTGGATGCGGTTGAAGAGTTTGAGGGCCTGGAGGGAGTGGCCACCGAGGTCGAAGAAGGAGCGGTTGCGGGGGACGACGTCGAGGTTGAGGACGGCTTTCCAGATGGCGGCCATCTTGTGTTCGGTTTCGGTTTGGGGGTATTCGATTTCGCCTTCGAGGGGGGTGACTTTTTCGCCGGGAGCGGGGAGGGCGCGGTCGTCGATTTTCCCGTTTTCGGTGACGGGGAGTTTGTCGAGGACGATAATTAGGGAAGGGATGAGGTGGTCGGGGAGGCTGGTGCCGATGAAGGATTTCAGTTCGGATTCGGAGAGGCTGGTGTTGTTGGTGGCGACGTAGGCGACGAGTGATTTGTCGGCAGCGGTGAGGCCGTGAGCGAGGACGCGGGCTTGCGATACGTCGACGTGGTTGCACAGGGTGGTTTCGATTTCGGAGGGGTCGATGCGGAAGCCGCGGATTTTGACTTCGTTGTCGATGCGGCCAATGAACTCGATGGTGCCGTCGGCGCGATAGCGGGCGCGGTCGCCAGAGCGGTAGAGTTTGGAGTCGGGCTCTGCGGAGAAGGGGTTGGGGACGAATTTTTCGTCAGTGAGTTGAGGGTTGTTGTGGTAGCCGAGGGCGAGGCCGTCGCCGCCAAGGTAGAGTTCGCCTTCGGCTTCGGGGGGGAGGGGTTGTTGGTTCTCGTCGAGGAGGTAGACTTCGGTGTTGGAGATGGGGCGGCCGATGGGGATGGAAGAGCGGTTGAGGTAGTCGGTGGTGATGGTGTGGCAGCAGGTGAAGGTGGTGTTTTCGGTGGGCCCGTAGCCGTTGATGAGGCGGGTATTGGGGAGGCCGTGGAGGGCTTTGTTGACGTGGTAGGTGGAGAGGACGTCGCCGCCGGCGAGGAGTTGGCGGAGGGGTTTGAGGGCTTCGAGGTTTTCCTCGACCATGAGTTGGAAGAGGCCGGAGGTGAGCCACATTGTTGTGACGCCGTGGTGGGTGATGGCGTCGGCGATGCCGTCGATGGAGGGCGGTCCGGGGGGGAGGAGGACGAGCTTGCCGCCGTTGAGGAGGGGGGCCCAGATTTCGAAGGTGGAGGCGTCGAAGGAGAGGGCGGAGGCGAGGAGGTAAGTTTCGTTTTCGTCGAGGGTGGCGTAGTTCGTGTTGCGGACGAGGCGGACGATGCCGCGGTGGGGGATCTGGACCCCTTTTGCGGCGCCGGTGGAGCCAGAGGTGAACATCATGTAGGCGCAATCGGTAGCGTTACTGATGGGGGCGAGGTTGGGGACGTTGACGCGTTCGCCTTCCTCGCAGTTGACGGTTTGGTCGACGAAGATGGCGCCGGGGCGGTGTTCTTCGGGGAGGCGTTCGGGGAAAGTCGAGCGGGTGAGGATGTGCTTGAAGTCGAGGTCGTAGAGGAGGGATGCGATGCGTTCTTGCGGGTAGTTCGGGTCGATGGGGACGTAGGCCCCGCCGGCTTTGAGAACGGCGAGGACGGCAATGATGTAATCAAAGGAGCGGTCTAGTAGAACGGGGATGGGGTCGCCGGCGGCGAGGCCGCTGCCGCGGAGTTTGGCGGCGACGGCGTTGGAGTGTTGATTGAGTTGGCCGTAGGACATGGACCAGTCCCGCATTTGGAGGGCGGGACGGCCGGGGTGGGCAGCGGCAATTTCTTCGAAGAGTTGTTGGACGGTGGCGTGGCGGGGGTAGTCGGTGGTGTTGTTTGCGGAGAGAGGAAGGGGTTCTCCGGGGGCGGCGGTGAGGGTTTCCTTGGGGCCGGTGAAGGGTTCGTTGGGTTTGTCGGCGATATCGGCAAGGAGTTGCATGTATTCGGCAACCCATTTTTGGGTGGTGGAGGGGTCGAGGACGTGGGTGTTGAAGTGGCACTCGAGGGTGAGGCCGTCCTTGGATTCGATGAGGTTGAAGAAGAGGAGTTGGTTGACGAAGGATTTGGGGTTGTCCATGAAGCGGGTTTCGAGTCCGGAGAAGGGCTTGAAGTAGTCCATGCGTTCGAGGTTGAAGCCGATTTCGACGAGAGGCATGCGGCCGGGGTGGCGGGGGAGTTTGAGGAGGGGGAGGAGTTGGCCATAGGTGCAGTCCTGGTGTTCGTAGGCTTCGAGAACGCGGGCGGCGACCTGGGGGACGATTTCGGCGAAGGATTGTTCGGGTTGGACCTTGGTGCGGAGGGGGAGGAAGTTGACGCAGTGGCCGACCATGTTGTCGAGGCCTTGCGAGGATTGGCCGGCGGCGGGGATGCCGATGACGAGGTCGGTCTGGTGAGTGAGGCGGTGGAGGAGGATTTCGAAGGCGGTGAGGGTGGTGGCGTAGAGGGTGGCGCCTTGTTTGGCTCCGACGCGGCGGAGTTTTTTGAGGAGGTCGCCATCGATGGACTGGCGGACGGTGGAGCCTTCGAAGGTGCGGTGGGAGGGGAAGGGTCGGTCGGTGGGGAGGTTGAGCATGGGGACGGTGTCGGGGAATTGACCGAGCCAGTAACTCAGGTGAGGGCTTTGTTCGCCGGACTGTTCTTGTTTGTTACGGTCGATGGCGTAGTTGGCGAAGCTGATGGAGGGTTCGAGTTCGGGGGAGGTGTTTGCGACGAAGGCGTTGTAGCAGTCGCTGAGGTTTTCGATGAGGACGTTGAAGGACCAGCCGTCGGCAACGATGTGGTGGGCGGTGAGGAAGAGGACGTAGCTGTTGTTTTCGGTTTGGAAGAGTTTGGCACGGACGAGGGGGGCTTGGTGGAGTTGGAAAGGGGTTTTGGCCTGGAGGGCGGTTTCGCGGTTGAGGGCTTCGAAGCGTTCGGCTTCGGGGAGTTTGGAGATGTCCTCGAAGGGGATGTCGATGTTGACTTTGTGGAGGGCTTCCCACTGTTCGCCGTCTTCTTCGAAGCAGGCGCGGAGAGCGTCGTGGTGGTTGACGGCGGAGCGGAGAGCTTTGGAGAGAGCGGCGCGGTCGAGGTTGCCTTTGAAGGAGAGAGAGGTGGCTTCGTTGAAGGCGCAGGAGGCGTCGTCGCCGAGTTGGCAGGCGAGCCAGATTTCGCGTTGGGCTTCGGTGAGGGGGAGGTTGGTGGTGCGTTGGGGAGCGGGTGCGGGCGTGAGGTCTGGCTTGGAGGGTTCGGGCTGAGGTTTGGCGGGAACCGGGGAGGAGGCGATGGGTTTGGGGTTGAGGGCGGAGAGGAAGGGAGGGGGGCCTTGATGGCGGACTCCGTTGAGGGTTTCGAGGGCTTCGGTTTTTTCGAGGAAGCCGCCTTTCTGGAGTTCGAGGACCGATTCCTTGAAGGCGTTGATGACGTAGTCGATGTCGGCGTCGGTGTGAGCGGTGGTGAGGTAGGAGGGGAAGCCTTCGAGGGCGAAGACTCCTTTTTCGCGGAGGTGGAAGAAGAGGAGGTTGCCGTATTTCCACTCGGGGTTGACGCGGATGAAGAAGCGGGAGTGGAGGCCGGGGACGCGGACGGGGACGTTGTTGTCGACCATGAATTGGTTGACGGTGTTGTAGAGGCGTTCGGCGCGGGCGTTGAGATTTTTCCAGAGGTCGGGGCCTTGGGCTTTGATGTGTTTGAGGACGGCGTGGGCAGAGGCGATGGCAAGGGGATGGCGGACGAAGGTGCCGGCGAAGAAGGTGACGCCAGTTTCGGGGAAGGAGTCGTCGCCGTATTGCCATTGGCCGCCGTCGAAGATGTCCATGTATTCGGCTTTGCCGGCGACAATGCCGATGGGCATGCCGCCGCCGATGACCTTGCCGTAGGTGGAGAGGTCGGCTTTGACTTTGTAGAAGCCCTGAGCGCCGTGAGGGCCATCGCGGAGGCCGCAGATGACTTCGTCCATGATGAAGAGGGAGCCGGAGTCGTCGCAGATTTTGCGGAGGTCGTGGATGAATTGGCAGGGTTGGATTTCGGGCCAGCGGCTTTGGACGGGTTCGACCATAATGGCAGCGAGTTCGTGGGCGTGGGCCTTGAGGATTTCGAGGGATTCGTCGGTGCCGTAGTCGAGGATGAGCATGTTACCGACGGACTGCTTGGGGACGCCGGGAGCAGACGGGAAGGTACGGGGTTGGCCTTTGCTTTTGCCGCCGCGGAGGAGGACTTCGTCGAAGTTGCCGTGGTAGTCTTTGTTGAAGACGGCGATTTTGTCGCGGCCGGTGACGGTGCGGGCGATGCGCATGGCGCCTTGGACGGCTTCGGAGCCGGTGCAGACGAAGGAGGCGCGTTCGTTGCCGGTGAGTTCGCAGAACATTTCGGCGGTTTCGCCGGCGAGCATCATTTGGGGTCCGACTTCGAAGCCTTTGTCCATTTGTGTTTTGACGGCTTCGAGGACGAAGTCGGGGGAGTGTCCGAAGAAGCCGGGGCCGAAGCCGTTGAGGATGTCGACGTATTCGTTACCATCGAGGTCGAGGAGGCGAGAGCCTTTGGATTTTTCGACGACGATTTGGTAGATCATTTCCTTCCAGTTTCGGTTGAATCCGGAGACGGTCCGAGGATCGGCGTAGTGTTTGCGGTAGCGTGCGGTCCACTCTTTTGAGGACTTGGTTTTGGTGGTGTAGCGTGCGATGAGGTCAGCGAGGTGTTGGCGCTGGGTTTCGGAGAGGGACTCGTCGAAGTCGCGGCTGATATTGGTGGAGGTGCCGGACGGGGTGCCAGCGGGTTTGGGGGGAGTTTCTTCTTTGGCAGTGGGTTTGACGGGTTCGGAAGGGAGGGGGGTGAGAGGTGTCTGAGGGGCGGG
>JBCCZX010000048.1:0-17732 GCA_039186735.1 Verrucomicrobiota bacterium | reverse complement strand
GGGGTGGGGGGGGGTGTTTGGCCCCACGGGGGTTTTTTTTTTTGGCTGGGGGCGCGGGGGTGGGGGGGTTGGGGGGGTTTGGGTTGGGGGGGGTTTGGGCCCATGGGGGGGGGGGTGGGGGGGTAGACGAGGGTGGAATCGTTGAAGAAGAGGTAGTGGTCGTTGGAGGAATGGGGTACGCGGGTGGCAAGGTAGAGGAGGTTGCCGCGGAGGGCCGCGTAGAGAGGGAGAGAGGACTCTTCGGCTACCAGGAAGTTCGTGGAGTCGGCCTCGCCATCGAGGGTAAAGTTCAGAGAGGGGGTTCCGAGGCAGGGGTTGGTGTCGATGTGCCAATCGTTGCCATTGTTGTTATCCCAGATGGCTGCGGCGGCAGAGTTGGCGGCGTTGGTGAAGACGAAATCGAGGACGGTGGTGTCGGAATCGGGGGTGAAGGTGTGGGTCCATTTGCCGTCGGTGAGGGTCATGGCAGGTTTGGGGTCGAGGACATTGGTCCAGCCGTTTTTGCCGAGGTGGAGGTAGACTTGGGATTCGTTTTCGAGGTTTCGGCCGGTGGGGTCGTAGGTGATGGTGACCTCTTCGCAGGCGACGGGGGGGTCGGGAGTAACGGTGACGACTGGATCGGCGGGGGGAGGGGTGGTGACGTTGGAGTCGGCGACGAAGACGTGCTGGATTTCGGATTTGCGGGTGTTTCCGAGGGTGTCGGTGGCTTCGATGTAGTAGTCGTAGAGCTGGTTTTCGAAGTTGGGGATGAGGGTTTCGTCGATTTTGACGAAGTAGTAGTCGGCGAGTTCGGGGGGAGCGATGAAGTAGTTGATTTGGCCGTTGTTGGAGGCGGCGTTGAGGGCGGACTGGGTGTTGGGAAGGGCACGTTGGTTCATGGGAATGGTTTGCCAGGTGCCGACTTCGGAGCCACCGGCGTAGGTTTCGTTTTGGGTAGAGTTGAGGGGGTTGGTGCCGTCGAGGTCGGGGCGGATTTTGAGGTTGATACTAGAGATATCAGAGATGTCGTAGGCGTGCGTCCAGATGTAGAACTCGGAGGGCATGAGTTTGAGGTAGTTGGTATCGTCGCCGGGGATGGAGTTGAACCAGCCGAAGGTGTAGCCGCCGGGGTTGTGGGGGAAGCGCTGGGGCTTGAGGACAGAGGGCGGGGTGCGGTCGTTGGCGAGGCGGGTGGGGGTGAACCAGGGTTGGAGTTTTTCGATGGCGCGGGTGGTGGCGAGGGCGGCTTTGACTTCGTCGTCGTTGCCGAGGCCGCCGTAGTAGTTGAAGCCGGAGTCGAGGCCGGTGAGGTAGATGTGCCAAGCGAGTTCGACGTCGTTGGGGTTGGAGTTCGAGCCATCCCAATCGTAGGGGGCTTGGATTTTCCAGGCGGCGACCGATCCGCCTTCGTCGTTGAGGACTTGTTCGGCGGTTTCGACCCAGTTCGCGCCGGTGATCACGGGGGCCCAGGCCCAGAACTTGAGGGCGAAGCCGGGGGTTTCCATGTCGACGACGGTGTTGGGGTAGCGGTCGGCGGGATTGGCGGCGACGGGGGGCTCGATCCACTTCAAGAAGTAGGGGGAGCCGTAGCAGGATTCGGGGAAGATCCAGGCGCCGTCCTCGATGTGGGCGACGGGGGCGGCGGCGGAGTGGGCGTTGACGAAGTCTTGGATGGCGGTGGGTTGGTAGCCGGCGTTGGCGGAGTCGCTGAAGAGTTGGGGGGTGGCTTCGAACCAGGAGGAAGAGCCACCGCCCCAGGCGTTGTCGCCGTCGGTGGCGGGGAGGACGAGGGTGGGTCGGGAGGAGTCGGTGGCGTGGGGAGCGATGTTGTTTTGGATCTTGGAGATGCCTTCGTTGGCGTAGCCGAAGCGGTAGGAGAGGACGTCGTCGGAGGGGACCATGACGAGGGTTTTGGAGGAGCCAGTTTCGGGATCGATGTATTCGGCTTTGTGGAGTTGGTAGGCGTGGGGGGAGACGTTCCAGGCGGCGTTGCCGGGGTTGGGTTCGGAATACCACCAGCCGGAGGTGGGGGAGGGGCCGAGGAGGTCGGCGGGGTTGGGAGGGCTACTGTAGATGCCGTAATTGTTGTTGGAGAGACTGAAGTTGTCGAAGTAGGTGGGGCAGGTGCGAGAGAGGTGGTGGGAGGCGACGAGGGACCATTGGTAGCCTTCGTCGACGAGGACATCGACGAGGTGTCGGGAGAAGGCCATTTCGGTGGGGAAGAAGCCTTTGGAATGATCGGAGAGGTTGGAGTTTCCGTTCCAGGCCTTCCACCAGGCTTGTTTGAAGATTTGGATTTCCTTGCGGAAGACTTCCTTGGGGAGGAGGGGGCCGAGGGAGTGGTGGTAAGTGAAGCCGACGAGGTCGAGGCGTGAGGAGCCGGAGGGGGTGGTCCAAAGACGGGCTTCCTGGTTACCTCTGTTCCAAGAAGAGCCGTAGCCGAGGTGGTCGCCGGAGCCGAGTTGGCGGATGTTGTCGATGAGGGAGCCGGAGTAGGACATGGCGAAACCGGCGGAGGAGGAGAGATTGGCGAGGGAGTTGCGGGGGCCGGATTGGTAGGCGTTGCGGCGGTCGTCGAGGCCGAAGATCGAAGAGAGATTGTTTTCGGGGTGTTGGGAGAGGGACCCGGTGTAGGAGCGGTTGGGTTTGAGGGAGATGGAGTCCCAAGCGTATTCGACGCGGTTGGTTTGGGAGCCGTTGGTGTTCCATTCAGGCCAGTAGAGGGGTTGGTGGTTGTGCCAGAAGCGGGAGACGTAGACCGTTTGGGCAGGGAGGAAGGGGCTGGTGGCGAACAGGGCCAGGAAGAGGGCGCGGAGCATGGGTCTATTTGCACATGTTCGGGTGGGGAGAGTGGTTTAGGAAGTCGGGAGGGGAAATTTTTCAGGGTGGTTGTCTTGGGTTGGGTTTTGTTCTCACAGGAAGGCATGGAGGCAGGAATTTTTGATGGGTTTTCGGTCTCATTTGGTTGGGGCGGCTTCGTCGGAGGCGATCTAGCAGCTTGGGTTTTCGGTTTGGGTGAGGTGAGATGGGGGCGTGAGGATTGATCGGTTGATTCGGGAGTGGGGGAAGATGGGGTCGCGGGAAGTGCGGGAGGTTTTGGCTTCTGGGAAGGTTGTGGTGGCTGGGGAGGTGGTGCGGGAGGGGAATTACCAGGTGGGGGCTTTTGATCGGGTTGAGGTGGGTGGGAAGGTTGTGCAGGCGCGGGTGCGGCGGCGGGTGAAGTTGCACAAGCCGTTGGGGGTGGTGAGTGCGACGGTGGACGCGGAGCATGGGACGGTGATTGACTTGATTGAGGAGCCGTGGGCGGGGGAGTTGCATTTGGCGGGGCGGTTGGATCGGTTTACGTCGGGTTTGGTGGTGTTGACGAATGATTCGGGGTATTCGGAGGGGTTGACTTTGCCGGGGAAAGGGGTGGGGAAGCGGTATGTGGTAGAGGTGGATGGAAAAATTACGGGAGAGATGGTAGCGGGGTTTGAGGAGGGGATTTGGTTTGAGAAGGAAGGGGTGCGGACGGAGTCGGCGGTGGTAGAGTTGTTGGGGGAGAAGAGGTGTCGGTTGACGATTTTTGAGGGGAAGCATCATCAGGTGAAGCGGATGTTTGCGCGGTTTGGGGTGAAGGTGACGGGGTTGCATCGGGAAGCGATCGGGGAGGTGGAGTTGGGTGATTTGAAGATAGGAGAGTGGGAGGAGTTTTGAGCTCAGTTATTGGTTATTGAGGTTGAGTGATGGTTAGGTCTCGCGCGAAGACACAAAGGCGCGAAGACTTTTGAGGTTTGGGTAATGGGGTTTTGTTTCTGATCATGGCAAGGGAAGGATACTTGGTCTTGCCACATCAATCACATAAGGCTCAGAAGTTTGAGTTGTGGAGATTGGGTCTCGCGCGGAGACGCGGAGTTTCCTGGGATGCTGGAGACTTTTTGCTTGGACCAAGATAGATGGGATGGATTGGATTCTTCGGCAGGATTCTGTGTGTTTTGAATCGCAAGATTTTCTTGGGCTTTGGATGGATTCTTTGTGTTTGGACCAGGATGCAGAGGATGGATTCGATTTTTGGTTTTGGTTTGGAGGCGGATGGATTGCGAGGGAATGGAAAATGAGGATTGGGTTTGGAAAGTGTTGATCATTTGGGGCTGGGTTCTTTAGTTCGGCTTTCGATGTTTTCACAGCAAGCACTGGTATGGCCGGACGAGGTTGAGATTCTCGTAGATCGTCTGGAGAGCGAATCGGCGGAGCGCGATTTGAGTCGTGATGAGCGGGCGCTGATGGATGTGTATGAGACGGTGCCGATTCTTGAGAGCGAGGGTTGCCTCCATGATTTTTGGCAGAGCGGGATGGATCATCAGCGGGTGATCAATTCGTTCGAACTCATCGGGGCAGCGACGTTGGTGGATCCACTGAACGCGAGTCGGTGGTGTGAAACCCGGAGTGAAGACCGCAACGAATTCAGCGAAACCGAGGAGACTTATCTTTCTGAGATCGAAGAAGAGCTCGCCGAGGGCATGGACGAACTTGTCGATATTATGCTGACCTTTATCGAAGACGAGTTGGGCTAGGGATGTGCGAACTTTGATTCACCGCGAAGACGCTGAGAGCGGGAAATTTTTTGGGGAGGTTGGGTTGTGAGTGTTTGTTTAACCGCGGATTTTGTAGATGAGCACAGATGTCTTCTTTGTTCTCTCAGTGGCGTGGTTGCAAGCAACTACTGAGTGTTTTCAGCTCTCCACTGTCTCGGCAAAATCGCAAAGAAAATCGACGACTTCTTCAAAAGCCTGTCGCGTTGCATCGTCAGCGATGAGGCCAAGTTTTGCATAGGCCATCGTTCCGTCAGCGATGTAGAGCGTGGCTTTGGAAGCTTTGAGGATCGTGGCCAACTGCTGTTGCCGTTCCTTGGTCAGCACTCTGGCAAAGATCTCGCCTTGATTGGTTCTTACATCCACCGCGGCATCAAAGGCCTGATCTCCACTTTGCCAGCGGGCTTGTCCGCCATGATCCCGTTGACCCAGACCCAGCAAGCCGGTGACCGAAATCTGTCCCCGGAGCGTCCGATCCTTGAGCTCGACTTTGAGCACGGTCTCGATCTGACGGGTCCCTTTCAGTCCTTTCCCCGGGGCCGAGAAAGAGATTTCACGCTCCCGGTAAATTCCGTAAGCAGTTGGTTCCGGTCTGACGAAGCCGCCCATCTGCGGCGGTAACTGTTCCAGCTCGAGCCCGAAGCGTTCCGAGAGCACGCGATACTGCTTCGTGATTTTCTCCGAAGAGAATTTTAGAATCACCCAGAACACTCCGGCACTGCCGACGAGTGCCAAGATGAGCGAAACGATTGCAGCAGGATCCATGTCCAGACCCAATCCGTTCGGGCAGAGAAGGGCCAGCTTTTTTCCATGGAATGGTAGGGCGTAGCAGCTTTGGTGACAAAGCTGGATGAGAGGGCGCGGTTGGGTGTCTTGTCCACGTTGTGACCAACGCGGCTACGGCGAGTCAGGCATTTAGCCGATCAACCAGTCCGCCACGGCTTCGACATCTTTGAATTCAGGAATCCACGCAAGCTCTTCGGGGAGGTCGGTGGTGAATTCGCAGCGCAGTCGCACGGGGTGGGCGCCGGAATCGATGGCGGCATGCTGGTTGTAGATGCGGTCGTCGACGAGAATGGTTTCGTCAGGGTTGAGTTCATACTTTTGGTAGCACTCGCGCAGGCTATCAGCTTTGGCGGTGTCGTTCATGAACTCGCCGTGCTGGACACATTCGATGGTGAGAAAGTCGGTCACGGGGGCGAGGATGTCGTTCAGGTAGGCGGTCTTGGCCTCGACATCAAAAGTCGCGGACATCGTAAACTGGCGGTAGCCTTGTTTGTTCAGTCGCTGGAGGGTTTCGATGACCTTGGGGTAAAGGGGGCGATTCCGGAAGAAGGTTTGGTCGGCACAGAAGTCGCGATCCATTTCGGTTCCCAGTTCGGGATGAGTCTTCAGTTCCAGCGCGCCGTAGTCGGGAAGGATGGGGAGGACTTCCGGAAGCTGTTCCCATTTGAGCCCCGCGTAACAATCCCTGTAGTTCGGGTGTTCTGTTAGGAAATGAACGTAGGCGTAGTTGAGATCGGCAAGGACGCCATCGACATCCCAGAAGATGTTTTTGATTTGGGCTGGGTTCATGGGTTGGGTAGGTGTGCGAAGATTAAAAAAGGATGAGTCCTACCTGATTCAGACAACCCATGAGTCAATTAAAAGTCCAGTTTTGGTCCAGTATGAGTCCATTTTTGGTCAACTGGAGCGTTGATTTGAGTGGTGACTGCTGAGTTGGGAGTCTTGAATTGAGGGGTGGCGGATATTTGGGATGCGGAGAAGCGGTCGTGGGTGATGTCGCGGATTCGGTCGAAGGATACGAAGCCGGAGATGGTGGTAAGGTCGATTCTGCATCGGCTGGGATATCGGTTCACGGTGAACGGGCCATTGAACAAGAGTTTGCCGGGGAAGCCGGATGTGGTGTTGCCGAAGTGGGGTACGGTGGTGCTGGTGCACGGGTGTTTTTGGCATGCACACACGCCGTGCAAGATTTTCAAGATGCCGAAGACTCGGACGGAGTGGTGGCGAGAGAAGTTGGGGAAGAACAAGGAGCGGGATGCGCGGGTGAAGCGGGAGTTGAAGAAGGAAGGTTGGCGAGTGGTGTTGGTTTGGGAGTGCCAGTTGTCGACAGTGCCCAAGTTGGAGAAGCTGGTGGAACGATTGGGGCGGGAGATTGAGTGTAAGAAGAAGTTGGAGAACTATTCGTTGCCAGAAGGCAGAGCAGCGCGGGTGGCAGAGGGCGTGAAGGGGTATCGCTGAAGATGCATGGCTGGATAGTCTGGATTCGGAACTCGACGGAACAGCCAGAAACTGTGAGTTTTTCGAAACCAGATTTCGCGCTTTTGATATCTGGCTTATTTAGTTAAGTTTTCCAAAGTAATTTCCCTCGATGCCCAAGCCCACCTACATTGATCTCTTTGCCGGTTGTGGCGGGCTTTCGTATGGACTTGGTCAAGCTGGCTGGAATGGGTTGTTCGCTATTGAGAAAAGTCCGATGGCTTTTGCGACCTTCGAGCACAACTTGCTTGGTGAGGATTCTCATTTCACTTGGCCCGAGTGGTTGCCGCAGGAGCCGCTGGATATCGATGAGGTTTTGGGGACGCATACTTCCAAGTTGAAGAAGCTGCGGGGGAAGGTTGATTTGGTTGCGGGTGGTCCTCCTTGTCAGGGTTTCTCGATGGCGGGAAAGAGAGAAGAGGGTGATAAGCGGAATTCGCTCGTCTACTCTTACTTGGAAGTCGTGAAGCTGGTTCAGCCCAAGATCGTCTTTCTTGAGAATGTGTCTGGAATCACACAGCGGTTTCGTACGGCTGATGGTTCGATGGGCATGCGGTATTCTGATAAAATTTCCGATGAGCTTATGAAGCTTGGATACAGCTTGCCCGAAAGGGAGGTGTTGAATCTTGCAGACTTCGGGCTGCCTCAGAGTCGACGACGTTTCATTATGGTGGCAGTGAGAGGGGAGACGGTCGATTTCTTTGAGAAGCTTCGAAACTCAAAGAAGGAGTTTCTCAAAAACAAAGGGCTCAAGCAAAGCCAGACGGCAAAGGATGCGCTTTCGGACCTCTTAAGAGCTCATGGCGAGGAGGAATGCCCCGATTCCAAGAGGTTCGTGTCCGGGACTTATGGATCGCTAGAAAGTGGGTTTCAGCGATTGATGAGAGCCGATAGTACGAAGGGAGCAGTAGCAGATAGTCATCGGTTCCCAAACCATACCCTAGATTCGATAAAGGTCTTCAAACGCCTGATCAAAAAGGCTCCGCCGAATGTTGGGTTGCGTGGAGAGTTAGCGAGGGAGTATGGAGTGAAGAAGCGGAATGTGACTCTTCTAGCATCGGATAAACCGAGTCCAACTGTACTTAGTATACCTGACGATTATGTGCACTACTCCGAGCCGAGAATCATGACTGTTCGCGAATGTGCTCGGTTACAGACTTTTCCAGATAGTTTTGAATTTATTGGAAAATATACTACGGGTGGGAAACTGAGGCGCGTGGAAGTGCCGAGATACACTCAAGTTGGAAATGCAATACCACCTCTTTTTGCAGAATTAGTCGGTAGTGTTTTGAAGTGAGACTTCATGGCTGAGCAAGAATTACATTTTAAAGTAAGTTCCTATTTAAAATCCATTGTAGGAAAGGACCTTATAACAAGCGATTTTGTTGCAATTTTCGAATTGGTCAAAAACTCGATTGATGCATTTGCAAAAAAAATTGATGTCGTGTTCGATTTGGAAGCGGAGACTCCAGCAAT
The DNA here is from genome assembly GCA_039186735.1 of Verrucomicrobiota bacterium. Classification (GTDB taxonomy): domain Bacteria; phylum Verrucomicrobiota; class Verrucomicrobiia; order Verrucomicrobiales; family Akkermansiaceae; genus Roseibacillus. Next base: position 9,444 of record JBCCZX010000048.1, on the reverse strand, counting down.
CTGGATTGTTGATGATGGGAAAGGAATGACGCTTAGGGACCTTAAGCAGAAGTGGCTTTTTCTTGGCTATTCTGCAAAGAGAGAAGGCGTAGAAGACGAATACGAGAAGACTTACGCTGGCAATAAAGGAGTTGGTAGGTTCTCCTGTGACAGGCTAGGTAAACATCTGCTTATACAGGCTAAACATCAATCATCGTCGAGAATAGTAAAGTTGAGGGTTGATTGGGATCTTTTTGAAGAGGACTCAAAAAAAGAGTTCGATGACGTTTCCGTTTACCAGAGTTTCGGTAAAGTTTTACAACTCCCGGCCGGTATTGGAGAACTTGAGTCAGGAGTGGCAATCTGTATTAGCGGCCTTCGTAATGAGGAAAACTGGACTAGGGAAAAACTTCTCAAACTCAAGTCAAGCTTGGGAAAATTGATCAATCCGTTCGGAGGTGAAAAAAGTAGCGTAAAGATAAGGTTACGCTGCGAACGAGAAAAATCGCAAGACCGACAAGCGGGTAAATCAGATGAACTGAAGGTTAATGGTGCCGTCGAAAATGATATTCTAGATCTTCTCGAAAAGAAGACTTCTCGTATTTCATTAAGCTTGTATGCAAACGGAAAATTAAAAACAGAATTGCGGGATAGAGGCGAGTTGATCTATGAGATCGAAGAAAAGTCTTGGCCCGAACTAGGGATACTCCAAAAAAGCGGTCTTAAAATTACGATGTATTACTTGAATAGAGCCGCGAAGCAAACTTTTGCAAGGCGTATGGGCTTGAGATCTCTTGATTTTGGCTCTTTGTTTCTTTTCAGGAATGATTTTCAGGTCTTTCCGGTTGGAGAGTATGGAGATGATTATTGGAGGTTAGACCGAAGACGAGCACAGGGTCATAGTAGGTTTTTGGGAAATAGGGACATTATGGGAAGGGTTGATGTCTATGGAGATGAAGAAGCGTTTCGTGAGTCTTCAAGTCGTGACAAAGGCTTGGTTGAGACGGAAGAGGCACTTGCAGTAAAAGAGGTTGTTCTCAAGTTGGTAAAACGTTTCGAAAGGTATGTTGTAGGGGTGGTTTGGAAGGATAAGCTCGACAAAGACTATGAAAGTCCTGAAAGGCTGCATCTAGACGACTCTAAAGCTCGTATTATTGAACTTGTTAGGGACTTGGCGAAATCAGATGAGATTAAGATTATAGATTACAATCGTGAGCTTGTTAGCGTGCTAGCTCGAAAAAGTAACAAATTCGGTGAAACTCTGAACCCGCTTAGAGAGATAGTTGAAAAAACTGGCGATCCGAAGTTAGAGTCTAGTCTTAAGAGAGCCCAAAAAGTTTTTGAGAAGCTTCAAAGGGAGCAACAAGAAGCCATTGATTTTGCCGAAAGAGAATTGGCCGCGCGGGAACAAGCGGAGGCCCAGGTAGAAGAGCTTGAAGAGGAAGTTGAGGAACAGAAGAGGAGAAATAAATTTTTGGTGCTAGGCGGAAATCGTGACAAAGAGCAGCTTGAGGAATTTATACATAGTATGATCTACGATATAAGTAACACACGCTCTGCAGTTCTCAATGAGATTGAAAGGCTTGCTGCCAAGAAGAGTGTTGCTGTTAAGGAGGTTCGGGAAGCGCTTTTTGAGGTTCAGCAAGGTATCGAGAAAATTATTGTGACCTCGCGGTATCTCACACGCGCGAATTTCCAAATGGTGTCTGGAAAGCTCAACGATGATATTGTTGGTTTTATGGTCGATCACCTTACTGTGGTTGCGCCAGCATATGCCCGAAGATGTCGTAATATCTTGATTGAGGGGGAGAGTCTTGAATTCAAGAAATCGTTTTCTCCAGTGGAATGTGGGATGGTATTAGATAACCTGATTTCGAATTCGAATAAAGCTAGAGCCAATACGCTTAAAGTAAGCTTTTCAAAAAAGCAGGGTGTTTTGACTGTTAGGGTTGAGGATAATGGTCGAGGGTTGTCTCAAAAAATCAAGAAGCCAGAATTAGTCTTCGAGAGGGGGTATACAACAACTGATGGTTCTGGGATTGGTTTGAATTTCTGCAAGAAGTTCGTTGAAGAACTTGGTGGTTCAATCAAGGTGGATAAATATTATGCGGATGGTTTCGCTGTCGAGATGGAGATTCCTGATAAATGAAAATTGCATACAAGGTTCTTTGGTTTGAAGACAGACCCGAAAAAGTTGGCAATGATGTGTTTCGATTAAAGAGGTATTTGGAGTCACTAGGATTTAGGCTTGATGTTGATTTTAAGGAGTCAATTTCGTTTGAAGAGGTGGCCGAGTTGGGTAAAAGACTGCAGGACTACTGCAGCTACGATTTGATATTGTGCGATTTTGACATGGGTGAAGGCCCTGCTGGCCACGAAATAGCAGGTAAGCTTAGAGAGACAATTAGAGCTGAAATGGCTTTCTATAGCGGTAAAGAGACAAGCGAGCTTCGTGAGATACTTTACCAGCAGGGAGTTGACGCAGTATATCCAGTTAACAGGACTGAGCTTTACGATGAGTTGAGGTTGATAATCGAAGATCATATCCAAAAAGTCTGCGATATGAACAATATGAGAGGGATGGTTATTGATGAGATTTGCAAACTTGAAAGGCGGATGAGAGCGATTTTGGTTAGTCGTTCAAGTAATCTTGATGATGAGAACAAGGAAAATATATTGGCGCAAATAGGGAGAAAAGCTGTAGCGAGAGGAGAATCTACCAAGGAAAGAGTTTTGGCAAAGAGTTGTCCTTCGCAAGTCTTTGGAGATTATAGATTGAGTGAATTTAATTTAATTAGGATTAAGTTGAGGGAGTTTATTGACGGAGAAGACATGCGGGGAGCGCTTGGTGAGTCTGGGTTGTTAAAGAAACTTCAAGACTTAAGAAATCGAATGGCTCATTCCGAAGCCGAATATGATGAGGAAAGAGGAGTTATGGTTTTCAACGATAGTCGCGGCAGCGATGAATTTGGTTACGAAAAATTTGCTGAGATTAGGCGAGAGCTAATTGAGGCAGCGACTTTGCTTGAAAATCAGGCCTAATATCAGTGCGCCTTGAGTCAGGTTGTTTCTGTTCCGGCGACGACTCGAACTGGCACGTCCATTGGGAGTTCGAGGGCGGTTTCCAGCCTCCTTCGCCAAGGCTTCGAAGGCCAAGGTGGTTTTAGTGGGCTTCGAGCCATGTGTTTCCTGTTCCTATCTCTACCTTGATTGGAACGTCATTCGGTAGTTCCAATGCAGATTCCATTTTGGCGACGATCTTCGGGGTTAGGGCGTCTGACTCTTCCTTTGCCAAATCGAATAAGAGTTCATCATGAACCTGCAAGAGCATACGGGTTTCTGCCTTTTCCTCGTAAAGGAGTTGGTCGACTTGGATCATGGCGAGTTTGATCATGTCGGCGGCGGTGCCTTGGATGGGGGTGTTGATGGCGGCGCGTTCGGCGTTGCCTCGCACGGTGGGGTTGCCGCTTTTGATGTCGGGGAAGCGGCGGCGGCGGCCGGAGAGGGTTTGGACGTAGCCGTGTTCTTTGGCGGACTCGATGGTGGTGTCCATGAAGTCTTTGATTTTGGGGTATTGTTCCCAGTAGGCTTTGATGATTTCGGAGGCTTCGCCGCGTGGAATGCCGAGGCGTTGGCTGAGTCCGAAGGCGGAGATGCCGTAGATGATGCCGAAGTTGACCATCTTGGCAGTGCGGCGGTGGTCTGCGGTGACGTCGCTACTGGATATGCCGTAGACTTTGGCGGCGGTGGCGGTGTGGATGTCTTCGTCGTTTTGGAAGGCGGAAATCATGCCGGGGTCGCCGGAGAGGGCGGCCATGATGCGGAGTTCGATTTGGGAGTAGTCGGCGGCTAACAGTGTAAAATTGGAACATGGATGGACAGGATGAGCAGGATGGCTGGGGGTTGTGGCTGGATTCTGTGTGTTTTGAACCGCAGATTTCGCAGATTTACGCAGATTTTCTTGGGTTGTGGTTTTTTGGGTTTCTTGGGTTGTGGCTGGAGTCTGTGGGGTGGCGGACCGAGGCCGGTCAGCCCTACCGTTTTGGCGGGGGACGAAGGCTTTGCGGATTTCGCGGCCGAGGTCGGTGCGGATGGGGATGTTTTGGAGGTTGGGGTCGCTGCTGGCCATGCGGCCGGTGGCGGCGATGTGTTGGTGGAGGTGGGTGTGGATGCGGTTGTCGTGAGGGGCGACGTCGTTGGGGAGGGTGTCGATGTAGGTGGACTTGAGTTTGGTGGCCTGACGGTATTGGAGGATGTTGGCGACGATGGGGTGTTCGGGGGCGAGGAGGGTGAGGGTTTGTTCGTCGGTTTTGTATTGGCCGGTTTTGGTTTTCTTGGGCTTTTCGACGAGCTTGAGTTTGTCGAAGAGGACTTCGCCGAGTTGTTTGGGCGAGTTGAGATTGAGGTCTTCCTGGCCGGCTTCGGCGTTGATCTTGGCGGAGAGATCGTGAATGCGATTTTCGAGATCAGCTCCGACTTCGGCGAGGAGTTCGGGGGCGAAGCCGATGCCTTCGGATTCCATTTGGACGAGGACAGGGAGGAGGGGGGCTTCGATGTCGGTGTAGACTTCGGTCAGTTTGTTTTCTTCTAACAGGGGACGGAGGTGATGGGCGAGTTGAAGGGTGATGTCGGCATCTTCGGCGGCGTAGGTGGCGAGGGCTTCGAGGGGGATGGCCTTCATGTCGAGTTCGGCTTTTTTGCCTTTGGCCTTTTTGGTTCTCGGTTTTTTCTCGTTGGCTTCGGCGAGGGCGAAGAGGTCGCCGGTTTGGTTTTCTTGGGTTGTGGTTTTTTGACGCAGAGACTCCGAGTCGCTGAGGTTCGCAGAGTTGGAGTCTGTGTTGTTTTTTGAGTTTTCTTGGGATGTGGCTGGATTCTGTGGGGCGAGCGTGTCGCTCGCGTTCCAATCGGGGTTTGTGAGGTCGGTGAGTTTGATGGTTTGGTAGTTGAGGAGGTTTTCGGCGAGCCGGTCCATGGTGTGGCGCTGCTCGGGGTAGAGGAGGGCGTGGACAAGCATGGTGTCGAGGAAGGGGCCGGCGACTTGGATTCCGTGACTGTTGAGGATGTGGAGGTCGAACTTGAGGTTGTGGCCGATCTTTTCGGCAGGGAGGGCGAAGATTTCTTGCAGGGTGGGGTGATGAACTTGGTTGTAGGGAAGGTAGTAGGCGGTGCCGGGCTCGATGGCGAAGGCGATGCCGAGGATGTCGGCGGTGAAGCGGTCGAGGGAGGTGGTTTCGAGGTCGAAGCAGTAGCTGGGGGCTTTTTTGAGGGCGGCGAAGAGGTCTTTTTCTTTTTTGGGGGTGTCGACCAGGATGTAGGTGGCGTTGGAGGTTTGGTAGTTTTGGAGTTCTGTTTCCTGATTAGCGGTGTTTTGACGCAGAGACTCAGAGTCGCTGAGTTTCGCAGAGTCTTTGTTTGGGGTTGTCGGGTTGGGGGTTTGGTCTGATCCGAAGAGGCGTTTGGTGAGGGATTTGAATTCGTTTTCGGCGAAGAGGGCTTGGATGGCGTCGTTGTCGCGTTGGTCGGCTGGGGTGAGGAGGAGGTCGTCGAAGGTGGTTTCGAGAGGGGCGTCGGTGATGATGGTAGCGAGGTCTTTGGAGAGGAGGGCGTTGGCTTTGTTGTCTTCGACTTTTTCCTTTTGCTTCCCCTTCAGTTGCGAGGTGTTTTCTAGTAGGCTCTCGACGGAGCCGAATTGGGCGATGAGTTTGACGGCGGTTTTGGGTCCGATGCCGGGGACGCCGGGGATGTTGTCGGCGGTGTCACCCATGAGTCCGAGGAGGTCGATGATTTGGTGGGGTTCTTTGACGCCCCAGATTTCTTCGAGCTTGTCGAGGGTGATGGCTTCGGAGTCGGAGCCCTTACGTCCGGGTTTCCACATGGTGGTTGTGGGGGAGATGAGTTGGGCGAAGTCTTTGTCGGGGGTGACCATGAAGGTGTGGTAGTCGCCAGCGGCGTCGGCGGTTTTGGCGAGGGTGCCGATGAGGTCGTCGGCTTCGTAGCCATCGATTTCGAGGAGGGGAATTTGGAAGGCCTGGCAGAGGGTCTTGCAGTGGGGGATGGCGGTGCGGAGTTCGTCGGGCATTTCGTCACGGTTGGCCTTGTAGTCGGGGAATTTGTCGTGACGGGGGGTGGGGGCGGAGGTGTCCCAGGCGACGGCGAGGTGAGTGGGTTGCTCGTTTTGGATGATGGAAAGGAGGGTGTTGGTGAAGCCGAAGAGAGCGGAGGTGTTGGTGCCTTTGGAGTTGATGATGGGGTTGCGGATGAGGGCGAAGTGGGCGCGGTAGACGAGGGCCATGCCGTCGAGGAGGAAGAGACGGTTGGGTTGGTCGGCAGGTGTCATGGACTTTTTTTGGCCACAGAAGGCACAGAATTCACAGAAGGAACTTTGGATGCGGGGTGCTTTGGGGGGTGGGGCTGCGAAGGAGTGAAGATTTTTTGGGGAGGGAACATGGATGGACAGGATGAGCAGGATAGCTGGGAGTTGTGGCGGGGTTCTGTGTGTTTTGACGCAGAGGCTCGGAGGCACGGAGGTTCGCAGAGTTTTGATTTTGGGTTTCTTGGGTTGGGGCTCGGGGCTGTGTGGTTTGGTCGCAGATTTCGCAGATTTGTCTCTTAGCAGTGTTGGGGTTTGGGGTTTGCGTTTTTGGATCTCGCGCTGAGACGCTGAGTTTTTTTGGGTTGGGTTTATGCATCGCGCGAAGACACAAAGGTGCGAGGGTTTGGTGAATTTTGAGGTGTTGGATTTGGGTTTCCGAGTGATTTGGCGGGGTGCTCTGGGGCGGGCTGAAGTCCGCGCTCCGGTTGTGGGTGACTGGGAATTTTTGGGGAAGTCTTGCGAATAAAGGGAGATCTGTGGCGTTTTAGAAGGGAGCAGAGCGCGGTATGAAGTTTGTTTTCTACGGGTTGATGGTGATTGGGGCCTTTTTTTTGGGTCAGGCGATGTATCCGTCGTTGAAGCCGACTTTGTTGCCGGTGAAGGGGGAAGAGGCGGCTGATGGGGTGAAGCGGATTACGGTGAAGACGCCGTATGGGAATGTGGTGGAGGAGGTGGATTTGGGGAATTTGAAGGAGGAGGATTTTCCGGAGAAGGTGAAGGTTTTGGGAGAGGTGATCTTGACGAATGAGCGGGGCTTGGAAGCGGTGGTTTTGGATGTGGGGAGTTCGGTGCGGCCCTTGAGGATAGAGGGGGAGGATTTGGTGGTGACGTCGCCGCTGGCGCAGAGTCTGGAGGGGGCAATTGGATTGGACAAGACGACGTTGGCGGAAGAGGTGGCCAAGAAGCGGGTGGCCGCGCGGCAGAAGTTGGTGCAGGAGACGCAGGGGTTCGCGAAGGTGCCGGAGAATCAGCCGAAGCCGCAACCGGAGCCGAAGCCGGAACCGCAGGTGGCGCAAGTGGAGCCGGAGGCAGTTCCCGAGCCGGTGATGGAGGAGCCTGCGCCCAAACCGGAGCCGGAGCCAGAGGGGCCGAAGGTGTTAACGGATGAGCAGATTGTGGCGGCGATGCAGGAGCATTTGAAGGGGGGGACGATTCAGGAGTTCAATTTTGAGCAGGTGCAGGGTTGGAAGGCTTCGGAGCGGGAGATGTTTGACGGGGAGGAGTATCAGGTGGGATTGGCGGCGTATGAGGAGGAGACGATTTTAGGGAAGAAGATTCTGCAGGCGAAGGCGCTGTTTCAGGATGGGGAGCTGGAGAAGTGGGTGTATGCGCAGACGGGGATGGAGATTAAGTGACTGAAGGTCGTGGGGGGGAGGTGGGGTGGGAGATGATTTAGAAAACACTGTGCCCTCGACATCGCTTGAGAGGAGAGACTGAATTTTTGGAAGTGATGGATGAGTCGATTTTGATTGCGGTGTTGATGGGGGGACCGGGTTCGGAGCGGGAGGTGTCTTTGGCGTCTGGGAAGGCGGTGGTGGAGGCGTTGGAGGGGGAAGGCTTGAAGGCGATGGGGGTGGATGTGGTGGATCGAGAGCCGGAGATTCCGGCGGGGGTGGGGTTGGCGTTTAACGTGATTCACGGGACTTTTGGGGAGGATGGGGGTTTGCAGGCTTACTTGGAGGAGAAGGGGGTGCCGTATACGGGTGCGGGGCGGGAGGATAGTCGGGTGGCGTTCGACAAGGCCTTGAGCAAGGAGGTGTTTTTGCGGGAGGGGGTGCCGACGCCGCAGTCGGAGGTGTTGGATGTGAGTGGGGGGGTGCGTTTGCCGGAGATTCCGGTGCCGTTTGTGGTGAAGCCGCCGCGGGAGGGGAGCAGTGTGGGGATTCAGATTGTGAAGAGTGAGGAGGAGGCTTTGGCGGCGATTGAGGCGGGGGCGAAGTTTTCGGATGATCTTCTGATTGAGGAGTTTGTGGAGGGGCGGGAGTTGACGGTGGGGATTTTGGAGGGGGAGGCGATGCCGGTGGTGGAGATTGTTCCGCCGGAGGGGGGGAGTTATGATTTTGCGACGAAATACCCGTGGTTGAGCGGGCAGGAGACGGGGAGTCAGTATGCCTGTCCGGCGGAAATTGGAGAGGAAGCGACGGCGGCAGTGCAGGCGGCAGCGGTGGCGGCGCACAAGTCCTTGGGAATTGGGGTTTACTCGCGGGTCGATGTTCTGCTAAATTCCTTAAGGAAACCTTACGTTTTAGAAGCCAATACTATTCCGGGGATGACCGCGTCGAGTTTGCTGCCGATGAGTGCAGGAGCGGCGGGCATTTCATTCGGGGCCTTGTGTCGTCGGATTGCGGAGATCTCGTTGGCCTTGCGGGGGTGACCGAGTGAACCGATGCCGCGCCGAAAAACGAGTCGATACAAGAAGAGAGCGATGGGTCCGCGGAAGGTGGACTTGAAGCCGCGATCGGGGCGGGTGTTGTGGTGTGAGACGAAGCGGGCGGGGATGAGGTTTGCGAAGTATGGGATCTTTTTGGTGGTGCTGGGGGTGGGGGGATTTTTTGGGAAGCAGGCCTTGGAAAAGGTGTTTTTGGAGAATCCGGAGTTCAACTTGAAGTTGGTGGACTTGCGGCAGTGGGATGGGGAGGAGGAGCCGGAGTTGATGAATTTGGCGCGGGTGGTGGAGGTGACGGGATTGGATCCGAAGGCGAGTATTTTTGCATTCAAGTTGAGTGAGCTGGAGGAGAAGCTGGCGGCTTTGCCGGAAGTGAAGCGGGTGCGGGCGACGCGGCGTTTGCCGAACGTGGTGCGGATTTCGATTGAGGAGCGGGTGCCGGTGGCGTGGTTGGATAGTCCGCGGCACCGGGTGCGAGGGCGGGATTTTTATCGGGGGGTGTTGGTGGATGCGGAGGGGTTTTGTTTCCGGGCGTCGCCAGCGATGGGGGAAGCGGTGGAGGATTTGCCGGTGATATCGGCGGGCGAGCGGGAGGCGGGGAGGATTCGTTCGGGGGAGGTTTTGCAGGAGCGGGAGATGTTGCGGGCGTTGGAGTTGGTGAAGACGTCGAAGCGGTATTTGGAGGGTTCGGGTTGGAGTTTGCCGG
>JBCCZX010000047.1:0-17765 GCA_039186735.1 Verrucomicrobiota bacterium | reverse complement strand
TCTCCGCCATCGCCCGCCGCACCGGCACCAAGGTCTCCACCATAATGGCCATCAACGGCATCAAGGACCCCACCAAACTCCGCATCGGCCAAACCCTCAAACTCTCCGCCGCCACCAAACCCGTCGCCACCAAACCAGCCCCCACTGCTAGCAAAGGCACCCACACCGTCATGCCCGGCGAAACCCTCTACGCCATCGCCCGCAAAAACGGCCTCTCAGTCTCAAAACTCACCAAACTCAACCCCGGCATCAACCCCAATAAACTGGCCCCCGGACAAAGCCTCATCCTCTCCGGCAATGCCAAGACCACACCCAAAGAAACCGAGAAACCTGCCGAGAAAAAGCCCGTCAAGACGCTTGCCGAAGCCAAACCTTCCCCCCTTCCTCCAGCCGTCGAAGAAGCAACCGCTCCCGCACCCGCTCCTGAGGAAGCCGCAGAAAAAGAACAAACTCTTCCCGAAAACACCCAGTCCGACCTCGTTCTCCGCAAAGAACGCGGAGACATTCTTGAAGACATCTTCAACGAGGCTCCCGTCAAAGCCCCACGACGCATCGCCTCCGTCATGGTCGACAAAGAAATCTCCTTCAGCGACCTCGCCACCGCTCACCAATCTTCCCCCTCTCAACTCAACGCACTCAACGGCTGGAAATTGAAACCAACCACCATTCTCGCGCGCGGCTCCGAAATCTACGTCCCCGGACACTAAACGAACCGCACAAACCGAGCACACTTTTTCTTTCGGCAAGGCAGGGCGACACCCGGCAGTTCTCATGAGCTGTCGGGTGTCTTTTTATCTCGGAAAACCCCTCGGCTTTGGAAACTCCTCCGGCGCTGGCAACTCTCCTCCCCCAAGTGCCTTGAACAGCCTCACCGCATGAGCTGCTCGGCGACCCTCGGTTGCATACTTCTCGTCATCCGTGAGATAAGTATCCTCGTAACCATTCAGAAGCCGCCGCACATCAATCAAACCCGTTTTATAAGCCTCCAATAAGAGCTCAGCGGTTTCCCCATGAGCCTCCGAAGCCCGCTCATAGGCCTCAAGTCGCTCCCCTTCCCGGTTCAACATCACCATCGCATCCTCAACATCAGTCACCGCCTGAATCAACGTCTTCTCATACTCGATGATGAGCTCCTCCAAAATGGCCTGATGCTCCTTGATTCGATAATGATCCGCGCAAGCATGGTAGATTCTCTGCCGAAGAGTCCACCCAATCCCAATCACACGGCGCAGCAGGTCCAACACCCCTCCCCGCGTAATCGCCTCATAAGTGATCGCACCACTGATGGAAAAAGCCGGATACAACCGCGCCACATGAAACCCAATCGTCTCATTCTGCGAGGCAATCTTGCGCTCCGCTCGCCTCACATCCGGTCGGGAACGAATGAGGTTGGCAGGAACACCCGCCGCAACTCTCGTAGGAGGAACTGGAATGCGACCTGGCCCAACAATCGCATCCAATTGCCCCGGATGATAAGCCAGAAGCTGCGCAAGCTTGTTCTCCAAGAGCTTTAGCTCTTTTTGCAAACGCGGAATCTCCCCCAACGTCGTATTGTATCGACCTTTCGCCTCTTCGATCTCAGAACGCGCAGAAATCCCCTCGTCATAACGGATCTGGATCAAATCACGGATCTTCCGAAAGTTCTCCGTCCCCTCAATTGCAACCTCCAAACGCTTCTCCATCGTTCGCATCGCAATGTAAGTGATCGCCACCTCTGCACTGATAAACACTTGCGCATCCCGCAAACCCTCATACCTCGCCTGCCATTCAGCTTCCGTAGCCTGTACCGACCGCTTGACCCGCCCAAACAAATCAATCTCCCACCCATAATCGATCTGTCCGAATGTCCGATTCGACTCAAAGGGATCAATCCGAATTCCATCCGTCGAAAAACCACCCATCCCAAACTCATCACGACCAGTCGCATCAACATGGGGATAAAACGAAGCCGCCAACACCCCCCGCTGATACCAAGCCTGTTCAATTCGCTTCCGCGCAATCCGTATGTTCGGACTCGCTTCCCGCGCACGTCGAATCAACGCATTCAGAGTGGGATCATTGAATTGCAGCCACCACTGCTGCGCCCCCGTCAAAGGATGCGACAAATCATGCTCGATAGCCCTCGTCCAGGCATCTGGGGCATCCAAAACTGGTTCTTCGTAGTCTGGCCCTACCGTGCAGCCTCCTCCCGCAAGCCAAAGCGGTATGGTAACCCATACAAGGCCTCGAAATGGGGGACTGCAGCACACCACTTCGAGTCTTACCGCTAATTCGTTAGGAACACGGAAAAAACAACCTACTGTCAAAGTTAAATAAACCGAATAACAAATTGTCTATTCTCAAAAAAGCACTGATTGATAGTAGTTTAGAACAATCCAATTCCCTCACTTCCCCGAATTCTCGCCACCCAACCAGCTCTCATCCCTTCCAAAACCCCAACCAACCCCCACTCAAGCTCACATTTCTGAAAAACCAGCACGAGCGTTTGCAGAAATCAGCCAAATCGGCCCGAAAAAGCTACAAATTTGCCCAAGACCGCCGCTCAAACGAAATCCTGCTATCTCCATCAAAAAATTTTAGTGTCATAAGTCCCTGATTATCCGTGCTTTGCCATTTTGTTTAGAAAATAAGACAATTCTTCGGGTTGAAAGTTCAGTATTTTTCAAATTACCTCTTGTTAATATAGGTTAATTTGTTAGTATTTCTAACGTTCACCAAATACTAGATTTTATATTTAGATTTGAGTGACCAACTAGTCACTCCAGTATCAAAATGAAAGTCACCGACCAATCGTTCACGGTTCTTGAAAACTCCGGCCCCAAAGCCGAATCGCTTTCCTTCATCGTTCCTGCAATGAATGAAGAAAAGACATTAGAAACCCTCTTTGAGGGAATTCGCTCGCAGGCGCAAAACATCACCTCCACTTGGGAAGTGATTATGATCGACGACGGTTCCTCTGATTCCACTTGGAACATCATGCGCGGTCTTGCCCTCCGTAACCCCGAGCACGTGCGTGCCCTCCGCTTCCGCCACAATCGTGGAAAAGCGGACGCCCTCGCACTCGGTTATCGCGAAGCCAAAGGCGCAATCGTTTTCACCATGGACGCCGACCTTCAGGACGATCCCCTCGAAATCCCCCGTTTCATTGCCAAGCTAGAAGAAGGCTTCGATATCGTCTCCGGATACAAGCAAAAGCGCTTCGACCCCTGGCACAAAGTTCTCCCCAGCCGTGTCTTCAACGCCGCTTTGAGCAAGCTCGTCGATGTCAAACTCCACGACCACAACTGCGGATTCAAAGCTTACCGACGCTCGGTCGTCAAATCGCTCCCCATGTATGGCGACATGCATCGCATGGTCCCTTCGCTCGCTTCCTTCGAAGGATACAAAACTGGGGAAATCGTCGTCCAGCATCACCCACGCCGTTTCGGCGTCAGCAAATACGGTTGGGGACGCATCGCCATCGGCGTCATGGATATGACCACCGTCAGCTTCCTCAAGCGCTTCCAGGATTGTCCCATGCACTTCGCCGGCAAGGCCGCCTTTGGTCTCATGGCACTTGGACTCGCCCAAATCGTGGCTGCGGCTGTCTGCCTCGGATTCTTCGGCATCGGCAGCATCCTTTTAGCCACCGCCGTCATCTGCATGACTTCAGGTTTCGTCGTCCTCATGCAAGGACTTGCTCTCGAACACCGGGTCTACAACTCCATGAAAACAGAACGCCCTCTTCCCATCTCCGAAAAAGTCGAGAGCGCTGACGCTGAAGTGACCGAAGAACCGGACTTCGAGTGGGTCGAGCCGACCGAAGTCGCCACCCGTGACCGCAAACCTCAATTTGCATAGCAGTACACCCCTACCATTCCCTCCGGTAGTCACATTCCCACGACCATGAAAACGAGTAGCCCACTCCGCATCGGAGTTGTCACCTCCACATATGCACGCAGCACGGACGACCCTCAGGTTCCTTGGATGCGCGAACAAATCCGCCGCCTCAAAGACAGCGGACTCGACATCGAAGTCTTCGCCCCAGCCTACAAAGGACTCGGCTCACACCACATTGACGGCGTCAAAGTAAACCGCTTTCGCTACGGCTTAAGCCAACACGAAAACCTGACCCACGACGAAGGCGCACCAAACAAGAAGAAGACCCTCTTCTTCAAAGCAATGGTGTTGAGCTATCTGTTCTTCGGAACTCTCAATATCCTTTGGTGGTGCAAAAAGAAGAACATCCAGGTTCTTCACGTTCACTGGCCCTTCCCTCACGGCATCTGGTCCCTTCTCCCGAAGTATCTTTTGGGAGTCAAAATTCTCGCCATGAGTCACGGCGCTGAGCTCTGCCTTGCAAGAAACAGCAAGCCCATTCGCACAGTTCTCGGCTGGTTGCTCAAGCGGGCAGACATCTGCTGCGCAAATAGCTCCCATACCGCAAGCGAAGTGAAGAAGTTCAGCGGCCGCGATTCCGTCATCACTCCTTACGGAGCAACAGTACAAGCCAAACAATCCCGACCCAGCGCCGATGCCGAAGTCCCCACTCTCTTGTTTTGTGGACGTCTCATTCAACGCAAAGGCATCGACGTCCTTTTGCGGGCCCTCCCCTCCGTCCTCGAACAAAAACAGGTTAAAGTCGTCATCACTGGCGAAGGAGATCGCAAGGCAGAATGGCAAGCTCTCACAACCAAACTCGGTCTCGACAACACCGTCCGCTTCGCCGGCTTTGTGAGCGATGAAGAACTCGCCGAACTTTACGAAACAAGTGACCTCTACGTCCACCCCGCTATCTTTGACGACAAAGGCGACACCGAAGGACTAGGCGTCGTCCTCATCGAAGCTCTCGCTCACCGCAAAGCAGTCGTCGCATCAGGCGTCGGGGGCATCATTGACGTCATAATTGATGGCGAAACCGGACTTCTCGTTCCTGAAAAAGATGAAGCAGCTCTCGCTTCCGCCATCATACGCGTCCTCGAAGACCCCGCTCTGGCTCAACGACTAGGTGAGGGAGGATTCAACCACGTCCAGAAGTTCTTCGACTGGAATCGAATCACCAAACAAGTCTCCGAGATCTACCTCGATCTCCTCGGCAAAGCGGCTCCCGCTTCAGAAGCCCCACAAGAGACCGTTGCCAACTCTCTCCCCGAAGCCATCTAACACCTTTCCGACCACAAACATGAAAAAGGTCATCAAGACTTCTCTGTTGGTATTGGGTATGAGTCTGGCAGTTGCAGCCCTGGTAACACGCTGGCCTGAAATCAAGCCAGCACTGCTGGGAGCCAATCCCACTCTACTTTGGGCCGCAGCTGTCGGGCTCCTCGCCTATCAAATCACCAACGCAGGTGTCTGGTCCCTCGTATTAAGTGCGATGGGCCAACCCACCCCCTTCTTGAAGACCTCACGTATCTGGTTACAAAGCGAAGCCCTTCGCTGGCTCCCCGGCGGAATTTGGGGCTACGGCTCCCGAGTCGTGAACGCTGCGGAACTGGGCATAGGAAAAGTGAAGGCCTCGGCGAGCCTCGTAGTCGAACTCTCTCTCACGATCCTCGCCTGGAGCATCGCTGCTCTCGCTCTCTTCGCCACTCCTCTCCTCGGAATGGCTCTCGATGCAATCGGGGGATTCTTCGGTAACAAAACTCTCTTTCCAATCCTCGCAATCGGTTTCAGTACGATAATTCTCGTACTCGGATGCGCCTTCGCTCTTCGGAAAAAAATAATTTCCAAACTGAAGGACTTTCAGGACGCCAATCCCTTTCAAACCCTCCGTCCCAAGGAAGGTCTCAAGGCTCTCGCCGCATATTCCGCTCTCTGCCTGGCCAACGGCGTTCTCTTCTCACTAGTCGCCAACGCAGTCCCCGGAGTGGAACTCCCCATCATCGCTGCCATCGGCATCGGAGGAGCCGCCTGGCTTGTCGGCTTCTTCGCAATCGGAGTTCCCGGAGGCATTGGCGTTCGCGAAGCCGCACTCGCTGCCATGCTTGCTGCCTACGGAAGTCTCGACGCCGGAATCGCAATCGCTGTCATCTGGAGAGCCTTACAAATAGCCGTAGAATTACTTAGCCTTTTCCTAGCTTCGTCCACCTCATTCCTCGAACGCTCTCCCAAAAAACCACACCGCGTCTTTCGAGCTTTTAATCTGCTTTAATCACCCTTTCTCAAGCAGACAAGACCGTCCAAGACACCTCCCCCCGACTCTTGGACGGTCTTGCTTGAGAGCAAAAAAACACCGCCCCTCCTCTCATCGCCTTCAACCAGCGAAAATCGTGACCGTCTCAAAATGAGGACTTAACGCGGCTCAACAAAAACAAGACAGACCCTTCTCTATCTATTTCTGACATCCTTTGCCGCTAATGGCAAAAATAGAACTGGCTCAATCATTCGGGACAAATAAGCCTGCTAACGAAAGCTAACTTTTAATGTTAGCAAATCTCGCGCGATTTTGTGCCCAAAACCGAAGATCCAGCTCCCGAAAAAGCCACTCGCTTCTCGTTGGTCAAAAAGCGCGTCGCAAGTCTTTGGCCCCTTCTCATCAGCCTCATCCGCGAAAATCGGGGCCTTCTCATCTCTGGCCTAATCCTCGGCGTCTTCATCCTCGCCGTTGGCTGGTACATTCTCTTTCCCCAATACCTGAGCCCGAACACAAAATTCTACTCTTCAGGCCTCGGCTATCCCGCAATGATGCGGAAACTCGGTAAACCTCTTCCCGCCGTGGTCGCTCCCGCTGGCGAGCGCACCTTCGAAAGACACATCATGGGTGAAGGACTTGCCGCAAGCGACCCGGTGCTCGTTCCCGTCATCCCTCTCACCAGCATCCTGAAGGTCAACTTCAAGGAAGGCGACCGCGTCAATAAAGGCGACATCATGGCCGTCCTCGACGACGAAATCGCACAAATAAAACTCAAAAGCGCCAAACTCGCCGTCTCCACTGCTGAAAACGAACTGGCCCGCGTGATCGCCGGCTCTGCTTACGTCCTCGCCCAGGAACGACCAAAGATGGAACAAGTCAACCTCAAGGCTGAAAGCGCCCGCATCGAACTCGCTCGCGATAAGGTCGCACGTTATCGCCGTGCCTTCGAAAAAGGCGTCGTCTCCAAAGTCGCCCTCGTAGATGCCGAACGCGAATTCGCTGGCGCCGAACAAGCCTACAGCGAAGCCAAACTCCGCATCGCCATGGCCGAACAAGGCGTTACCAAATCCCTCCAAATCGCACGCAACGCCGTCGCTGATGCCAAAGAAGCCGTCCTCCACCGCACCCTCGAACTCGAAAACTACGTCGTTCGTTCCCCCATCGACGGCATCGTCGAACGCGTTCTCATCAAAGACGGCGAATACAACCCCGACCCCGGAAAACCAGGCTTCGTCGTCGTCAAAAACCTCTGGTTCGAAACATTCTTCGACCAATCTGACTTCTACTTTGTCAAACCTGGACTCAAAGGTGAAGTCCGCCTCGAAGCCTACCCCGGCATGACCTTCAATGCCGAAGTCGACCGCATCACACCCGTCGTAAGCTTCAACGAAGGTGGCCCCGAAATCTCTCGCCCACTCCGCCCTCGCGGCTCCGGTGCCCCCGAATGGGCGGCCACCTTCAAGGCCCAGCTCAACTTCACCGAAGTCCCCGACAACCGTCCCGTCGCAATGGGCATGACCGGCTTCGGGCGCCTCACCGTTTCCCGCCGCAACACCGCCATCCCTCGCTCCGCCCTCCTCTCCATTTCAGCAGGCTCTGGAATCGTCTACCTCGCAACCAAGGACGGAAACTGGGAAGCCCGCGAAGTCAAAGTCGGCATCGTTGACGACTTCGCCGCCGAAATCCTCGTCGGCATCGAACCTGGCGAAGAAGTCATCATCGAAGGCCAATGGGTCCTCCGCGAGGCCGACAAAATCGAGATCACCGAAACCCGCGAATTCGACTACGAAAAAGATGGCTAGAACCGCCGCCCTCGCCACCTTCCTCCTCGGCTTCCTGCTTCTTGCCGTAGCCCTCAAGTCCCCGTGGTTTGTCCTCCCAACCAGTGTCGACCAAACCGGAGAACTCATCACCCGCGATGTCGCCGTCACTCGCACCTTCCGCCTCGGACTCTTCATCGCCCTCGTCGTTCTCGTCCTTCTCTTGGCCGTTCAATGCTTTCGTCGCGGCTGGCAAGACATGCTCAGCGGCTCCTTCCTCTGGGCAATCGGAATCCTACCCCTCCTCTGGTGGTACCCTCAATGGGTCATTGTCCAAGACGCCAACACCTCCGGTGACGCTGCCTGGCTTCAACAACAACACGACAACCTCACTTGGCTCGGCGGCGATGTCTTTCGTGCCCACTCGGAACGCTACAACGAAGCCCAACTTCAAGTCAACATGCAGGACCCGCCCCTGCTCCTCGCCGCCTTCCGTGCTCCCATGGATAAACTCACCACCCTCGGCATCGAAGAAATCCCCGAAGTCATCTGGTGGTTCGGCCTCAACCCTGCCTTCTCACAATTCGCCGGCACAGGCTGGTTCGCTGCTTGGCTGGGCGTTGGCGCCATCGCCCTCGGCTCCTTCGGCTGGCTGAAACACCTCTCCGGCAAAGTCCGCCGCATCCTCCTCAAACGCGGATTCATCGTCCTCATCCTCAGCTGCACCCTTGTTGCATGCGCCGGACTCCTTCCCGTCCTCAAAGCCAGCTCCGCTCTCCGTGCCTCAAAAAATGCCGCCCTCCAGGGACAATACAACGCCTGCCTCAGCCAGCTCGAAATAGCCAAACGCTGGATGCCCTCTCTCGCGTTCGATTCCACCGTCATTCTCCAACAAGGACGCATGGAAACCCTCCTCGCTCTCAAAACCTCGACCGCCGACCTCTACCGCGTCTGGAAACTCGAAAACGAAGGCTACGGCTCAAGAGCCAAAGAACTCCTCTACGAACTCGAACTCCGGCGCACCATCATGCCGCGTTCCCTCCAACGCGAACTCTCTCGCTCTTGGATGCGGGTCACCATCGACGACTTCAACTCGGGCCGTCTCAGCGAAGCCAAAAGCCAATTCCAACACCTCTGCGACGTCGAACCCGCCGCTATCCAAGCTCGCTTCCACCTCCAACTCACCGCCCTCCAAACGGCCGATATCGAAACCAACCGCCGTTGCGCTCATGAAATCAAAGAACTCTACGCCCCCTTCCTCCGAAAAAATAAACGAGGCGTCATTTCCACCTCCAACCTCATACTCTCCCAAGGCGAACTCGTCTCCGGTAACCCGCTCCTCGCCGCCGAAGCTCGCCGTGAATCCAAAGGCCTATGAGACGGAAGCTCGCCAAACGCCTTTCCTTCGCCGCCTCACTCGCAGCCAGCATTGCAGCTCTCGTCTGGCTACTCGGAGCAGCCTTCAACACTTCCGAACCACACGGCAGACCCTACTCTTTCCCCCCAGATGCTTTCTGGATCCGCGTCAAAGACGACACCCAGCGTACCGGCTGCTTCCGCAAGGACCTCTTCCTCCCCGGAAAAATCAAACACGCCTGGGTCGTCGTCGCTTCTGAAGGTGGCTTCGAGCTCACCGTCAACAGCAACCCCGTCGGCGCTTTCACCTACTGGCGCTCCACTCGCGCCTTCAACAACGGCCTCAACGCCGCAGGACAATGGTCTGTCACCAGCAACCCTTCCATCGCCTACAACTTCCCGCGCGAATACCAATGGACCAGCCACGAAAACCATCGCCTCCCCGTCTTTTTCGATATCCGCAAATTCCTGACCGCCGGAAAAAACTCCATCAGCGTTGAAACCATCGGCCGCTGGACCGGTGTCGCTTTCTGCCTGAGCGGCCTCATCGAACTCGAAGACGGCACCCTCATCCCCATCCGCTCCAATGAAGCCTGGAAAGGTGAACCCGTCCCCAAAAACATGGGCCAACGCGAATGGACCCGAACAGAGCGCCCCCTCGACCCGTGGGACAACGCCATCCGCGGCCGCCGCTTCTCAGGTACCCCTCTCACCTTCGTGCCTCGCGGCATGTTCGAAACCACCTTCCAAGGCCAATGGCTCGTCGCCTCCGGACTCGCCCACAAAGGCTCCAACGTCACCGGCCAGGACTTCGTCTACGAATGGAACCAGGAAGACGGCATTGATGACGCTTGGGTCAAAGTCGCCTCCCGGGCCCCCTACATGCTCTACGTCAACGACGTCCCCATCCAACCACCCAGTCGCGCCGGTCGCGGACTCGGCGAAGGCGGCTGGATGGTCAAATGGCGCGGTCGCCGCCCTCTCGAAGTCTTCCCCACCCTCCTCGACCCCGATGAAACTGCCGAAGCCCTCGTCGGCTACCGCTTCACCAACCCCCGCCACGGCGACCCAACCGTCAACAACTTCCGCGTCGCCGAAAACACCATGAACCGAACTCGCGAACGCGAAGCCGCTACCAAACCCGGAGAACTCACCGACGACCGTCGCGATCCAGACGAACCCCGCGGCACAACCTTCGACCCATACGGAGTCCTCGAAGAAGGATGGTGGCGCATCCCACCCAACGTCCTGCGCGAGCGCGGTGGCGAACAGCTTCATGGCTACGGCATCGCCCCTATCCTCAAAAAAGGCAAAAACACCATCCGCCTCCGCGTCCTCGAAGAACCACAAGTCGGATACAAACGCAGTCGCCCCATCGCCGTCGCACTCCACGGCCAAATCAAGGGAAACGGTGGCAGCCTCACCGACATTCGCTCCGACCCCTCCTGGCGAAGCGAATGGGAAAACGAACCCGTAGACTACGTTGCAGCCAACCAAGTCGGTCGTGCCGGCAGTGCCTTTCCCCGTCTCTCCTACATCGGCGAACAACGTTCTGAACGCTCCTGGAAAGCCATCAGCCTCTTCATCGCCGCCATCAGTGGACTCTTTCTCATCTTCTCGCCTTGGCGCCCTCCCAACCTGCAACGCTTCAGCCTCGGCTTCTTCCTCACCATCTTTCTCCTCGTCTTCTTCAAATATTCCCTCTTCGAACGCAGTGAATCCCTCTGGTTCCGTACCCCCCTCTGGCCCTGGCTCTACCTCTCCGGCGGCATCCTCGGCGGACTCACCCTTGCCTTCCTCCAAAGATGGAAACCCAAATCCAGAAAAAAAATCCCCTCCTGGGCCATCCTCACTTCCATCCTCGTTCTTTGCCTCCTCGCTCGCGCCTACCGCATCATCGATCAACCCATCGATGATGACGAATACGCCTCCATCCAAGCTGTCCTCTCCATTGCCGAAAAAGGCATTCCCGAAATCGGTCAAGGCATTTGGTACAGTCGCAGTCCCGGATATCACTACCTTGCGGGACTCTTCGCTTTCCTCTTCGGTTCCAACCTCTGGGTCTTCCGAATGGTCTCCGTTCTCGCTGCCCTCGCTACGGCAATTCTCGTATGGAAAATGGCGCGCATCTACTTTCACAACCGCTGGATTGCCGGCGCTACCGCCCTCCTCTTCGCCGTCCACCCCTTCCTCATATTCACCGGACACATCGCCCGCTTCTACCAACAACAACAATTCTTCCTCATCCTCCTCCTACACGCATTCATCAAAGGCTTCATTGTTGCCACCGATGTCAAATGGCGCGTCTACGCCATCTTTGCCTTCGGCCTCGCCGTCCTCTCCCAAGAAATTAGCATCTCCTTCGTCCCCATCCTCGTCGTCCTCTACGTTCTCTTTGGTCGCGACGTGAATTGGCGCTGGGAAGTCAAATCCATCCTCACCGTCGCCTTCGTAGGCGCCGCCATTGCCATCGACATCCTGCTCTTCCAAATGAAATGCATGACCCGCCCCGTCGGCATCTCTCCCAACGTCGAAGCCACCATCTCCCCTAACTTCTGGGAACTCGGCAACCTTGCCGCCATGTTCATCGGCTACTCCCGCCTTCACGTCCTCCTCTCCGTCTTCTGGCTCGTCAGCCTTGTCTGGAGCCTGCGCTCCGGACTCCGCCGCCCCATCGCCCTCCACGCCTCCCTCCTCATCGGAGTCCTCTTCCTCAACCTCCTCATCACCTCCCCCAGCTTCCGCTACCAATACACTCTCATCCCCCTCTGGATCCTCCTCGGCGCACACGGCATCTGGCTCACCTTCGAATATCTCGGCCGCTGGACCAAACGCATTCGCGCTGCCCGCACCCTCCGTTGGGCCGCCCTCGCGCTCGTCATCGCATCCTGGAGCCCTTGGCGTATTCCCGGCTCCTACGACGAAAAAATCCTCGGCGACCCCATCTCAGGGCTCCGCTACGTCAAAGCCAATATCCGCGACGGCGACAAAGTCATGATCACCGAACCCCACCCCCACGCCGCCAAAATAGAAGTCGGCCGCGTCGACTACGACCTCGTCGTCCCAATCCTCTACGACTTCACCTACTCCGATAACGGACTCCTCCGCGACCGCAACGGTGATGCCGAAGTCGTCAACCGCATCGGACAACTCCAAGAAATCTTCGCCGAAGACGAACGCGTGTGGATCCTCCTCAACCGCGAAAAATTCCGCTCCCGCAAACGCAACATCCGCTGGGAATACCCCACCGCCCGCGAAGAACTCTTCATCCGCGAAAACTGCCGTCTCGTCTACCGCTCCTACCTCTGGCACGTCTACCTCTGGGACCGCAACCTCGGCAAATACCACGCCTTCCGCAGCGAACCCGGCGGCTGGAGCGAATAACCCAACTCGCATTTCATCCCAATCCATGCCAAGCTGCACCTCGCAGCCCATGCACGACCTCGAGACCATCGCCCCTCCCCTCCCAAAAGGCGAATTCTCCCTCATCATCGACGTCCGCACCCCCCTCGAATTCACCGAAGACCACCTCCCCAACGCCATCAACCTCCCCGTCCTTTCGAACGAACAACGCGCCCAAGTCGGCACCCTCTACAAAAACAAACCCTTCGATGGCCGCGCTCTCGGTGCCCAACTCATCTCCGAAAACATCGCCGCTCACCTCGAACAACTCCGCCAGGAATGGCCCCGCGACCAAACCCCCCTCCTCTACTGCTGGCGTGGTGGCCTCCGCTCTCGCTCCTTCGCCTTCATCCTCCGCTCCATCGGCTGGCGCGCTCGCATCCTCGAAGGCGGCTACAAAGCCTACCGCCGCTTCATCATCAACGACCTCCAAACCCGCCTCAGTCAAACCCCTCTCGACTTCCACGTTCTCGCCGGCCTCACCGGCACCGGCAAAACCCGCCTCCTCCAAACCCTCGCCCAACAAGGAGCCCAAATCCTCGACCTCGAAGGCCTCGCCAACCACCGCGGCTCCCTCCTCGGCACCCTCGGACCCCAACCTTCCCAAAAACACTTCGAAAACCTCCTCCACCAAGCAATCTCCTCCTTCGACCCCGCTCAACCCATCTTCACCGAGGCTGAATCCAATCGCATCGGCGAGCTCAATATCCCTGCCCCCCTCTGGCGAAAACTCAACTCCGCTACGGTCTCCCTCGTAGAACTCCCCCTCCCCTCCCGAGCCCAACTCCTTCTCGGCGACTACCCCCAATTCCTCGACAACCCCGAACAACTCTCCAACCTCCTCAACGAACTCCGCAGACTGCGCGGAAACAACCAAGTCGACCAGTGGCAATCGCAAATCAAACAACGCAACTGGCCCGCCTTCCTCACATCCATCCTCCAAAACCACTACGATCTCGCCTACCGCATCCCCGGCTCCGAAGACTGCAACTACCAACCTCCTTCCCAAACCCTCTCCCTCCCCGACCACACCCCCAAATCCTTCACCTCCATCGCACAACACCTCCTCAGCAAACCAGTCGGCAAACACAACTCATCAATCATCCATGATTGACGCCCACAACCACCTCCACCAACTCCCCGACCCCGACCTCGCTCTCTCCCAAGCCCTCGACGCCGGCGTCACAAAGATGATCATCAACGGCACCTCCGAACAAGACTGGCACCAAATCGCCAACCTTTGCAAAAAACACAACTCAACCCCCCCTGCCACAAACACAAAACTCGTCCCCGCCTTCGGCCTCCACCCCTGGCAAACCCCGAACCGCTCTCCAAGCTGGCTCACCACCCTCGAACAACTCCTCCTCGCAAATCCCGACGCCCACCTCGGCGAATGCGGACTCGACCGCTGGAAAAAACCCTTCAACCTCCCCGATCAAATCACCTGCCTCCACCAACAAACCGAACTCGCCACCCGCCTCAACCGTCCCCTCACCATCCACTGCCTCCAAGCCTGGGGCCCACTCCTCGAACTGTTAGAGTCCCTCCCACCCATTCCTCCCTTCCTCCTCCACGCCTACTCCGGCTCTCCCCAACTCATCTCCCGATTCACCAAACTCGGCTCCTACTTCTCCTTCAACGGCTACTTCCTCCACAAACGCAAATCCGCCGCCCGCCAAACATTCCAACAAATCCCCCTCGACCGCCTTCTTCTCGAAACCGATGCCCCAGCCATGCTCCCCCCTCCAAACTTCATCACCCACCCCCTCCCCGACCACCAAAACCACCCCGCCAACCTCCCCTCCTTTCTGGCCCCACTCGCCAAACTTCGCCGGATGTCTCCCGAAGCCCTCGCCTCCCAACTCAACTCCAATTTCAATCGGTTGAACATCCGATAGACACGACCAAAAAGCAACGTAACCTATCCACCTTGAAAACCCTCGGAACACTCCTTCTTCTCGCATCCTCCCTTCTCGCCCAACAAGGAAACCGCGAGGGCCACGACAACATGAATCCCGTTGTCCCCGAAGAACTCATCCCCCCCGCTCCCGTCCTCTCCGTCGAAGACGCCCTCAAAACCTTCGAACTCGCTGAAGGCTTCACCATCGAACCCGTAGCCGCCGAACCTCTCGTCGAAAAACCCGTCGACCTCAAATTCGATGGCAACGGCCGCATCTGGGTTGTCGAAATGCGCGGCTACATGCCCGACGTCGATGGCAATGACGAACACCTCCCCCAAGGCCGCATCGCCGTCCTCGAAGACACCAACAACGATGGCCGCGCCGACAAACGCACCATCTTCCTCGACAACATTCACCTCCCCCGCGCCATCGCACTCGTCAAAGACGGCGTCCTCATCGGAGACCAAACCCAACTCTACTTCTGCGGCCGCAACGGCATCCAACGAACCTCCGAACCCATCGTCGTTGACGAAAAATATGCCCCCGCCGGCAACGTTGAACACAAGCCCAACGCCCTCATGCCCCACCTCAACAACTGGCTCTACTGCGCCAAGGGTGAATTCCGCTACCAATGGAAAAACGGCAACCTCCACAAAGACTCCACCCAGTTCCGTGGCCAGTGGGGCCTCTCCATGGACAACTTCGGCCGCATCTACCACACCAACAACTCCGTCATCCTCCGCGGCGACCGCCTTCTTCCCGACGTCCTCGAATCATTCCCAAAAGCCAAACTCAAGCCCAACACCTCCACCATCCTCGGCTCCAACCGGGTCTACCCCAGCCGCGTCACCCCCGGTGTCAACCGCGCCTACATCGCCAAAATCAATGGCTACGACAAAGACACCCTCGACCCAAAAACACACAAACTCATCAACGCCTCCGCCGTTGCCGGACTTGCCTACTACCGCGGCGACCAATTCCCCGAATCCTGGAATGACGTCGCGTTCTCAACCGAATCCGTCGTCAACCTCGTCAAAGCCACCCGCGTCACTGCCGATGGCCTCAACCTCTCCGGCGAACACGTTTTCGCCGACAAGGAATTCCTCACCTCCACCGACGAACGGTTCCGACCCGTCAACATTCACACCGCTCCCGACGGCTCCCTCTACCTCGTCGACTACTACCACGGCATCATCCAGCACAAAACTTACATGACTTCCTACCTACGGGCCCAAACCCTCTCCCGCGGCCTCGAAAAGCCCTCCTACGAACTGGGTCGCATCTACCGCATTCGCCACAAAGACAAACCCCTCGGCCCCCAGCCCCAACTCCTCAATGCCCCCTCCAAAGAACTCGTCGAAACCCTCGCCCACCCCAACGGCTGGTGGCGCGACACCGCCCAACGCCTCCTCGTCGAACGCAACGACCCCTCCACCATCCAACCCCTCAAAAACAACCTGCGAAACCACCCCAACGAACTCACGCGCATCCACAGCCTCTGGGCTCTCGAAGGCCTCGACCAAATGGACCACCAAGACATCCTCGCAACCGTTTCCCACGAAAACTCGTCTGCCCTCCAAACTCACGGACTCACCGCCGCCCTCTCCCTCCCACCCGACCAAGTCTCATCTTCCAAAGGCGCCATCGCCTGCGCGAAAGCACCGCACCTCGAACCCTACCTCACCCGCTTCATCGTCGCCAACTTCTCCGAAGAACCTCAAATCATCCTCTCCACCTTCGGCACATACACCCAGCAGAAAGCTCCCTTCGTCGTCGATGCCGCTGCCACCAGCCTCTTCTCCAAGAACATCACCGACTTCCCAAAAACAAAAACCAAGCTCGACTCCCATCTCGCCAACTTTAAACGCAACCAAAAGCAACTCACTCCCGAACAACGTCTCTCCGGCGACCACCTCGCCTCCTTCAAGCGAGGAGAAACCGTCTACTCCATCGCTGCCTGCGTCGGTTGCCACGGCGCCGACGGACTCGGCCTCCCCAACCTCGGCCCCCCTCTCGACCAATCCGAATGGGTCACCGGCCACCCCGACCGACTCGCAAAGATTCTCCTCCACGGCCTCCAAGGCCCCATCACCGTCAACGGCAAAAAATACAACCCCGCTGCCGCCATGCCCGGCCTCTCCTTCAACCCCACCATCACCGACCAAAACCTCGCCGACGTCATGACCTACGTCCGGGCCAACTGGTCCAACAAAGCCCCCCTTGTCACCGAATCCCAAGTCAAAGCCGTCCGCGAAGCCACCAAAGACCGCAACGGCCGCCTCTACACCGCCGACGAACTACAATAACCATCAACCCTCTCCCCCCTCCCCAACAAAACCCGGAGTCCAAAGGACCATCGAGCTCTCTAGGACGCGCCCAAATCCCACTGCCCTTGCGTCAAACAATGCACCCCTCCACCCTCAAGTCCAACCACCGAACAATCAAACCCCACCACCTCCTTCTCCGGAAAACAACCCTCTAACACCTCCAGCGCCCGCTCATCATCAGCACGTCCAAACTGCGGAACAATCACCCCCCCATTCACAATCAAAAAATTCGCATAACTCCCCTCTACCCCCTCCGCCACCTCCACCGGCCCCGGCAACATCTCCACCTCGAACCCTGCCCCCTCAATCACTCCCCGGCCCTCCACCCCCTCCACCATCAACACCTTCATCTCACTCACAAACCGGGCCACCATATCAATATGCCCGTCCGTATCATCATTCACCAACCCCCGCTCTAACCAAACCACCCGCTCCGCACCCAACAACTCTCCCAACCCCCTCTCGACCCCGGCCTTCGACCACCCCCCATTTCGATTCCTGTTCAGCAAAACCGACTCCGTCGTCATCACAACCCCTGCTCCATTACTCTCCACCGCCCCCCCCTCACACACCAACTCCGCTCCCACTCGCCGCACTCCCAAAACCTCCGCCATCACATCCGCCACCCGTGCATCCTTCCCATGCTCAAATTTCCCTCCCCAACCATTATACAACCAATCCACCGCCACCAACTCATCGCCCTCCCTCACGAAAGTTGCCCCATGATCCCGACACCACACATCATCCGTCTCAATCCCAAGCACCTCCGCCCTTCCCTCTAACAACTCCTCCAACCCCTCCTTCACCCCACACATCTTCACCTCTGCAAAACGCCCCACCAACTCCACCAACTTCACCAACACCCCATCCACCTCCTCTCGCTCAATCCCCCCCCACAAACCCACCC
>JBCCZX010000046.1:0-17787 GCA_039186735.1 Verrucomicrobiota bacterium | reverse complement strand
CCTCGTCCCGCCGCAAAGCACTCGCACCCACCTACAACCCCAGCGACCCCTACCCCAAAAAACTCGCCGCCCTCACCTACCTCTTCGAAGACATCCCCGACAACTTCGACCAACCCTGGCCCGGACGCGCCAGCGCACCCGACAACATCCTCGTCGAACTCATCGAAGAAGATCCCGAAATCCCTCGCTACGTCTACCACAGCCCCCACTACGAATTCATCTGCGACGCCCCCCTCAAGCCCCACCTCGTCAAACGCTTCGCCACCCTCTTCGAAGCCACTCGCGAATACTGCCGCCAAATCCCCATCGCCACCAAAAAGGCCCACATCGCCGGCACCAAATACCGCAACCGGATTCTCCTCTACGAATCCGTGGCCACCTACGTCGCCAATGGCGGCCCACCCTCCTCTGCCGGAGTCTACATGCCCGGCAAGGATATCATCATGGTCCCCCTCACCTCCCTCGGAGTCAAAAAAATCGGCTCCTCCTACTCCATCGACTACCGCGAAGACAACAAGACCCTCCCCCATGAACTCACCCACCAACTCACCGACCACTTCTACTACGAACAGGGTTCCATGGGCTGGTTCTCCGAAGGCCTCGCCGAATACATCGCCGTCACCCCCTACCGCTCAGGCTCATTCAATGTCAAACTCGCCGTCAATTCGATCCGGGCATACGCCACCGAATACGGCAGAAAAGACCAAGGCGGACGCGCCCTCGGCACCGAAATCTCCGCCCCTCCCCTCAGCCAATACATGCTCCAAGACTACCGCTCCTTCGTCGCCAATGCGAATTTCAACTACGGCCTCGGCCTCCTCATCACCACCTACTTCTTTCACATGGACGGCGATGGCGACCGCAAAGCCATCACCGCCTTCCTCAAAACTCTCCGCGATGGCAAAAAAGGCGAAGAAGCCCTCTCCGCTCTCCGACAAAATCGCACCTTCGACGAACTCGCCAAAGACATCACCAAAGGATGGCGCAGCAAAGGCGTCCGCATCCAATTTGCCCCCGAAAAATAAGCCTCCCAAACCCCCCGGCCTTCTTATCTTTTTTCACTTTTAGGTTTTTCCGCCATTGAGTTTTCGTCTTACCTCACCCCCACATGGGCAGAGCATTTGAATACCGCCGGGCCGCCAAAGAAGCACGCTGGGACAAGATGTCGAAAGTCTTTCCGAAACTTGCACGCGTCATCACCATGGCCGCCAAGGAAGGAGGGCCCGACCCCGCCCTCAACCCCAAACTCCGCGCCGCCATCGCCACCGCCAAGGCGGAGAACATGCCCAAGGACAACGTCAAAAAAGCCATCGAACGCGCCGAAGGCAAAGACGCCGCCAACTACCAGGAAGTCAACTACGAGGTCAAAGCCCCCCACGGCATTCTCCTCTGGGTCGAATGCGCCACCGACAACAACACCCGCACCTTCAACAACGTCCGCACCATCGTAAACAAAAACGGCGGCCAACTCATGGAGTCCGGCGCCCTTGGCTTCATGTTCAATCGCAAAGCCGTCTTCCAATTCGAAAAAGGCGAACACGACCTCGAAGAGGTCGAACTCGAACTCATCGACGCCGGTCTCGAAGAACTCGAAATCAACGACAACACCGTCTACGTCTACGGCGAATTCGATGCCTTCGGCACCCTCACCAAAAAACTCGAAGAGCTCCAAATCGAAACCACCAAAGCCAACCTTCAACGCATCCCCACCACCCCCACCGACATCTCCGAAGACCAAATGGCCGAAGTCGAAGACCTCATCGACAAACTCGAAGACGACGAAGACGTCCAATTCGTCTTCACCAACATCGCATAAACACCCTCACGGTAGGGCGCGGCGGCCCGCCTCAACACGAACCGCCCTCCTCACATGCTCAAAAACCTCCCCGACAAAATCGCCCGCGCCGCCATCAAGGCCGGCAAAGGCAGACTCTCCTGCCCCCGTTGCCAAAGCGAAGGCCAGCTCACCGGCCAAACCTACACCTGCTCCACCTGCGGATTCATCGGCGCCCCCCTCGAATGGTTCCCCTCCGCCTCCGGCGCCCCCCTCGGCTCCCCAGGAGCGCCTCCCCCCGCATCCAACATCAAAAAACTCTCCCCCTCTCCCTCCTCCACCGCCTTCGAAATCCCCGCTTCCGGCAAATCCGGCGGCCTCTTCTTCTTCGCGATCTTCTGGCTCCTCATCACCGGGCTCATCACCGCCGGATTTGTCTACAGCATCACCACCAAAGGCTGGGACTCCATCGAAAGCGACTTCCCGCGCGAATGGCTCCCCATCATCCTCCCTCTCTTCTTCGGCATCTTCTGGGCCATCGGCCTCGGTGTTCTCTACTTCGCCCTCAAAACAAAACTCTCCAAACACCTCCTCCTTCTCAAAGACCACACCCTCGTCCACGTCCGCGAATTCATCGGACGCAAGAAAACCATCTCCTTCCCCTTCTCCCAAATCACCTCCATCGCCGCCGTCGAATTCTACTCGAAAAACTACGTCCCCGTCTACGGCATCGAAATTCGCTCCTCCTCAAAAAAATCCCGCTTCGGCGCCTCCCTCGACGACCTCGAAAAAGGCTGGCTCGTCGCCGAACTCAATCACCTCGTCTTCCCCCCGAAAGAGAACCCCACTCCGACCACAGGACTCATCCTCGAAATGCCCAACCCCAAATCCCGCTTCGAACTCCCCGTCCCCCCCACCGTCATGAAGGCCGCCGACTACTTCGGCTCCGCCCTCGGCCTCACCATCGTCTCCGTCTTTATCGCCCTCGGCCTCAGCCCCCTCATGAACGACGCCGGCTTCTTCCGCTTCCTCTGGCTCGGCTTCAGCTCGCTTTTCCTCCTCGCCATCCTCGGCGGCATCATCAAACACGTCTCCCAACGCAACATCTCCGAATCCATCCTCTTCGACGGCGAAAAACTCACCCTCCGCAAATCCCGCAACAACCGCACCCTCTCCGAAAAATCCCTCCCCCTCGCCGACCTCCGCCGCGTCGCCCTCTACCCTTCCAGCTCCTCCAATAGCCAGGGCCGCTTCGCCGCCTCCCTCATCACCCCCGACCAAGTCATCCCCATCTTCCGCTGGAAACCCCAAGACCTCGCGCGCCCCTTCGTCACCGAACTCAGGGCGAAACTCAACCTTCCAGAATAACACATTCTCGGGAATAATACTCCCCAACCTCCCTCTCACCCCCCACAAACCAACAGCACCGATGACCGAATTTGAACAACTCGTGGACGCGCACTACCAGCCGCTCTACCGCTTCGGGTACTCCCTCGCGAAGAGCCCCGAACGAGCCGCCGACCTCGTTCAACAAACCTTCGTCAAATGGGCCGAAAAAGGTCACCAACTCAAAGACCGCTCCAAAGCCAAAACCTGGCTCTTCACCACCCTCTACCGCGAACACCTCTCCGCCGCCAGACGCTCCACCAAATTCCCCGAACGCGAACTCGAAGAAGCCGAATACCAACTCCCCGCCAACGACGCCGACGCCGACCGCAAACTCGATGCCAAACGCGCCGTCAACCTCCTCTCCCAACTCGACGAAACCTTCCGCGCCCCCCTCACCCTCTTCTTCCTCCAAGACCACAGCTACAAAGAAATCGCCGCCACCCTCGACATCCCCATCGGAACCGTCATGTCCCGCATCTCTCGCGGCAAAAAACAACTTCGCGAACTCATGGAATCCGCACCCGAAACCCCAAACATCGTCAACTTTAAGAAAGCCTAACTCTGATGGACCTCGAACAAGCCAAACTCATTCTCGGCAGCTTCCGCCCCTGCGGTTCCGATGCCAACGATCCCGCCTTCACCGAAGCCCTCGAACTCGCCGCCCGCAACCCCGAGCTCGGCATCTGGCTCGCCAAAGAACGCGCCCAAGATCTCGCCTTCACCAACGCCCTCGGTGGCGTCGAAATCCCTGAAAACCTCCGCGAAGAAATCTTCGAACTCCTCGCCAACAACATCTCCTCACCCGGCTACGACGAAAGCGACCAAGGCTTCTCCGCCGCCCTCGCTTCCATCCAACCCCCCGCCGGGCTCCGCGACGACATCCTCGCCGCCATGAACGTCGAATCCAAAATCACCCGCCTCCCCGAGAAAAAAGCCAACCGCCGCTGGTTCGGCCTCCCCGCCATGCCCGCTATCGGCCTCGCCGCCGCCGCCGGCATCGCCCTCGCCGTCGTCCTCACCAACATCTCCAACCCCAATATCGCCATCGACGGGCCCGTCACCGCCTCCGCCGTCCAAACCGGAGCCATCAACTTCCTCAGCGGAAACATGACCCTCGACCGCCAAGACCCTCGCCAGGAACACCTCTACCAATTCCTCGCCAGCAACGAACTCCCCACCCCCGAAATCCTCCCCGTCGGCCTCCGCGAAGCCCGGGGCGTCGGCTGCAAAAAACTCAACTTCGACGACCGACCCGCCTCCCTCATCTGCTACCAACAAGATGAAGACAGCCCCGTCGTTCACCTCATCGTCATGCGCAAGGACCACGTCGAAGGCGGCATCCCCGAAATGGTCGAAGCCACCAAAAACTGCAACCACTGCCACCGCACCGGTTGGTCCATGGCCAGCTGGACCGATGAAGAACGCGCCTTCTTTTTCCTCGGCAAAATGGACCCCAAACAACTCGCCGCTTTTTTCTAGAGAACCACTGATTAACGACCCAGCGTCGCCCACAGAAACACCACCAACAACCCCACCGCCGTCACCCACCAATACCAAGCAATCCCAATCTGCTTGTGCGGCGTCTTCCCAAACTCCCGCTCCACAAACTCATCATAATCAAAGTCCTCACCCGGCAAATCCAACCCATCCGCACTCTCATCCTGCTCCCACGACTTCCGCTCCCTCTTCGCCCTCGCCCGCACCCGCTTCTTCTTCGGCGCGCACCGATCACACCCCCGCCCACCCACCGGCACATCCCCACCACACGTGGGACAAATGTAGCTTTCCCCTCCCATCACAAACTCGCCACGTAATCAATCAAGGCCTCCCGCGTCTCCAACGCCAACAAGCGCGAACGCGAACTCTCCAAACCCAAAATCTCGCGCAACACCGGCATCCGCCGCCCCCCCGACTGCGCATCATAGCTGTTAAACAAGACCCGATAACGCTCCTTCTCTCCCACCCCCTTTTTCGGACGTACCGCCTGCGCATGCTCCTCCAAATCCCCGAACAACGCCCGATCCGAACCACGAGCCCCGCCCCCCTCACGCACAATCGCCGACATCTCCGCCAGCGTCAGCTCCGCCACCACCATCTGATTCTCATACGGAATCACCTTCCAAGCATCCTCCACGCGAAACTCCCCCTTCTCAATCGCCTCCGTCCCAAACGTCCCATGAAAAACCGCATCCACTTTCATTCCCGCCTTCTCCGCTGCCGCCAAAAATGCCTCACATAAAAAATCCCGCACCTGCGCTTGCCCCGCGACAATCTCCGGAATCAACCCCACCACCCGCTCACTCTCCACCTTCGCCTCCTCCAGCCGCTGCCCCGCCACCTCCATCACCAAGGGATCAAAATCCACCGACGCATCCATCTCCGCCAACTCCGAAACCAAAGTCCCTCCTCCTATCTTCACCCGCCCACAACTCAAACCATGATACGCCGCCTGCGCACACGGAATCCCCCGACTGTCCCACATCTCCTTCCGCCGGTGCGTATGCCCTCCCAAATACAAATCCACTCCGCTACCCGCCAAAGTCTCCTCCACCGGACTCGCGTAATCATCCCCCCGCTCCCGCCAACCCATATGCCCCGCTACGACAACCTTCGTAGCTCCTTCCGCCCGCACCTCCTTCACACAACGCTTCAAAACCGGCTCCGGATCAACCACCTCGATCGGCCCCAACAACTCCTGCCGCAGCCAATACGGCAAACCCGGCGTAATCAAACCAATCACCGCCACCTTCTCACCCCCCACTTCCTTCAACATCCACGGACGCAACTTCTGAAACAAACCCTCCGTCCGCTCCGCTCCCACCATCTTCCCGTCCAACCTCAAATTCGCTGCCAAGGCCGGCATCTCCGACCGCTTCAAGGCCTCCTCTACCACCTCCGGCCCCCAATCAAACTCATGATTCCCCAAAACCCAACCGTCATAACCGACCTTGTTGAACAAATCGATCATCAGCTGTCCCCGGCTCTGCCAACTTGCCAACGTCCCCTGGTAAACATCCCCCACATCAATCAACAAACTCTCCGCCGACTCCGCCCTCCAATTCCGAATCTGCTGCGCACACCGTGCAAACCCACCCACATTCTCCTCCCCCCCATAACTCACCGTCGGCAAAACATGCCCGTGCAAATCCGTCGTATGCAAGACCTGCAATCCCTCCTCCGTCTTCCCCTCTGCTCCCCGCGCACCCCCAACCAAAGCCGCCAATGCACCCCCACAAAATTTTCGGCGCGTGATCAAATTCATCCTCAGCTCCCCGAAATCATGAACTCCGGATCATAAAAGGTCTGCAACTGCTTCTCCCCCTTCTCATTCTCAAAAATCATCACCACATAATTCCCCAACTCATCAACCTTGATCGTCCCAATCGGCTCACCATCATGCTTCACCACCGCCCGAACCCGACCTTCGTCAACCAACTTCAAACGCGACGATCGCCTCCGATCCACCGCATGAATAAATGTCTCACCCGACATCGCTTCCTCAATCACCAAATCCAACTTCTCATCCTTGCAAAACGAAACAAAAGTCACCACCAAACCCTTCTCAGGTGTGTGCTGCCTCATGCGCGCAATCTTGATTTGATAACCCAGCGAGTTCCCGTCCTCATCAAAAATCTCTTCCGCGTACCCAATCAAAGTCTGCGCTTTTCCCCTCTCCACCGGAAGACTCGTCTCCGCCGGCAAACAACCCTCCCGCTTCACCACGAATTTGTGCGAACCCTCCGAATAAGGCAAAGCCCCGGTCCTTTGGCCCACCGTATATCCCGGCTTCCAAATCACCTTGCCATTAATCTCCAGTGTCGTGTTCCCCGTTCCCATATCAACCAGGTTCACAAACCTCAGGAAACCCATGTTCTCCGGCGGAGCTCCCTGACCCCACGCCAGCGACAAGGTCAATAAAAGCAGACTAAAGATTCGTTTCATAAAGTGTCTCAACCCTGACGTTTGCCCGATCCAAACCTGCTTCCGAAGGACTACGCTCCCCGGGATCCACGAAGACTCGATAACTCTTCTTGCGCGTCGCCTTCACTCGATAACGACCCGAAAGCGTCTGTTCCAAAGCTTGCCCAATCACATGCACTCGAAAATTCCGACTCCGTGTCGTCGCCGAATTATAGAACCGGGCAAACACCTCTTCCGCTGCTCGATCGGAACGCTGGAGCCGCTCCCCAGGCCCATGATGCAATTTGTTTCCGAACACCGGCTGACCCTGGTAAGGCCCTGGCGTATCACTGTCAAAACGAAGGCTGCCCAACTGCGCGAGCGAAAAGTAAGGCCGATTCGCGATGATCTCATCCGCTATCAAACCGGCATCGTCCACCGATTCATCCACCCCTTCGATCGCATCCGTCGCACTCAACCCGTCCCTCACCACCGAAGCTCTCGGCGCATAGGTCGTTCTCGTATCCATTCCTCCTTGCCGGGCCATCTTTGGGTCAGAATTGATCGTTCCCGCTGCCATAATCCGCAAAACCTCCCGCGGCGCCGTGTTGATGTTCACATGCCCCTCAACCCTCCTCAGATTGCCCTGCTGCCGCGCCACATCGTTGGAAAGAGGAATCCCACAATGAAACAAATCCAACAAATGCGTCGCTCTCACCCCATCACGATCAAATCGCGAATGCTCTCCCCGACCAATCCGCAAGGTACTCCCCCCACCCACATGCTCCGCCGGATCAGCCTCCTGAGTAATCTCCACCGTCCCGTCAAATCCCGTATCCCGATAAGGCCAAGTCTCGATGCTCAAACCAGGATTCGCATCTCCCTTCCACATCGCTGGATCAAAGGCATTCCCCAACTCAGTCTCACTAAAAAATCGCCCTAAGTTCGACAGAAAGACCGGCGCCTTCCCGGCATCAGACGGAAACCCATTCCCCACAAACTTCGGATCGTAGGGATGAATACCCCGGTTGCTCGAACCCTCCCGATGAAATGACCGCACATCAAAAGACGTATCATGCCCTCCATCTGGCCACTCCGAGGGCAACACCCGCGCATAAGGCTCATTGGGACGTCCACTCAAACTTCCATACCGCACATTCCTGCGCCCCGGACTATAATTCTGCGGATAACTATTCTCTGAAACAATCCCCTCGATGGTCGTCTCATTCACCCCCGCCCACCAAGACTGCCGCAAGTCACCCATGCCCGTGTAAAACGCGCCATACGGTCCCCAAGTTCCACAAACTTGCGCCTTCGATTTTGACTCCGAACGACTCAAACGTGTTATGGCTGGCCGCTCCATCCCGCCACCACTCCGGTCACTCAACACCCCGTTCCAGTGCAATCGATACCGACTCTGCCCATCATCTCCACTGATGGTAGGAATCGGCTCCGGCATGAAGTCCGATGCATCCCCCACATACAACCAATACTTAATCGGCTGCCCTCGTACCAACAAATACCCGTTCGGCTCAATATCCACCTGCTGCGGTGAAGAATAATAAAACCCATCATCTTTCTGCACATAATCATGCTCCGTCCAACTCTGGAAACCTCCCGCCTCCTGATTTGACAAGGCGTCCATAAAACCAACCGCCGGATTCCCCAACGCAGGAAACGTAAAGTAATTCTCATACCCGAGCTCCACCGACCCCGAAATGCGGTGATTGCTCATGTTCCAAAGCTCCGCAAAAATTTCCACCTCCATCGTGAGATAGAGATTCCCGTCCGTCCGCTGGAACCCAATCCAGTCAAAATGAATCACAAACTCGGAAATCATGGGATGCGCATCGATTCCTCGATAATCGCCTCCACCCGACTCTTTGACTTTCGGAGTGTCGTCTTCATCTGCATAATCAAGCGCAGCCGCGATAAGGCTTTTGTTATAATCCGCTGCATCCGGTAATCCTCCCTTCCACACATCGTCGAAATCTGGCAACGCCCTCTCAATCAAATCGGCCGCCTGCTGAATCGCTCGCTCCCCGGCTCCAAAGGGACCAAACGCCGCCTGATCCGAATTCCCCAGAAGACGATTCAAATTCAACTGCGCTCTCCCCATCACTGACCCCTCCAAACCAGGTGCGAACGGAACCAAAGCCGTTTCCTCCCACGCTCGGTTACCCACCGTAATCAACTCTTCAATGGCTCTCGCCTGCGAAAAGTTACCCACCCCCGCATCGACCAAACGCCCCCGATCCGGTCCGGCCGCCGCCCGCTCCAAGGGAGCCTCCGCTACGCCCGATAACGCCAACAAACTTCCCGGCGTCGGCGCTCGGGTCGCATACTCACGCAAAATATCGTCAAAATTTGTCGTATCTAACAGCCCTTCCGAATTGCGATCCAAAAGATAAACAGGAACCTCACTCAACATCTTCTCATTAGGACTCCCAAAACCAGGCACACTCTCCCGATACCCCGGATTGACCCCGGGTGCCGGCCACAAAGGAATCACACCCCCCTCATCACGATACTGCGAAGGACGAATCGCCAACAAATCATTCCAAGGCATCGAATCCTCACCCCACACCTCGTTGGCTCGCCGATGTCCACCACCCCGCATATTCCCTGGCACCAACTCAGCATCCAAATAACCCTGCATATCCTCGACCCAGTACGCATACCGCGCCACCGGCCGATCATCCACATCCCGCACAACCCGCCACGCCGTTACCGGAGCACCCTTATACGGCACAGCTCGCAAGGCAACCTGTGGGTCAAGCCCCCCTTGGCTGTCAGAGGGTAAACCTGGCTTCTCCGGCAACCTCGCTTCTTCAGTCGAGCGAATAACCAGGTCCGATGGACTCTCCTCGGTCGAAAAAAGCGGGAGAATGCGATACGTCACTCCACTTCCATTCGCTTCCCCCTGATACGCATAAAGATAAGGACGCCCCGTCTCTCCCGCCGCCGTATCAATCAAATCATCTTCCTCCGAAGTGATCTGGCCATCATCGTTATCATCAAAATTCACTCCCAGCGGAGCCTCGACAATCACGTAACTATCCGTAGAGCCCACCTCCGCCAAGATCGTCTTCGCCTCTTCAAATGCGGACTCCACTGCCAGCTCAGCCCGATAACCATCCGTTCGCGAACGCGCACTCGAACGCTCCAAATCAACCACCGTCATCAGGGCCGTCAGCAGCACCAGTAACCCCGTAGTCATCACCAGCACTGCAGGCAGCGCAAAAGCCTTCACACCTGCTTGGACAAAACTAGTCTTCATGTCGAATACTCAAATTAACCCGAAAATCCCGGCCTCGTTGCGACTCTCGCTCATCATCATCATCGATCAACTGGCGCGCGAGATCACCAGTCAAATCCCAGTCACTCTCCTCCCGGAAAAGCGCCGCCGTATCGCTATCGATCACCTGAAGATTCAACCCGAGCGACTCGGGCGTACCATTCCCGGCAGACCACTCAATCATCCTCCCATTCTGGGGTGAAGACATCAACGGCTGCGCCACGAAACGAGTCACATTGAACGCAATCGCCTCCGCCAACTCTGGGTTCGGAGACATCGAAGGCAAATTTCCGGAAAACAACCGATCAATCACCTCACCACTACTCCAAAACCGCCGATAAAGCTTCCTCGAATACACCGCATCCTCAATCGGGGCATCCGGAGTGACCGCCGTAAAATAATGCACCAGACACACATCACCTATCGCATTCTCCGCATCCTGGGCATCTTCTGGTTTTATCGTCAAAAACCAGATCTGGTGAAATCGCTCATCATCCTCTTCCCAGCCAAATTCATCATCCGACGTCCCCACCAACGTCGACACGTCGTCCGCCAAAACACTCAGCGCCGAGCGCGCCTCCACCATCGCATCGATCCGTCGCGTCGCCTCCTGATAACCCTGCGTCCCCATCGACATCACCGTCATCATCACCAACAACACCGTCGTCCCAACTCCCATCGCGACCAAAACTTCCACCAGCGTAAATCCAGCAGGTCTGACCAGCTCCCTTATCTTCATCTCGACGAAAAATTCTTCACAAAAACCTCCCTCTTCCTTCGCTCCTGCGGCGCTCGCGCCGGACTCTCAATCCGCACTTCAATCCGCAACACTTCCAACCCACCACTACCCGAACCGTAAGTCAGCTCCTCCAATTGCGCCCCATAACCCCTCACTGCCGCTATCGAAGTCACCTCCAAATCCTCACCCACAAACCGATCCTCATACCCCATATCATCCGACAACCGCAAAATCTCTCCATCCCGATTCATCTCAAAGATCAACCACCGATCCTCATCCTCAGCACCCCCCAAATTACTCCCCCCGAACTGCGAGGCCGAAGACTGGCCGACGGTCCAGGGAAAATCATCCGAAGACAAAAACTCACTCTTATCCTCCTGCGCCCGGCGCATCTCCTCGTACACCGTTCGCGCTGCGAACACCGCCCTCGTCTCCTCCTCCGCGAGCCGACTCGTCTCCCCGCCCGACACCACCAACGCCAGAATCAACGGCGAAGAAATCGCCACCACCCCCACCGCAATCACCACCTCCGTCAGAGTATAACCCGACCACCGAACTGGAAAACTCACTCTCATTCAGTTCTCAAATAACGCACTCTTCCCGTCTGTCTTCCAACGACAAACACCTCGTGCTTCC
Source organism: Verrucomicrobiota bacterium (assembly GCA_039186735.1). GTDB lineage: Bacteria > Verrucomicrobiota > Verrucomicrobiia > Verrucomicrobiales > Akkermansiaceae > Roseibacillus. The sequence continues at coordinate 6,051 of JBCCZX010000046.1, read as the reverse complement.
GCCAATCATTCGTATCGGCCGAGGCCGCCATCACCACTCCCGTCTTCACCGTCCCTTCCCCCAAATGCAATTCCAATTCACCACCACCCCCGGGCCAAGCCACGGACCCCGTCGCTCCAAACACAATCGCTGGCATCGTCACCTCCGAAGTTAAACCCGAATCCGGATTTTTCACCTGCACCGACAAAATTGGATTCTGGTCAAACGCATTCTGCCCCCCCGACGCCACCGGCGAACCCTTCGTAAAAATCATCCGGCCCGGCAATTCCTGCCATCGCTTCAACTGCCTTTCCGCCGAATAACTCCCCGTCGCCTCATCCTGATTCACCTCAAAAACCGCAAAGGCTCGCCCCAGCTGCCCCTCCTGACCCCTCTCATAAGGCATCATCACCATCGCCACCGGCTCTCCCGAAGACAACGCCGCCGTCCGCGCGTAATTCAAAGCTCCTAAGATCAAAGACCTCGCCGCCCGCCGACTCTCAGCATCGCCCGTCCTTCCCACCCACGCCGCACTGACCACCAACAAGGTAGCAATCACCCCCATCACCGTGAGGAGCTCAACTAGCGAAAAGCCCTGTTTCTGCCTGAAACTCATGTTTTTCTGGTTTCCTGTGTAAAGCATGCCTGCCAACACATTGTCTACACATCACCAAAGTTCCGATTCACCCCTAATTCAAGGAATTCCTTGTCACGGACCTGTTGAAAACAATCCCCGTGCCAACTTTCTTGGGTCTTTCGTCTATTTTGTTTCACTCCGCTCTCCAAGCCCAAGAAAACGCAAAATCCCCTCGATCCCCCTCCAAAAACCAGAAAATGTGTCCAAACCCCTCTTCAGCCTGTCAAAAACCTCAAAATAACGAAAAAAATACCCCTCCAAACATGAAATATCTCCTCGCCTTCGCTTTCGCTCTCCTGCTCTCCTCCTGCGCCTCCACCGCCGGAACACCCTCCGACCCCAACAGCCCCATGGGCGTCATGCGCAACACCCGCGAAGCCGCCCAAACCGTCAATGCCGTCCGCACCCTCAGCTCACTGTTCTAGCATCGCGAAAAACACCGGCCACACCTTCCGAAAAAGCGAATTCTTCCCCCCCCGCGACAACTGCTCACCCACCAAATCCCGGTTTCGCGGCGGATCCGCCGGCGCCACCCGCTTCAACTCATGCCCCGACGCCACCAAACTCATCTCTAAATTCCCCGCCCCCGCCTTCTGACTCACCTCCACCCGCGTCTCTCCATCTGTAATCAACAGTCGGCCCAACGCAGCCCCCTCGGCATTCTCCTTCAACACCACCGCCACCTCCCCAAGCCCCCCCGCAAACACAAAACCCTCTCCGTTCCGCCGCAACAACTTCCAACCCGCCTGCGTCGCCAACCACGACGCCATCATCCAGGCACTCGACCAATAATGAGGCTGGAACTCGATCTCCACCCGACTCACCCGCTTCAACATCTCCTGCGCCTTCGGATCATCAAACAACCCCGCCACCGACAACCGGTAATGATACGTCCGCGTCCACGCCAAATCCTGCGCCACCATCCGACAACGCGAATCCTCCACCGCCTGACTCACCCGCTCATAACCCCCCTTCACATCCTCCCACTCCGCACTGTCGTAAATCAACCGGTCCAATGACCGATACAGCCGCTCCTCAAACAAACTCGAAAACTCCCCCTGCCACCAAAACACCACCGGCAAATCACTGCCCAAATTCGCAAACAAGGTATTCCGCATCCGCCCCAACGCCTTCCCCACCAATCGAAACGACAACTGCTCACAACACACCGACTTCTTCCCATGCGCCAAGTGACACTGCGCCGTCACCCACGCCTCCGCCTCGGTCGCCTCACCACCCCGCTGCACCTCCACCAAAATCGCCCGGCAAGCATGCTCCCGCGTAATATCCATCACCACCTCCGCATTCTGCTCCAGACTCCCCGGCACCTCCGAATAAATCGCAAAATTCATCAACGACGCATTCGTCGCCGCCTCATCCGCCTCCCACAACTTCTTCAACTCGCCCCCAATATCCCCAATCGCCACCGACTGACCCAAAATCGCACTCATTACAATCGTCTCCAGTCAAAGCCATCTTTCGCCACCATCTCATCCGCCTCCTTCGGCCCCCAGCTCCCCGCTGCAAACTCCGCCATCACCGGCTTCTCCTCACTCTCGTGCCAAGCCCGCTCAATATGATCCACAAAGCGCCACGCCTCCTCCACTTCATCCCGCCGCGCAAACAAAGTCGCATCCCCCGCCATCGCATCCAATAAGAGTCGCTCATAAGCCTCCGGACTACTCTTCCCAAAACTATTCGCATAGTGGAAGTCCATCTTCACCGGCTCCATCCGCACTGCCGCCCCCGGCAACTTCGAATTGAACCGCAAGGAAATCCCCTCGTCCGGCTGAATCCGAATCACCAACACATTCCCTCCGGCCAATCCACCCGCCACCGCATTGAACAACACACTCGGCGTATCCTTGAAATGCACCGAAATCTCCGTCGCCTTCTTCGGCAACCGCTTGCCCATCCGCACATAAAACGGCACCCCGCTCCATCGCCACGTATCAACCATCACCCGCAAAGCAACATACGCCTCCGTCTCACTCTCCGGATTCACCCGATCTTCCTCCCGGTAACCCGGCACCTCCTCCCCATTGATAAACCCCTTCGTATACTGCGCCCGCACCACATTCTCCGCCACCTTCTCCGGCGTATCCCACTGTCGCAACGAACGAATCACCTTCACCTTCTCATCCCGCACCCCATCCGCCGTCAAATCTGTCGGCGGCTCCATCGCCACCAGACTCAACAACTGCAACAAATGATTCTGCACCATATCCCGCAAAGCACCAGATTTATCGTAGTAACCCCCGCGTCCTCCCTCCATCCCCAAATGCTCCGAACACGTAATCTGAATCTGATCCACATACCGCGAATTCCACAAAGGCTCAAAAATCGCATTCGCAAATCGCAAAACCATAATGTTCTGCGCCGTCTCCTTCCCAAGATAGTGATCGATTCGATACGTGTCCTTCTCCTGAAAGGTATTGTTCACCACCTGATTGAGATGCTGCGCCGTCGCCAAATCCGTCCCGAACGGCTTCTCCACAATCACCCGCGACCAAGTCCCCGCCTTCTCCTCATTCAACCCCGCCTCCCGAAGAAACAGCAAAATATCATCAAAAAACTCCGGCGCGCTCGCCACATAAAACAACCGACTTCCCTCCCCCCCCTGCTCCTCATCGATCTCATCCAAACGCTTCGCCAACGCATGATAACCCTCTACATCCCCAAACTCACTCTGATGATACTCAATCGACTCCGCAAACGACGCCCAAATCGCCTCATCATGACCACTCCGCGAGACCTGCCGATTCACCGACTCCAAACTCTCCCGAAAAAACTCGTTCGACCAATCCCGCCGCGCAAACCCCACAATCCGCACCCCCGGCGGCAACTCCCCGTCAACCGCCAAATTATACAACGCCGGAATCAACTTCCGATGCGTCAAATCACCCGTTGCCCCAAAAATCACCACCGTACAGGCCTCAGCCTTCAACCGCGCCACCAAATCATCTCGAAAAGGATTACTCACTTGCCCCTTCTCCCAGCATTTCCCTTGCCGATCAAAACTCAAATCACTCGAAATCAGCAAAATTCATGAATCCCCCTCATCAATCCCTTCGCTAAAAAACAAGACCCCGAAGAGTCTGGGCCCTTCTCACCGGCTGCCAAATAACTCCACGCAAACCACTCGAAGCCTGCCAACACTCGAAAATGCCTTCCAGCACAGGCTCTCTGACCTAGCTTCTGAGACGCTATGAAAACAATCTCAACACTCCTTGCCGCCACCCTCCTGATGACTTCCAGCCTCCATTCCGAAGTTCAGCAATTCAACATTTGGCTCTCATCGAACAACGATGCAGGCGTTCCCACAAGCTACAGCATCCCTGCGGGAAAAATCTTTATCGTCGAGGAAGTGTCCTTCTTCGCATCCAGCCCTTTTCCCGGCTCCACCCAAATCAGATGCCTTCGGAATGCCGATAATGTCCCAGTAGCTTCCTTTTTCAACATCACCATCAAAGACTCTTTCAGCAACGGAGCTGTCGTCGCTCTCGAAAATCCAATCAGACTCAAAGCAGGAGAAAGACTCGATATCCCCAACAACGGAACCTACACTTCAGCAGTCTATTTTGGTCTCCTGATCGACGAAGCTGACCTCTACGCCCAAAACATCCCCGTGGAACTTTCCAACCCGCGCCTCAACGGATCCCAACTCCTCGCCGACGCCAAATTTGCCTCCCCCCGACCCCGCATCACCAAAATCGAATCCTCCACCAACCTCGATACCATCACCCCCGACCCCACCGGCATCGAAACCCCCACCGTCGAAAAGAACACCTCCCTCGTCGCTGTCGACACCAACTCCTCCGACAAGAAATTCCTCCGGGCCAGCGCCGTTGCTCGCCCAAGAAAGTAGCCTCCCGCAAAAAAGGCCCCACCCGGGGCCTCTCTTGAATCTTCTAACAAGCCACAACTAAAGCCGCCCAACCCCCCACACCTTCGAAAACCTCTCGCAATGAATGAGCACCGTCTTGTATTTGCTCAAATCCAATCCCGCCGGCAAAACATAGCTCTGATCGCCACTCGCCGACTTCAACTTCGCCACTCGCAACGCCCCCTGCGTCGCATTCCCGTTCTTCACTTTCCCCGATTCTTTCGGCGATAAAAAAATCTTCAAATCCGGAGCACTCCTCGTCTTGAACCCCTTCAAAGACAACACCTGCTTCCCATCCACTTCCGCAATCGACCAACTCCCGCTGATCGATTCCGACTTCTTGCTCCAACTCCCCGAATGGGACTGCCCAAAACTCGCTACAGTTCCAAACAAAAAGGCAAACAAGCCCACCCATGCGATACGAATAATTCCTGTCTTCATTGTGATACGTGATTTCTGGTTTCTTGTCTCTTGACTCCCATAAGAGCACCCCAACACAAACCCTATTCCGCACATCTCAGATTTTTTTCCCGCGCACCGCCGCCCGCACCGGAGCCGGATGCCCCTCCACCGTCTTCGTCCCATCATTCTCATCGAGAAACTGCGCCAGCGAATGAAACCTCATCCACTCTGTCGACCTCTGCTCTTCTACGGTCGTCCTAGTAATATCTACCACCTCCACTTCTCCAAAACCCGCCCCCTCCATCAACCGCAGCAAAGTCTCCACACTCGGCAAAAAGTGCACATTCCGCATCTGCGCATAACGCCCCTCCGGCACCAAAACCTCCCGCTCGTCATCCACGATTAAAGTCTCCAGCACCACCTCTCCCCCCTCCCGCAACACCCCCCGCAACTGCCGCAAATGCTCCTCCGGCTCCTTCCGATGATAAAGCACCCCCAACGAAAACACCGCATCGAAACACCCCAACCCCTCCGGCACCTCCTCCATCGTCAACGGCAACACCCCCGCCCTCACCTCCCCCGCAAACTGCCGCCCCGCCAAAAACTGGCACCCATACAACTGCACCGGATCAACCCCCACCGCCCACTCCACCCCCTCATCCAACATCCGCCAAAGATGATACCCATTCCCACAGCCCACATCCAACACCCGCTTCCCCGACAAATCCAAAGCCCCCCTCAACCGCTCCCACTTCCAATCCGACCGCCACTCCGTATCGACATGCAAATCCCCAAACCACATCGGCCCCTTCCGCCACGGATGCAACTCCATCAACACCTGCCGCAACTGGGACCGCCGGTCTTCGACCGGCCCCGAAGATTCCAGCCCGAAATCCTCCACCCCGAACCTGACTCGCCCCTCCCTCACCTCGAAACCCGTCCCCTTCCACTCCCCCACCCTCCCCTGACTCCGTTCTCGAGGCTACCCACTTTTTCTTACTCCCCCCCCACTTGGAAATTGTTCTTCAAACTGAAAATATGGAGTCTCTACCTCTTGTTGGATGGTGAGAAACATCCTCAATTTCCCAATAGGGCTGTTAATGAGACTTTGTGAAGTGGCAGGTAACTGTTCTGCACCTTCTGATGG
>JBCCZX010000045.1:0-17828 GCA_039186735.1 Verrucomicrobiota bacterium | reverse complement strand
CCTTGAGCAAGGGTGAGCGGAGTGATTTGGCGGAGGCGGGGGCGCAGCTGATGTGAACAGGTTGGGATTTTTACGGTGGTTTCGGGTGACTTCGGGAGTAGGTTGGGGGTCGAAACGGTTGTGAAAAGTCTTCGGGTATTGTTGATGCTAGGAGTGTTGTGGTTGGTGGGGTGTGGTGGTGGGTCGGGTGATGGGTTCGTGGTGGGTGGGGTTCGGGGTGGCGATGTTGTGGATGGTGCATCCGTTGAAGGTGGAGTCGGTGGCGTGGGTGAGTGAGCGGAAGGATGTGTTGAGCGGGGTGTTTTTTTGGGGGGCATTTTGGTGTGCGTTGCGGTAGGAGAGGTGGGTGAGGGGAGTGGGGTGGGGGGTGTTTGTGTTGGGGTTGTTGAGCAAGCCGTCGGTGGTGGTGTTGCCGGTGTTGTTGGTTTTGGTGGGTGGTTATGTGGATGGAGAGAAGAAGTGGGGGTTTGGTTTTTTGGTGGGGCAGGTGAGGAGGTGGTGGGGGTGGTTTTTGGTGGCGGGAGCGGTGGGAGGAGTGACGGTGATGGCGCAGGCGGGAGGGTCGCATGAGTATTTCATGAAGGAGTCGTCGACGGTGGGGCGGGTCTTGGTGATGGGGGCGGGGTTTTGGTTTTATTGGGTGCGGATTTTGTGGCCATGGAATTTGACGTTTGAGTATCCGCTGCCGGAGGGGGGGGTGAAGGTGTTTGTGGCGGGGTGGGCGGAGCTGGTGACGGTTTTGGGTTGGGTTTGGTGGAAGCGGGGGGAGTGGCGGCTGGGTTTTTTGGCGTTGGGTTGGTTTGTGGTGTGTTGGTTGCCGGCGTCGGGACTGGTGTATGTGGGGACGAGTTTTACGGCGGATCGTTATGCGTATTTGGCTTTGGCGGGGCCGTTGTTTTTGTTGGTGCGTTGGATGGGTATGGTGAGGTGGAGGCGAGGTTTGGGAGTGGTTTTGGGGTGTGTGTGGGCGGGGTTGTCGTGGGACCAGGTGGGGGTGTGGCGGGATGGGTGGAGTTTGTTTGAGCATACGACGCAGGTGCAGCCGCGGGCGGCGATTGGGTGGGTGAATTTGGGGGGGATGTATCAGGAGGAGAGCAGGTGGGAGGAGGCGGAGCGGTGTTATCGGAAGGCGGTGGAATTGAATGAGAAGGATTATGTGGGTTGGTATAATTTGGGGAATGTTAGAAAGGCGCTGGGACGGAAGGCGGAGGCGGGGGAGGCTTATGGGAAGTCGTTGGCGAGTTATCCTGATTATTCGCCGGCGTTGTTGAATTGGGGGTTGTTGAAGCGGGAGGCGGGTGAGGTGGAAGCGGCGCGGGATTTGTTTCGAAGGGGAGGGGAGGGGGATGTGCGCTTGATGTGGTTGTGGTGTGAGAGTGAATTGCGGCTGGGGAACTTGGAAGAGGGGCGGGAGATTTTGGCGAGATTGGAGGGTAGGGGGGTGAGGAATGAGCAGGTTCGGGCGGAGATGGGGCGAGCGCGGGCTTTTTTGGATGGTTAGAATTGGTTGAGCCAGAGTTGGAGGATGGTGAGGGCGGCGAGTTGTTTGAGGGGGAGAAAGGTTTTGGCGAGGTAGAGGGGTTCGATGGCGGGGAGGTTGAGCCAGGTTGAGGAGGTGAGGGTTTCGCGGGCGAGTTGGAGGAGGGGGGTGCGCCAGGAGGGGTGTTCGAGGGGGAGGTAGAAGGGTTGTTTGGGGCGATGGGTGATTTCGCGAGGGAGGTGGCGAGAGGCGAGCTGGCGCCAGAGGACTTTGTCGGTGGTGGGGTTGATTTTTTGGGAGAGGGGGAGGGTGAAGGCGAAGTCGATGAGGCGGTGGTCGAGGAAAGGGGCGCGGTATTCGAGGGAGTGGGCCATGGTGTTTTTGTCCTGTCGGATGAGGGACCAGTCGGGGAGCCAGTGTTGGTATTGGAGGGTGAGGAGGTCTTGTTCGGGTGATTGGATGATGGGGTGATCGATTTGTTTGTGAACGAGGTCGGGGTGAAGGAGGGTTTTGATTTCGTGGGGTTCGAAAAGGGTGTGGAGGCGGGTGGCTTGATGAAAAAAGGGGAGGGAGGAGAATTCGCGGAGGTAGCGAGAGGTTTTTGAACGGCCTTCGGGGCCGAGGGTGGCGGGGAAGCTGGCGAGTTGGTCGATTATTTTACTAGGAAGGTAGTCGATAGTCGGGGCGGCGAGAGAACGGCCGAGGGGGCCGAGCTTCTTGGCGGTTAGAAAGGCGCGTTGAAAAGAGTAGCCGGCGAAGTGTTCGTCGGGGCCTTCGCCGCCGAGGGCGACTTTGCAGCCGAGGGAGGTGGTGTGTTTGGCGAGGTGGTCGAAGGCGAGGATGAGGGCGTCGCCGACGGGGCGGTCCATTTGATGGACGACACGGGGGAGGTCTTGGAGGGAGTCGGGGGAGAGTTGGGTGGGGTGGTGAGGGAGATTGAGGTGGGTGGCGGTGTGTCGAGCGGCGGTGGTTTCGTCGTTGTTGGCACCGAAGCCGAGGGAGACGGTGGTGACGTCGGCGCCGAGATCGCGGATGTAGTGGGCGAGGAGGGCGGAGTCGACACCGCCAGAGAGGTAGGCAGCGATGGGGACATCGGATTGGAGGGCGAGTTCGACGGAGGAGCGGGTGAGGCGGTCGAGGGATTGGAGGTTTTCGATATGAGGTTGTGGGTTGGGAGCGGCAGCAGGCTGCCAGTAGCGGTGAGTTTTGATTTCGCCGGTGGAGGACACAGTCATCCAGTGAGCAGCGGGGAGGGTTTGGATGTGTTGGAAGAGGGTAAAGGGTTCGGGGAGGTAGCGGAGCGAGAGCCAAGTGGCGAGGTGAGCAGGGTCGGGGGTGAGGGCGTGTCCGAGGTGGGGGAGAGCTTTGATTTCGGAGGCAAAGGCGAAGGGGCCACGAGATGTGTAGTAGAGTGGTTTCTGGCCGCAGCGGTCGCGGGTAAGAAAGAGGGAGTTGGTTTGGATGTCGTGGATGACGAGGGCGAACATGCCGTTGAGTTTTTCGGGGAGGGATGTTCCCCATTCGAGCCAGGCGGCGGGGAGAATCTCGGTGTCGCATTGGGTGTGAAAGTGGTAGCCGAGGGATTCGAGTTGGGAGCGGACTTCGCGCCAGTTGTAGAGTTCGCCGTTGCAAAAGGCGTGGACGCGGCCGTCGGGAGAGGAGACGGGTTGGTTGCCGGTCATTTGATCGAGGATGGCGAGGCGGGTGTAACCCAGTTGAAAAGGCGGGTTGAGGAAGGTGGCGGAGTGGTCGGGTCCGCGATGGTGGAGAGAGGCGAGAGCGGAATTGGGCAGAATGGGGTCTTTTGAAAGACGACCGAGGATCCCGCACATGGAGGAAGGAGAGGGTTTTGGAGGAGGTTTGTGAAGTGCCAAGCAGGTCCCTTGGGTTCGGAAGGGAAGGCAAGCGTCATCGCATTTAATTCGCTTTTCTTAATTATCGGAGCATGATAAGTTTCCTGTGATGAACTGTCTTTCTCGGATTTTCGCGCTTGTTGCCCTTTCGGGTGGCTGGTGTGAGGCGGTGTTCACTTTTGATGTGTCGACAAGTTCGGGAGCGAATCCGACGATTACGGGGGGCAGTTGGACGGGGGATGGCGCGGTGCAGCCTGATGTGGCGGTGGGGCCGATTTTTGATGGGGATGTTTTGGTGGATGATTTCACGAGCGGCACTTTTCGGATCGATGGGAGTGCACTCGGAACGAATGGTCGGATTACGACGGGTTCAGGAGTTTCGCATACGATCACATTTACGGGGGGAACCGGGGATTTGGTGGTGATCAATTCAAACGGGAATGATGGGGGATCGCTCTTGTTCAACAACATGACGATTCTCGATTTGATGGGGGTGACTTCGATTTCGATTGTGACCAAGTATGATGATCCGATTGCGGGGAGAAACATCATTCCGACGAGCAAGGGAGGTTTGCCGATGGGGATGTCCTTGGGGTTGAACAACGCGGGGACTGGGTTGGGTTTGGATAGTTTTCAGGTGACCTACAGTTTGGGAAATCTGGTGACATCGACGGATGGGACGAATTTTAATTTGGGGGCGAGTGGAGCGATGCCGTTCTCGAATGGGTGGGATTCGGTGGTGGGAGGGCAGAGCACGTTTACGGCGAGTGATTTTCCGGGGCTTTCGATGGACGGAGATCGTGGGGACTTGCAGCTTTGGGTGAGGAGTTATGATTTGGATGGTGAGGATGGGCCTACTTCGGGAGATGCGGAGTTGGCTTATGCGAATACCTTTACGTTCACGATTACGCCGGATTCGGGGACGTTTGCGGCGGATACGGTGTTTCTTTTGTCGATGGACGGGCAGCAGTACGGGAATGTGGGCTTGGTGCCGGAGCCTTCCGTGGTGGCGCTGGTTTCGATTTTGGGGGCAGGGTTTGTGTTGCGGAGACGGAGGCGGGATTGATTTTCAGCGGGTGAGCTGAAGGGATTCTTCGGTTGCGGAGAGATCGAGGTTGAGGTCGTCGTCGGTCCAGAGGGTTCGATCGGGGCCGAGGGAGCGGATGTCCATTTCGGTGCTGGTGAGGGGGTGAAAGATGTAGGGGGTGCCCCAGCGGTCGAGGAGTTCGCCGGTGGGTGAGATGGCAGTCAGGGTGGGGTCGAGGAAGATGAGTTGTTTGGGGTTTTGGCCGAGGAGGGCAGCGGTGATTTCGGCGTTTTCGGAGCCGACGGGGTTAGACTCGAAGAAGAGGCGGTAGTCGGTGAGGAGTTTGGAGAGGATTTCGAGGTCGGCTTGGGGCGGGGAGTTGGTTTGGTGGAGTTGGCGACTGCTCTTGAGGGCGGGATTGTAGTCGACGGTGCCGTTGGTGTAGCGGGTGATGCGGGGGTCGGTGTTGTTGGAGGTGGGGGTGCGGTTGGTGAGTGTTGCAACGAGACTCGTTGGGGGATGGCTTCGGTTTTGTTGGAGAGATGATGAGTCGGGAGGTGAGGGAGTGTTTAAGGGTTCTTCATTGTGGTGCTGACTCGAGATCCAGAGATTCATGAGAGTGGACCCGGCGAGGATGAGCCCAAGAACAAGAAAAACGATTTTTCCGGTGCGGGTCACTTGAGCAAGACTATTGAGCGTCGATAGGTCGGGCGAGGTCGTTTCATGGAAACGACGCTACCGTTTAGAGGAAGGCGATGTTGCTACCGGGGGCGAAGGGGTCGTTGAAGCGAGGCAGGTTTGGGAAGATGGCTTCCATTTCGGAAGAACCGGCGGGGACGCCAAACCAGTTGGAGAGGATTGCGCAGTATTCGTCAACGGAGGTTGTGGGAATCCAGCGGCCACGGGAGCCGGAGGGGACGTCGACGGAGCCACCGACGGCGAGCTCGGGGAAGCTTCCGAAGAATTCGCCGCCGTTGACGGCGCCGCCGAAGATGAAGGAGTGGGTGCCCCAGGCGTGGTCGGTTCCAGCGGAGCCGGAGTCGGTGCCATTGGGGGTCCAAGTGCGGTTGAAGTCGGACGCTTGGAAGGTGGTGACGTTGTCGTATTCGAAGTCGGTGTCGAGGGTGGCGAGGTCCTTCATGGCTTGATTGAAGGCGCCGATGGCGTTGTCGACGTTGGTGAGGAGTCCGGGGAGGGAGTCGTTGATGCTTTGATGGTTGTCGAATCCGCCGAGGTCGACGAAGAAGATTTGGCGTTTGTTGCCGAGGCATTTTCGGCCGGCGATGAGGCGGGCGACGGATTTGAGTTCTTCGGCGATGTTACTATCGGCGCCGTAGCTGGAGAAAACCGTGTCGAGATCGAGGCCGAGGGAGGTGGCGACGTTGGAGGCTTCGGTAATGACAGCTTCGGATTCGCGGGCGCGTTTGACGATGGTGGCGTAGGAGTCTTCGATGAGGTTGTTGTGGCTGTAGGCCATGATGCGCTCGAGGGCTTTGAGGCGGCGGCCGGAGGTGTTGTTGATGTAGTCGCCGTTTGAATCGAGGGCGTTGGAGTAGCCGGTGCCGAAGCCAGCGAGGGAGACGGCGCCGGAGGAAGTGACGGAGTATTGGGGGACGGTGGGGCTGCCGTTGAGAAATTGGTTGTTGCCGGCAGCGGTGATGAGCATGGAGGTGGCGCTGTCGGGATTCCAATTGGCGTGGTAGAGGTCGGCCACGCGGGCCCCCCAGCCGGAGGTGTAGGGTTGGTCGGCGATGGAGGACATCCATTCGGTGACTTGGTCGGAGTGGGAGAAGAGTTGGCGGGGGAGGGAGGCGGTGGAGTAGGTGCTGGGGGTGGTGGGTTCGCCGAGGGTGCCGACGTTGGTGAGGAAGGAGGCTTCGCCGGCATTGAACATGTTGGCGAGGTTGGTGCAGGAGGGGTGAAGGCCGAAGGGGTCGGTGAGGCCGGTGAGGGGGATGGTGTTGTTGGCACCAGAGGGGTTGCCGAGAGGATCAGCGACGCCGTTGGGGATTCCGACGATGCCGCGGTCGGAAGCGTAGCCAGCGGCTTGGGGATTTCCGGCGACGGGGATGAGGACGTTGTTCATGTCGCAGCCACCACGGAGGAAGATGCAGACGAGTGCTTTGTAGTCTGAGCCGACGACGTCGGAGCCGCCGACGGTGGCAGCGGCGGCAGAGTTGATGAGTTGGAGTTGGGAGACGGTGTTGACGAGGGAGCCGATGCCCATGGCGCCACAGGTGCCGTAGCGGAGGAAGTGTCGGCGGGAGATTTGGTAGGAGTCGTCGTTCATGATTGTGGAGAGTTGGTTGTTATTTGCGGACTTGGAATTCGGGGCTGGCGATGAGGAGGTAGAGGGCGTCTTCGACGCGGTCTTGGCGGTTGTTGAGGTCGTTGTTGCCGTCCCAGGGGTTGTTGCCGCCGTAGGTGAGGGCGGAGAGGATGAGTTCACGGGGGTTTTGGTTGATGCCGTCGGTGCCATCGTCGGAGGGGTCGATGGGGTAGAGTCGTTTGAGGTTGCCGTAGGTGAGGCGGCGGTCGAGGGCATCGAGCATTTGGAGGTTGGCGAGGTATTCGGAGGTTTCGTTGGCGGTTGGTGGGGGTGGGGTGGCGGGGTAGATTTCGGCGGTGATTTTGACGAGGTCGGGACGGACGTTGTCGTGGGAGGTGGTGGACGTGTCGCCGTTGAAGGCGAGGGTTTGCGCGGTGCCGTTGCTGGCGATTGATGCGCCGTTCACGCCGAAGGAGTTGACGATGAGGGAGCGCTCGTAGTTGATGTTGCGAACGAGGTCTTGTTCGTTGGCGAGTTGCATTTCGGGGGCGACGAGTCCGGCGTTGGCGATGGGTCCGCTGGGAGCGAAGTCGGGGAGATACCAGTTGAAGACGGTGTCCTGGTAGAAGGGTTCCATCATGAGGGAGCTGGTGGTGCCGGAGAGGGTGCTGTTCATGACGAGGCGTTGATTGAGGCGATGATTGGAATGGGAGGCGGGGTAGCCGAAGTTGGAGAGGAAGAGATCGGGGTTGGAGAAGTCCCCGGGGGCGGTGCTGAAGGGGTATTGGGTGAGGTTGTCGGTGATGGGGATATAGGTGAAGCAGTCGAGGTTGCGGAGGAGTTGGATGAAGGATTCGAGGGGGGATTTCTTCATGCCGGCGGAGGGGTCGTTGAGGTCGATGACGCGGGCTTCAGGGTCGAGGAGGATGGCTTTGAGGGTGAGGGCGAGGTCGCCTTCGGAGTCTTTGAAAGTGGTCGCGACGCGGTGGAGGTAGTCGCGTGAGGGGTTGGATTTGACGAGGCGCTGGATGAGGCGGAGACAGATGAAGGCGGGGGTGGAGCCGTGGGAGTGGACCATGTCGAAGTCGGGGTTTCCGTCGTCGGGTTTTCCGGCGAGCCAGTCGAGGGCGTCCTCGATGTCGGCGATGCCTTGGGCGGAGGGGTCGGTGAGGTGAGTGTTGTCGATGGTGGTGCCGGCAAAGGTTTTGATACTACGGTCGTGGTAGTCGCCGAACATGAGCATGGGGTAGATGTATTTGGCTCCGTAGATATTGGAGTCGCCTTGTCCGAGGTCGAAGTCGTCGTTGGGGGTGATGTTGTCGTACGGGATGCCGCCCCAGCCGGTGGATTTGGCATCGCGGACGGCGAAGGTTTGGCCGGTGATGACTTTGGCGAATTCGCGAATGTCTTCGTTGGTGTAGGTGTTGTTGGGGGCGCCGTCGGTGCCGAGACGGAGGGTGCCGTCGGGCCAGAGTTCGAAGAGGCCGATGGAGAAGAGCTGCATGTTTTCGCGGGCGAGATTTTCGTCGGGGGAGGTGTCGTTGATGCCATCGCCGTCGACGTCGATGCCCTTTTGGTTTTGGAGGGAGGAGAGCCAGCGGCCCATGATGGGGTTCCAGTTGGCGAAGCCGAGGACGTCGCGGTAGTGGGAAAAGGCGAAGGTGTTGAGCATGTCCTGGTAGTTGCTGGCGGCGTAGGGACTGTTGCGGATGGTGTTGGCGGCAACGGAAACGAGGACGATTTGTTGGAGGGCGAAGCCCATTTTTTGGCGGACTTGATCGGGGGCGTTGACCATCATTTGCCAGACGGCGTTGCGGCGGTTGTTGTTGCCGGGGGTGCCGCCGATGCCGTTGAGGGCGGCGAGGCCTTCGTGGGTTTGGTTGACGGGGTAAGCGGAATCGAGGTGCCATTTGGTGGGGTCGGGGTTGGTGGAGCGATCGACGTTTGGCCAGGTGGTGGGTTCGGTGGGGGTGGTGACGCCTCCGGCGGAGGGATTGAGGGTGGGGTCGAACCAGCCGCGGAGTTTGACTTGCTGGAAATCGAGGGCGAGGTGGTAGTCGACGAGGTAGGTTTGGGGGAGGGCGATTTGGGAGTCGAGCCAGGCTTCGAAAGCGGTGTTGCGGTGGTAGGTGGGGTCGGAGAGGCGTTCGGTTTCGATGGAGGTGAGGAGATTGGTTACGTCGTCTTCCGTAGCTCCGAAGGTGGCTTGGTCGAGGAAGCGGCGGACTTCGGAATCGAGGGCGTCGCCGGTGAGTTGGGGGTATTCCGCGGAGCCGGCGAGGGCAGCGGGAGTGGGGGCTCCGGGGTCGGTGATGGAGCCGCCGGTGATTCCGAGGAAGGACCAGATTTCGCCAGCGGGGTTGGAGACGGTGTGGATGTTGAAGTAGAGGGGGGTTTCTCCGTTTTGGCCGAAGAGGGAGTCGATGATGGCTTGTTTGGTGGCGCTACCGCCGGAGGTGGGGACCGCGCCAGAGGAGTCGGTGAGGTCCCACTCGTAGTTGTTGAGAGCGCCGAGGAGAGGGTCGGAAGCTGGTGGGTTGTCGCCTTCTGCGCCGGGGACGTTGGTGATGGCGTAGATGATGGGGCCGACGCGGTCGGCGGGGAGGGTGCCGGGGTTGGATTTGTGGATGTGGGCGTCTTGTTGGTTGGAGGTGAGGCCGGTGAACTCGGAGGTGAGGAGGAGTTGGGTGCGGGGTCCATTGAGGATGGCGGTAGTGGAGCCGGAGCCGTTGGTGGGCACGACGGCGTTGCCGTCTTGGCTGAAGATGCCGGTGAAGATGGCGTAGTTGGCGGGGCTATCGGGGAGGTCGAAGAGTTGGATGGAGGCTCCGTTGGTGGTGCTTGAGATGGTGTAGGCGGGGTCGGGGTAGAGGGCGAGGTTGAGGGTTTCGGGGTATTCGTTTTCGGTGTCGGGAGTGGCGATGACGGTGAGGGTTTTGGTCATTTCGCCGAATGCAAAAGAGACGGAGTCGGTGATGGGGTTGCCGTCTTCGTCGATGAGGGTGTAGTCGGAGGGCTCGGCTTCTTCGTCGCCGGCGGAACCGATGAGGGTGCAGCAAAGGCCATTGCAGATGGTGGCGGTGTTGCCGGTATTTTCGAGAGGGGCGATGCAGAGTTTGGCGGTGACGGCGGTGAGGGGGCCGGTGCGGGTGAGGATGATGGCTCCGTGGTCGTCACCGAGATTGGGGGAATTGTCCTCGAAGGCGGCGGTGTCGGAGGCTTGGAGAGAGATTTCGATGGTGCCGGTGGAGTTGTTGAGGAGGGAGGTGGCGGCGGAGAGGTCGGTGGTTCCGTCGGTGGATTCGGCATCGAAGAAGAGGAAGGGAGAGTGGGCGGCGAGGAGGAGTTCGTCGGAGTCGAGGAGGCCGTCGTTGTCTTGGTCGGAATCGGAGATGTTGAGGCGGAAGAAGTGTTTGGCGGCGAGGGTGGGGGGCGAGGAGAGGTTGGAGTCGAGGTAGCCTTGGCCATCGATGGAGCCGGCGGTGAAGTGCCAGTCATCGAAAGTGACGTGGGGATTGCTGGAATTGGCGAGGCGGAGGCGGTCAATGGTATTGACGATATCGGAACCGCCATCGCGGAAGGTGAGACCACGGTGGTAGCCGAGGAGGGTTCCGTCGGGATGAGAAACATAGTAGTCGAAGGTGTCAGGTTGGACGGTGCGTTGGGTGAGTTCGATGGGATAGGTGAAGGGGGTGTTGAGGGCGGCGATGACTTCGATGCGATAAGTCTGGTCGTAGTTGACGAAGATGTGTTCGGTGTTGCCATTGTTGCCTCCGGCTCGGATGGCGGGGAGGCCGGAGCGCAGGTCGAGGTCGAGGCGAGGGCCTTCTTCGTTGGAGCTTGGGCCTTGGAGGTAGAGGGCAAGGTTGTTGTTGGTGGTGCCGAGGCTGACGAGGGTGCGGAAGTAGAGGTGGTCGGTGGTTGCGGAGGGGAGGGTGAGGGTTTCGGCGGAGGAATTCCCGGGGTCGGCGGTGATGAGTTCGGCGAGGCCGCTCATGCCGGCAGGGCCGTTGATGAGAGTGGAGTTGGGCCAGAGGGGAGAGAGACTGGTCTCGTAGTCGTCTTCGAAGAGCGTGTTGGGGCTGAGGGGGGAGGGGAGGAAGGATTGGGGAGCGAGGTGTTGGGAGGTGATGATTTCGGTGCCGGAGAGGGTGGGGCCGGTCCAGGCGATTTGGCAGTGGCTGTTGGGGGAGGCGGCGAGAGCGTGGACTTCTAGGAGGTAGCTTTGGCCGGCGGTGAGGGAGATGGGGATAGAGCGTTGGCTTTCGAAGGTGTCCCAGGAATTGGGTGTGATCGATTGGCCGGAGAGGACTTGGGCGAGGAGGGTGTGGTTGGCGGAGTCGTCGTTGGTGGAGAGGAAGAGTTGGGCGGAGCTGCCGGAGGAGAGGAAGAAGCTGAAGTCGCCGGTGGTGGGTGGGGTGATGAGGGTGAGGAGGCGGAAGCCGAAGTTGGAGCCGGCCACGGGTTTGGTCGTGAGATCGACGAGGCGGGTTTCGCCATCAGGAAGTTCGGGAAAGGTGGGAAGGCTAGTGAGGTTGGCGAGTTCGTTTCCGGGGACGTTGGCCCAGAACTGTTGGAGGACGTGACCGGAGTGCGAGGAGGTGCTCGCGGGGTCGAGGGCGATCATCATGGGGGCACCGTCACCTGTTAGAAGGGGTCCGAAGGGGTTGAAAATTTGGAGAGTGGTGGATTCGCCAAGTTGGTATTGCTTCCCGGGTTTGGTTGGGAAGGTGAATTCGAGTGGAGGGTTTGCGGGGTCGAGGACTGAGGCTTCCAGTTTGGGGTAGTCGGCAGAGTCGAAGGGATTGGTGCCGGCGTCGGATTCCTCGGCGTTGGTGAAGCCGTCACCGTCGGTATCGTCACCGGGTAGGAGATTGAAGGCGGAGTATTGCTGTTGCCAGAGGTCGGCGAGGCCATCGTTGTTGAGATCGGTGGCGTGGCAGAGGGAGCCAAGGAACCCGCCGGCTAGAAGCAGGGAAGTTGGGGTTTTCATAGCGCAGGCGATCAAAAACGATCGATCTGTTAGCTGATACTGACGACTTCGTTAGATTGCAAGAGAAAGCACTTAATCAATGAAAGCGCTTATAAAAATCCTCTCGGGTTGATGTTCAAAGGCTGTGTTTCAAACGAGTCGCCTTGGTTGAGAATTGGAAGTCTAGTGAGGTGTCAGTGAAGTCCTGAACAGAATTCAATTTTTTTCAACTGGTTGAATTGTCTCCCTCTGGTCGCTGAGTTTTGTAATCTCGGGCCTTTTTCCCAAAGTCGTCGTTGCTCTTTCGTCGTGAATCCTGATTCACTCCTCTCTCGCGCCTTGCCTTTGAAAAAAATTCCTTTCGGAATTCCGTCCATGACTTCTCTGACACCACACTAGGCCGGGTGGACCAATTGCTTCGGCGAGCGGATTGTTTTGAGTTTTTGTTTCAGGATGTCTGCTTCGCAGAAAGGGGAATGATGTTGGGGCCGATTTTCCCAATGGCTCCGTTGTTTGAGGGAAGACGAATCTAGTTGGCGACGATATTGACGAGCTTGTTGGGGACGACGATGACTTTGCGGATGGTTTTGCCTTCGGTGTGTTCTTGGACTTTGGGGTCGGCCTTGGCGGTTTCCTCGAGGTCGTCTTTGGAGATGTCGGCGGGGACCTGGAGTTTGGCGCGGAGCTTGCCGTTGACCTGGACGATGATGGTGATTTCGGATTCGACGAGGAGGGATTGGTCGAATTTGGGCCAGGGTTGTTCGGAGAGGAGTTCGGATTGGCCGAGGAGGCTGTTGAGTTCCTCGGTGAGGTGGGGGGCAAAGGGGTTGAGGATTTTGAGGAAGTCGAGGAAGAGATCCTGCGGGACGGTGTCGGCCTTGGTGTAGGCGTTGACGCACTCCATCATGGCGGAGATGGCGGTATTGAAGCGGAGGGCTTCGATGTCTTCGCCGACTTTCTTGATGGTGGCGTGGGTGATTTTTTGGAGTGCAGCTACGCTGTTGGGGGTTTTGGGATCACTTTGGCTGGAAGCCAAAGCGGACACGCTGGAAGCGTGTGCTACCCGATCTTTCAGGCGCCAGACTTTGGCGAGGAAGCGGTGGACGCCTTCGACGCCTTTCATGGACCACGGCTTCACTTGTTCGAGGGGGCCCATGAACATTTCGTAGAGGCGGAGACTATCGGCGCCGTAGTTGGTGACGACGTCGTCGGGGTTAATGACGTTGCCGAGGGACTTGGACATCTTTTGTCCGTCCTCACCGAGGATCATTCCCTGGTTGATGAGCTTGTGGAAAGGCTCGTTGGTGGTGAGGTGACCGAGGTCGTTGAGGACCTTGTGCCAGAAGCGGGCGTAGAGGAGGTGGAGGACGGCGTGTTCGGTTCCGCCGACGTAGAGGTCGACGTTTTTCCAGTAAGCTTCGACGTCTTCGCCGATGAAGGATTCGGAATTACGAGGGTCGCAGTAGCGGAGGTAGTACCAGCAGGAGCCGGCCCATTGCGGCATGGTGTTGGTTTCGCGTTCGAATTGGTCGGAGTAGTTGATCCAGTCGGTGGCTTTGAGAAGGGGGCCGCGGGGGTCGCCGGTGGGTTTGAAGTCCTCCATGTCGGGCTGAAGAAGGGGGAGCTCGGATTCGGGGAGCGGGGCGTGGTCGCCGGTTTCCTTGTCCCAGAGAAGAGGGAAGGGTTCGCCCCAGTAGCGTTGGCGGGAGAAGAGCCAGTCGCGGAGCTTGTAGTTGATGCGGCGCTTGCCTCTGCCTTCGGCTTCGAGCCAGTCGGTGATCTTGGCTTTGGCTTCGTCGGTAGGGAGGCCGTTTAGGAAGTCGGAGTTGATGGCGGTGCCGGTCTCACAAAAAGGGAGCGTGGGCGTCTCGCCCGCTTTTTCAATCAAAGCAAAGGATCCTTTGTTGAAACCTTTGGGATTGTCGACGATGTATTGCGAGACTCTTTGAAAATGCTTTTCACTGCGAATCAGTCTGTCGAAATATTCTGGCAACCAAAAGGCTCCCTGCTGATTCAGGACTTTGTTGAGTGCTTTTGCGGTGAAGCTTTTCCACGAATGCACGATGTCCGGAAGTTCATGTCCCTTTGCTGGAGAGAAAAGAACATGCACATGGTTTGGCATCACGACTGCCGAGTGGATGTGGTAGCGCTCTCCGTCGAAGTGGTTGAGTGCATCCGAGACAATCTTTGAAAGAGCGGGATCCTTGAGAGCGCAACTGCCGTGTCCTTGGTCAAGGAGTTCGTCGATTTTATCAGTGAACTGCTCGTGATACTCTTTTTCGAGCGAATCGGACCAAGGTTCTGGGTTTAAGCGTAGCCAGTTTTCTTTTTCTTCGTCGAGTTCTTTGAGGAGATGAGCAGGAAGGCTGTCGGCCATTCGCCAAGTCACGAAGCAGGCGGTTTCACCTTGTTGCCAGTGGGGGAGTTTGTGGGTGGTGACGGATTGATTTTCTGATTCTTTGTAGAAGCGGGCGGGACGCCCACGTTCCCTTACGACAGGTTTGATTTCGAGCTCGAACTTCTGGGCGAACTCGAAGTCGCGTTCGTCGTGGGCGGGGACGGCCATGATGGCGCCGGTGCCGTAGCCCATCATCACGTAGTCGGCGATCCAGATGGGGATTTCTTCGCCGTTGACGGGGTTGATGGCGTGGGCGCCGGTGAAGACGCCGGTTTTGTCTTTGTTGAGGTCGCCGCGCTCGAGGTCGGATTTTGAGGCGCAGGCGGCGATGTAGTTGTCGACGGATTCGCGTTGCTCTTGTGTTGTGATTTGGTCGACGAGGGGGTGTTCGGGGGCGAGGACCATGTAGGTGGCGCCGAAGAGGGTGTCGGGGCGGGTGGTGAAGACGGTGATGGTGGATTCAGCGGCTTCGCCGTTTTGATCGGAAGGCCTTTGGCTGGAAGCCAAAGGGGACACGCTGGAAGCGTGTGCTACCCGGAACTGGACTTCGGCGCCTTCAGAGCGGCCGATCCAGTTGCGTTGGAGGGCTTTGATGGATTCGGGCCAGTCGAGGGGATCGAGTTCGTCGATGAGGCGTTGCGCGTATTTGGTGATGCGGAGCATCCACTGGCGAAGGGGGCGGCGCTCGACGGTTTCGCCCTTGGCTTTCCATTCTTCGACTTCCTCGTTGGCGAGGACGGTGCCCATGCTGGGGGACCAGTTGACGGGGGCTTCGTGGATGAAGGCGAGGCGGACGTCGTCGATTTGTTCGCGGGTCCAACCTTTCGCCTCAAGTTCGGAGACGGGTTTGGCCTTGTTGGTCTCTTCGCAGAAGTAGGAGTTGTAGAGTTGGAGGAAGATCCACTGGGTCCATTTGACGTAGCCGGGGTCGGTGGTGTTGACCTCGCGGTCCCAGTCGTAGGCGAAGCCGAGGGCCTGGAGTTGGCGGCGGAAGTTGTTGACGTTGGCCTCGGTGGTGATGCGGGGGTGTTGGCCGGTTCTGATGGCGTATTGTTCGGCGGGGAGTCCGAAGGCGTCCCAGCCCATGGGGTGAAGGACGTTGAAGCCGTTCATGCGTTTGTAGCGCCCGATGATGTCGGTGGCGGTGTAGCCTTCGGGGTGGCCAACGTGGAGTCCGGCGCCGCTGGGGTAGGGGAACATGTCGAGGACGTAGTATTTGGGCTTCGAGGCATTGAAGTCGGGGTCGCCGGGGTTGGGAGTGCGGTAGGTTTTCTCGGCGGCCCAGCGGTCTTGCCATTTCTGTTCAAAGACGTCGAAAGGGTAGGGCTTTTGGCGTTCGTCGGGCATGTGCGGGCGGGAGAGTCCAGAATCCAGAATCCAGAATCCAGACTTTTGTTGGGTGGATTTGCAAAGGAGGAGGTGAGTGGCGAGGTGTGCGGTCTGAGGCGAGACCGCGCTACCCAGAGGTTTTGTGTTGGGGGGGCGCACTTGGGCGTTCGCGTTCCAAATGGAAAAACCCCGTGAGGCCGCACCGTTGCCTCGACGGGGTTTTTCGGGATCGCCGTGGGGTTGGCGAAAGTTAGGAAGTGGTTTTCGCGGATTTCAGATGCGCGAGAAATTGGTTGATGGTGGGAAATTGGGAGGCGAAGAAGCGCTCGTATTCTTTGCCTGTTGGGTCGAAGAGGATGACGGTGGGGAAGCCTTCGATGTTGTATTTCTCTGCATGGGGCTCGTTTTTTCGGGCAGTGGCTTTGTCGCCGCGAGGGAAGTCGAGTTCGACGAGGATGAAGTCTTCTTTGGCTTTGCTGGTGAAGGAGGATTTGGAGAAGACGTTTTTGCGCATTTGGATGCAGGGGGGGCACCAGTCGGAGCCGGTGAATTCGACGAGGACGTGTTTGTTTTCTTGTTTGGCCTGTTTGAAGGCGGCGTCGAGGTTCGTGGTCCAGTCGGAGTTTGCGGCGTTTGAAAAGAGGGCGCTGGCGACGAGGAGGAGGGAGGTGAATGCTGCTTTCATGATCGGTTGGAGGGGTGAGAGAGGAATTTTATTTCCTGGAAAGTGGAGTTTTGTTTTTTGGGTGTGATGGAACGATTGGTGGTGGCGACGCGGAACCGGAAGAAGACGGGGGAGATTCGGGCGCAGTTGGCGGGGGTGATGAAGGTGGTGGATGTGGGGGAGTTGGAGGAAGAGGGTTTGGTGTTGCCGGAGGTGGAGGAGACGGGGACGACGTTTTTGGCGAATGCGACTTTGAAGGCGGTGGGGATATCGCGGGAGGTGGGGGGGTGGGTGTTGGCGGATGATTCGGGTTTGGAGGTGGATGCGCTGGGTGGTGAACCGGGGGTGTGGTCGTCGAGTTATGGGGGTGAGGAGGGGAATCATGGGAAGAATAATGCGCGCTTGCAGGAGGAGTTGGGGAAGGTGGCGGAAGGGGAGCGTGGGGGGCGATTCCGTTGTGTGATGGTGTTGGCGCGAGGTGGGGTGGTTGCGGCGGATTTTGCGGGGGCGGTGAAGGGGCGGTTGGTGATCAGGGGTCGGGGTGATGAGGGGTTTGGGTATGATCCGCATTTTGTTCCCGAGGGTTATGAGGAGACGTTTGCGGAGTTGGGGATGGAGGTGAAAAATGGGTTGAGTCACCGGAGTCGGGCTTTGGTGCAGGTGGTGGCTTGGTTGAATGAGCGGGGGAGTTGAGCCGTCTGAGTGTTGATGCGGGTATTTTTCTTACTGTGGGTGTGGACAGTTTCGGCGTGGGCCGGGGAATTGTTGATGTTGGGTGAGGATGGGAGGGTGAGATGTGCGGAGGAAGCGCCGGAGGAAATGAAGAGGGTTGTGGCGGCGGCGAATGCGTTGGTGGGGAAGGGATACAAGTGGGGTGGGGGGCATGCGGAGTGTGAGGATGAAGGGTATGATTGTTCGGGGGCGGTGAGTTTTGTTTTGCGGGAGGCGGGATTGATGGAGGGGGCGAGGAGTTCGCGGGGTTTCTTTGATTTTGGCGAGGAGGGGGAGGGGGTGTGGTTGACGATTTGGGTGCGGAAGGGGCATGTGTTTTTGGAGGTGGGGGGATTGCGTTTTGATACGCTGGGGCAGGATGCGGAGGATGGTCCGCGGTGGTTTGGAAAGGGGCGGGAGTTGAAGCGTTTTGAGGCGCGAAGCTTGGAGGGACGTTGAATTTTGAGGATCTCGACTATTTATTTGGAAAAATATTTGGGAAGATTGAACATTATGACACAAGGGGCGGTCTATTGCAGCACTGTTCGTGATGATTTTCTTCCTGAGACTTCCCCGTGCTGTGATTTGGGCCCTCGCTTTGATGTTGGGTACGAGTTGTACGGTGGATGAACGATGGGCCCAGACGGCGTCTTCCAGACCAACAATGCCGGAGAGGGTCTATCCGACCGGCGCGCCGCCGCAACACGACCCCGTGTTACCAGTCGCACGTATGGCCCCGTCTGGGTATCCTGTTGCGGCGGCGCCGGTTCCAGATGTGATGATGGCGATGCCGGTGGGTGAATATCGAACTACGGTGAGTCCAGTAGCGGTGCAGGCGGTGGCACCGGTACGAGCGGTGGTGTCCCCTCGATGGGAAGAGTCCAGAGTGCGGGTGCCGCGAGGGAAGTTGATTTTGCGGAATGGTCGGGCGATTGCGCCGCCGGATGCGCCGGAGGTGGTGAGGAGAGCGGTGGCGGCGGGGAATCGTTTGCAGAAGTATCCGTATAAGTGGGGTGGGGGGCATGCGCGGTTGGATGACGACGGCTATGATTGCTCGGGGGAGGGGAGGTATGTGTTGAGAGAGTCGGGATTGATGAAGGATCAGATGGTGTCGCGGGGGTTTTT
>JBCCZX010000044.1:0-18135 GCA_039186735.1 Verrucomicrobiota bacterium | reverse complement strand
CTTTGTTGGTGATGATGGCGCGATACTACATTGGGGGCGAGCATGGACTAGGGGCGATGACGACGGGGATACCGGCGGGAGCGGCCTTAGTGAATAATGCGCCGACGGGGGGGGATTTTGTGGCTGTTGTGCAGGGGGACGGGACGGTCCGGGATGAGGGTGGGAATGTGATTTTGGTGCCGTCGGGGCAGTATTTTGCGTTTGCGTGGCGGCGGCCGGAGTTGCCGTTGGTTTGGGGCAATGGGTCGGTCGATGGGCCGGCGGCGATTGAGATTTATGAGGACGGGGTGCGGGCGGGAACGATGACGGTGACGCGGCGAGATGGGGTGGATGGCGATCCGGATTTCAATCCATATGGTTTGGGGGGGCAAATCGGGGGAGATTACAGTTATGAGGTCGAGGTGCCGCGCGTGACTTCGGGGGGGGACATGACGTTTGTGGCGCGGGCGGATGGTTCAGCAGAGAATGTCTATTTGAAATTGGATGGAGGGATGGATGTGAATTCGCAGTTGGGGATTGGCCCGACGACGGGAGCGAAGCGCGACTTTCCGCCAGGGCGGAATGATGATCTGCGGGACGATCAGGGGGATGGGGATTTGGCGAACGATACGGTGAAGCACTCGTCGACGGATGTTTATCTGGGATACGAGCAGATGGCGTTTGTGGGACGGTGGAATGAGAAGTTTGCGGCGACGGATGTGGGACGAAATGTGACGGGTTCGCTGGGGGCGGAGACTTGGTCGTTTGAAGTGGGAACGGCGGGGGTGAATCGGGTTGATGGGGCGGGAGTGAATTCGTTTCATGAGACAGCGACTTGGCTCTACCATGACCCGGCGGCTGATAATCAGTTGGGGACGGGGGATTTGCAGTTGTTGCCGGCTCCGGAGAGTGCCGATGGGGCAGCGATGACGGTTTGGGTGAAGGTGGGGTATGAGAATCAGGTGGATGAGGTGTATCTCTATTACACGACGGATGGTTCGGCGCCGGAAGGATCGGGAGGGGTGGGGAAGGATGCGACCGAGGTTGTTTCGTTGACCAACGCGCAGGCGGGGTCGGTGGATGGCGGGCAGACGAGTCGTTGGTGGACGGGGGTGATACCAGCGCAGGCGGCGGGGACGGTGGTGACTTACAAAATCGGGGGGCATCGGAATGTGGTGGGAAGCCGGTTTCCTTTCTCAACGGGAGATCACGGCGAGATCGCGCGGATGGAGACGGTGTTCGAGGTGACGGGCTTTGATGCGACGTCGGTGATGTATCATCCGCACAATGATTATGGGGAGATGAAGATGGGATTGGAGGAGGGTTGGCATGTGGTGCGGTCGAAGCCCTTTGTGGGGCGGAGTGACGGGTCATCGATTTCGAAGGTGAACACGCAGGTGTTTTATTATGATGTGGAGCGGCCGGACGGGGTGATACCGTTTCCGGCGGAGAATGATTCGATTGGGGGAAGTAGTTACGAGTTTGTGGTGTTGACGGATGCGCAGGTGACGGAAGTGCGATTCAACATTGGGGATGGATTTGCGGGGAATGACGGTTTGGGGAACGGGAGTTGGGCGAGTGCAACTTTACAGGGGGCCTCGGCTTTTTTGCGGGATAGTGGATGGGCGAAGGAGTGGCGGTTTGAGTATACGGATATTCCGATTTCGGGGTCGGCCAGTGTCCAGGTGCGATTGATGGAGGAGTCGTCTTCGAGTGATATGAATCTGACGGATGAGCAGGGTTGGTATACGACCTTGACGCGGACAGTGGCGACGGGAGTGGGGCGGACGTGGTCGATTGTGCAGCCGCTGGATGAGGCGGTGGTGGGTGATGGGGATGTGATGCGGGTGCATGTTTCCAAGGAATTGGTGGGGGCGCTATCGGATGCGCAGTTTTTGAGCGAGGTGCGGATTCTCGTGGCGAGTCAGGTTTCGGGGCAGTCGACGGGAGCGGCGCTGCAGCCATTGAATTCTTACACGCTGGTGCGGGATGTGAATGGGAGTGAGCATGCGGTGGAGTTTGTCTTCTCAAATTTGTTCAATGGGGAGGCGGACTTCTTGCATCATGTGCGGGCGATTCATTTGCGTGGGGGGCAGACTTTGTCGGATACTGTGTTGGTGAAGATGCAGCCGGGGAGGCTCGCTGATGCGGACAATGATTGTTTGCCGGATCAGTGGGAGGGGGAGAATGGGCTGCAGGCGAACAATCCGTTTGGGATCCATGGTGCGGACGGGGACTACGATCTGGATGGGTTGACGAACAAGGAGGAGTATATTTTTGGTTTGGATCCACGGACGGCGGATGCGCAATTGGCTCCGGATGTGACCTTGACCTTGGTGTCGGGGGGATGGGACGTGGGTTTTCCGGGGATTCCCGGGCGACTCCATACTTTGTATTGGTCGTCGGATTTGGAGATGTGGAATCCGCTGGTGGAGGATTTGGAGACCGAGGAGGCGATGCAATTTGAGATTTTGGATGATTCGGGGGCGACCAGGCGGTTTTATCGAGCGGAGTATGAGCTGAAGTATTGATTTCTGGGGTAAACCGAGAGGTAGAAATGGCCATTTAGAGACGTGCAGAATAGTGAGCAAGAGCAGGAATTTGTGGCGTTGCTGACGTCTCACCAAGGGGCGATTCTGGCGTATATTCGGTCGTTGATGCCGGGGTTTTCGGGGGCGACGGATATTCTGCAGCAAACCAATATCATTTTGTGGCAGAAGCGGGAGACTTTCGAGCTGGGGACGAACTTCAAGGCGTGGTCGTTTGCGGTGGCACGGAATATGGTGTTTACGCAGCGACGGAAATTGAAAAAGAATGCATGGTTGGTGTTTGATGAGGAGTTGGCGGAGCGGTTTGCGGAGGAGTTTGAGGCAACGGATGAGGAGTTGGAGCGTGCGGAGCAGGCCTTGGCGCATTGCATTACGCAATTGCGCGATCATGACCAGGAGTTGTTGGAGAAGAGGTATATGGAGAATGTGGGATTGGATGCGTATGCGCGGGATTTGAACCGGAGTGCGGGGACGTTGAAGGCACGTTTGTTTAAGATTCGGGCAAACTTGCGGGTGTGTATTGAGCATCAAATGAAAGGAGCGCCCTCGTGAGAGAAGAGCTGGCGAATGAAGCTTTGTTGCAGTCGTTGTTTGATGGGGAGTCGACTCCTGAGGAGCAGGAGCGTGCGGTGGCGTTGTTAAAATCGGATGCGAAGTGGCGGAAGCTCTATCTGAGTTACGGGCAATTGCATCATGGGTTGTGTGAGCGATTTGAGGATTCGAATGTGGTGGCGATGCCGATGAAGGCGAGACGGAGGAGCGGGGGAACTGGTTGGAAGCTTGCAGCGGCGTTGGCGTTGTTTGGAGTTTCGCTGACGTTGTTGCTGGGTTCGTTGGGGCAGCCGCAGACGAAAGTGGTTTATGGCCCGGAGTCGCGGGGGCGTCTGATTCATGCGGAGGGTGGGATCACGGGGAATTGGATGGAAGAGGGGTCGCGATTGGAGTTGGAGCGGGGGGCGGTTTCGTTGACTTTTTCGACGGGAGTGGAGGCTTTGATTGAGGGGCCGGCGGTGATGGAGATGACGGGTGAGAACTCGTTGCATCTTGAGGAGGGGCGAGGATTTTTCCGGGTGCCGGAGGGAGCAGAGGGTTTTGTTTGTACGACGGAGTCTTTGTTTGTGGAGGACTTGGGGACGGAGTTTGGGATTTTGGCGGGAGCGACGGAGGAGGTGCATGTGATCACGGGGCAGGTGCGGATGAAGCCGCATGGGTCGAAGGAGCAGTTGCGGACTTTGGATGCTGGGGAGCGATTGGGTTGGAGCGATTCGGCGCTGACCTTGTCGATTCCGGAGCGGAATTTTGCATCGAGTTTTCAGGGTCGGGAGACGATTTTGGCGGATGATTTTGATGAGCCGGACGGCACGTTGTTGCATGGCAAATCTCCGGATGTGGGTGCGGGGAGCTGGGAAGTGACGAAGGGCAATCCGATCATTCGGAACAACAAGTTGGATACTTCGGGGGCCTTTCGGAAAGCGGCCTTTGTGTATTTTGATGCGCAGCTGAGCGAGGCGAATCACGTGTTGCTGTTGACGGTGGAGGCAGAGACCTCGGAGGACACTCTTCATTCGCTGGGTTGGGCGGGAGTGAGTTTGTTCACGGGTGAGGAGGAGCGGATTTTCATTGGGGATCCGGATGGGCCGGGGGTGAGTTGGGGATTGCATCCGGTGGGATGGCAGGTTCAGAACGCGATTCCGCAAGCCGCGGGCAAGCGAATTGTGACTTTGCGGTATGAGTATCGCACGGGTCTGGTGGAGTTGTTTGAAGGGGATACGACGACGGGAGAGGCGTTGGCTTCGGAGTGGATTGCCCCGGAGCTGAATTTCAACCGGTTGCGGATTGCCAACGGGAGCCATGTGGATGGAGCTTTGGATGCAGGAGCGCGACTGGAAGATCTCTCGAGGGAAGATGATGTGAATGTGCGGAGTGATATTGCGATACGGAGTTTGCGTTTGGATGTGCTGACAGTGGAAGGGGAGTGAGTTGTTTTTCCGGCTGTTGATTCTGTTGCAGCTTGTGGTGGTGCAGGGAGTGCGTGCGGAGGGGGATGTGGTGGTGCAGTTGTTTAACTGGGATTTTGCGCGCATTGAGCGGGCGATGCCGGAGATTGCGGAGATTGGGTTTACGCATGTGCATGTGTCGCCGGTGCAAAAAAGTTTGGAGAACGGGAGGTGGTGGGGGAGGTATCAGCCGGTGGATTATCGGGTGATTGAGGGCTTGGGGACGCGGGAGGAATTCCGGAGCTTGGTGGCGGAGGGGGAGAAACATGGGGTGAAGTTGGTGGTGGATGTGGTGTTGAATCACATGTCGGCGGAATTTGCGCGGGTGCGTCGGGGGAAGCTGGTGGAGGTGAGCTTTCCTGATTTTGGAGTGGAAGACTTTCGGGCGTTTCGACCCTTGCGTGATTGGGACGATGAGGAGGAGGTGCGGGAGGGATGGATGTTTGGGGCCTTGCCGGATTTGAGGACGGATCGAATCGAGGTGCAGAGGAAGCTGGGGGCGCATTTGCAGGATTTGATGGAATTGGGGGCAGGGGGATTGCGGGTGGATGCGGCGCGGCATATTGCGCCGGAGGAGTTGGGGGCGATTTTTGGTGAGGGAGGAGTGGATGGTTTGGTCTTGGGTGAGGTCTCGGGAGAGGAAGCAGAGATTTTGGAGCCGTATGTCGAGGCCTTTCCAGAGATGCGCTTGTTTGATTTTGGAAGGTTGGTGACTTTTGTGGAGGGGTTGGAGGGTGAGCGAGACTTTGAGGAGGTGTTAGAAGCTGGAAAAGCGGATTTGCCGATGGGTCAGTCGCTGAAGTTTGTGCGGAATCACGATATTGAGCGGGGACAAGTGAACGAGAATGAGGGGTTGGATGATGAGCGGTTTCGGGTGAGGAGTGATGCCTGGCAGTTGGCGCATGCGTGGCTATTTGGGAGTCAGGGGGGACTGCCGTATGTGTTTGTGGAGGACCCGGAGTTGCGAAAGGGGGACTTGCCGAGGGAGACTTTGGACAGGGCTTATCTCAAGGCGGGGGTTGGTTTTTACCGGGAGGTGGTCGGGAAGCCGCAGGCTGTCTTGCGAGCGGAGGGGGATGTGTTGGCTTGGGCGCGAGGTGAGGAGCGCTTTGTGGTTTTGAATCGGGGAGAGGGTCGGGCGGTGGTTCGTTTGGGGGCTGAGGACTTGAAGGCGGGGTGGTATCGGGATGTCTATTCGGAGGCGAGGGTGGAGTTGCCTGCGGGAGGTGAACTTGAGATTCAGGCTGAGGGATGGCGAGGCTATGGTTTTGTCCGGGAAGTCAATTAGGGTTTGGTGGTGAGGGACCAGACTTGGTTGGCACCGTGGGCGAAATCCCAGATGTGGAGGTTGGCGCCGTCAGCGTAATTGACCTCGGCGACATCGAGGAGGCGTTTGGAAGCGGGGTTTTCGAGATGGAACCAACTGCCGACGATGTGTTTGATGTTCCAGTGCTGGTTGGGATTTTCGGGGTCGATGGGTTCGAGGGCGACGGCGTCGCCGTTCTGTGACCCTGTGGCGGTGATGGCGTTGGTGCCGTTGGTGACGAGCCAGTTTCCGTTGCCGGTTTTTTTGAGGGTCCAATTCTGGTTGCGGTTGGTGTGAGCGGCGAATTGTTGGACTTCGCGGCCGCGTGCAGTGAGGAGGCGACCGGAGTGCTTGGCCTGAAGAGTGTAGGTTTTGTTTTCTTCGAGGAGGCCGGGGTTGCCGCTCGGTTTTTCGTAGTTGGTGCCTTCGGGGTAGAATTCGGCGGCGGCGCCACCACCGCGGGCGAGGATGAGGTTGAGAGAATCGCTGGAGGTGACCTTGTAGTTTCTGATCTCGACGGGGTAGGGGTTCTTTTCGAAGTCGGCGCCGGGACCGTCTTGGTAGAGGAGGACTTCGTAGGTGGTGCCGGGGTCGAGGAAGTCGAGGGGGAGAGTGAGTTCGCGAGCGTCTTCGTTGTTAGTGGCGCCGAGGAACCAGTTTTGGTCGTGGCGTCGGGTGGTGACGAGATAGTCCCCGATTTCGGCGGCGAGGACTTGGGTTTCGTCCCATTTGCCGACGGGGATATTCTTGATGAACTGGGCGGCTGGTTCGTTGTGGTAGGATTGGTAGAGGTCGGCGGCCATGACGAGGGGGCTGAAGATGGTGACCATGAGGGAGAGCTGCTGGGAACGGGTTCCGAATCGTTTGTCGGGGGTGTAGGCGCAG
Organism: Verrucomicrobiota bacterium; assembly: GCA_039186735.1. Taxonomy (GTDB): domain Bacteria; phylum Verrucomicrobiota; class Verrucomicrobiia; order Verrucomicrobiales; family Akkermansiaceae; genus Roseibacillus. The sequence goes on along the minus strand of JBCCZX010000044.1, from coordinate 11,419 downwards.
TCGAAGAGGGCGGGGGTGTAGTCCATGGGGCCGCCAAGGAGGCGGGTGAAGGGGAGAATGCCGGTTTGGGCCGGGGGGTTGCCGATGAAGTGGTTGAACTCGCCGCCGCGAGCGCCTTCGCGAGCGACGAAGTTGGGCCAGGTGCGGGAAAGTCCGGTGGCTTTGATGGGTTCGTGAGCGCAGATCATGATTTTGTGTTTGGCGGCCAGTTCGATGATTTTCTGGTGATGACGGACGGCGAATTGCCCGTGGTGGTGTTCCCGGCCTGGTTCGGTGAGGCCTTCGGTGTAGAGTGGGATGTCGCCAGTGACGTAGCCGGTTTTGATACGAGAGATACCGTAGCGGTTGTAGAGTTCGAAGGCTTCGGGGAGTTGGTTTTCGTAGTTGGTGATGTTGCCACCGGTCTCGTGGTGGCCGACGAGGGTGACTCCTTTGGATTTTCCGTAGTCGGTGACGCGCTGGATGTCGAAGTCGGGGTAGGTTTTGAGCATGTTCATGTCGGCCCATCCGGGGATGTCGCCTTCCCATCCTTCGCACCATCCTTCGATGAGGAGGCAGGGGATGTTCATTTCGGCACAGGCATCGATGTAGCGAAGAGCGCGTTCGGTGGTGGCGCCGTGTTTTTCGGGGTGGGGGTAGTATTCCCAGCCCCAGACACCGGAGATCATGCCCCACCAGATGCCCATGAATTTGGCGGGTTGAATCCAGGAGGTGTCTTCGATGGCGCAGGGTTCGTTGAGATTGAGGATGAGTTGAGATTCGGCGAGGTCGCCGGCATTGGAGCCGATGAGGATGACGCGCCAGGGTGAAGAGTGGGGAGTGTTGGCTTTGACTTTGACGTCGGATTCGAACCAAGGGACGAGGTCGGTTTGGAGAGAGGTGCCGGAGCCTTTGAGTTTCATGCCGGCCCAGTCGGTGAGGTTGGCTTCGTGGATAGCGAGATGGGTGCCACGGGGTGTTTTGAGAGTGACGGGAGTGGAGGCACCGCGTTCGGCGCAGTCTGAGAGGGGGGTTTCGTTGTAGTTTCGTTCGTAGGTATCGGGGAGGGCTTCGACCCACCAGGTTTGAAAATCGGCAGCGAGGTTGAAGGTGGTGAGTTCGTTGGTGATTTCGAACTGGTGCAAGGAGGGTTGTTCGGGGAAGTGGTAGCGGAAGGCGACGCCGTCGTCGTAGGCGCGGAAGGTGAGGTGGATTTGGCGGTGGGGGGCGGCTTGTTCCTTGAGGGTGAGTTTGAGTTCGTTGGCGTGGTTGTGAATGGAGTTGAACTGGCCCCAGACGGGGGACCAGGTGTCGTCGATAGTCGTGCGTTGTTCGGCGATACGTTCAAAGGGGCCGGAGAGAGTGGGTTGGTTTTTGATCTCGAAGCCGAGGGGAGAAGGGGTGAGGAGTTTCTCTTCGCCACGAGAGATGGAGTAGGTCACGGAGTCCGCGAGATTTACGGAAAGGAGAATTGCTTCGTCGGGAGAGGTTAGGTTGATAGGAGCTCCACAGAGGGGGAGAGAGAGTGCGAGGAAGAGAGCGTGTTTCATTTGTTTGATCATGGCGGCGAGGAGGTTTTCGTTTACGGAAAAAAGGCCGAACCACTCGGAGATGAGGGTTCGGCCTGAGAATGGTTCGAAGTGATGAGAATTAGCGACGGCGTTGCAGGAGGCCGAGGAGAGCGAGGCCGCCGAGGAGGGCGGTGGAGGGCTCTGGGACGGTGACGGTGAAGAACTGGTCGCCACCGTAGTTGTTGAAATCGACGCCGCCTGAGTTGCCAGTGAACCCGCCAGCACCATCACCCCCAAGGTTGCCGGTATCTGCGGGAAGGCCGCCGAGGATTTGATTGGACCAGAAGTTGTGGTCGCCATTTCCGTAGCCAGCGAAGATGCGGATATCTCCGGTGGGAGAGCCGAGGTCGGCGAGGTCGATGCTGAATTCGAGACCTGTGGTGACTGCGGCAGCAGCAATTTGGTCGGCAGCGGCGGTTCCGCCAGCGACGCCTGCGCTGTTGTTGTTATTGAAGCCGAAGTCGATGGTGGTGCCGGAAATGGTGCCTGATTGGACGGCAGTTCCAGAACCTGTGGAAGCGTCTCCTTCAAAGACGGTGGGAGTGGTGCTGCCGTTGTCGCGGTCGACAAACTCGAGTTCGAAGGCGCCGCCGCCCCAGCGACCAAAGAGGTGGTAGTCGGCAGCAAATCCAGAATCGAAGGTGAGTCCGGCGAGGTTGTTGGCTACGTTTCCGAAGTCGTAATCCTGACTTACGAGGGTATTTTCTCCGCCAGCTTTGGAATCGATGAAGATGCTGACTTTATTGAAGTTGGGTTCGATATTGCCGGTGAGCATGACGAAGAGGCGACCGCCTTGGACGCGTGCGTAAGCGGCGTCGAGTTCTCCGCCTCCGCTGAAGCCGCCAGCGGAGTCGCCGAATTGGGTTTCTACGGACTGGGTGGCCAAGGCTGAGCCGTAGTCACTGTCCAAGGTTCCGTCTACGAGGATTGCGGCCTGGCTGAAACCAGCGGTGGCAAGCAGTCCGAGGATTGTGGTGTTTTTCATACTGTTTTTGTGTGTTGGGTTTTTCGTTTAGGGGGTTGATGCAGCGCCTTCTGCGACACGGTAGAAGCCGGAGGTGCCGCTCACGGTCACCGTCGTTGTGTCGGTGGTTGCGGCGGCATTGAAAGTGGAACTGGCGACATCAACAAAGGGGGTGGCGAGGTCGCTGGAGAACTCCAGATGGTAGTCATCTCCGGCTGAGAGGCCGGCAGCGGTGATGGAGAAGGTGGAGCCGGAAAGAGAGCAATCGGTGATGGAGATTGCGGGGGTAATCACAATGGGAACGGTGAAGCATTGGTCGCCGGCGAAGGTGGTGAAGTCGATGGGGGCGGTTCCGGTGAATGCGCCTGCGCCGTCGCCTCCGAGGTTGTCCTGGGGAGCGGTGAGGCCAGCGAGGATCTGGTTTGAGAAGAAGTTGTGGTCGGAGTTGTTGACTGCGGCCATCACTTTGATGTCGGAGGTGGGATTGCCGAGGTCGGCGAGGTCGATGCAGACTTCTAGGCCGGTGGTGACGGCTTGGGCAGCGGCTGGGTCGGCAGCTGCGTTGCCTGCGGCGATTCCGGCGGTGTTGCTGTTGTCGTAGGCCAGGCCGATGGTTTGGGTCAGGAGGGTGCCGTTGGTGGCTACGCTGGCATTGCCGGAGCCTTCGTCTGAGCCACCAAAGACGTCGAGGAAGGAGGCGAAGGTGCTGGCGCCGAGGTCGGCGATGTCGAAATCAGCCTTTCCGAGGCCTCGGCGGAAGATGAGGTGGTAGTCGGGGGAGAAGGAGCCGTCGAAGGTGAGTCCGTTCATGTTGCCGGCGTTGTCGTTACCCGCACTGGTGAAGGTGCTGGTGGTGACGGCATTGGTGGAGTCGATGAAGATTTCGAGTTTGTTGAAGTTGTTCTCGATGTTGCCGGTGAGCATGAGGAAGAGCTGACCATTTTGAATTTTGGCGTAGGCGGCGTTGAGTTCGGAGGCGTTGTCGCCGAATTGGGTTTGGACAGTTTGGACGGTGATGGCGGGGCCGTAGCCGGAATCGAGGGTGCCGTCGCAGATGACGAAGTCGGTTGGGGCGTCCAAGGGGTCGTTGGGGTCGGTATTGGCAAGGACTTCGAGGCCGTCATTGAAGCCGTCGTCATCGGAGTCGGGGTCGTTGGGGTCGGTGTTGAGGTTGAGTTCGACATCGTCGTTGAGGTCGTCGTCGTCGGAGTCGGCGAGGCAGGGGTTGGTGGTGGTTTCGGCGTCGTCGTCGAGGTTGTCGCCGTCGGTGTCTGCGGCGAGGGGGTTGGTGCCGGCGGTTTGTTCCTGGCTGTTGTTGAAGAGGTCGGAGTCGTCGTTATCGGTGTCGGATGTGAGGGTGGCGAGGTCGCCGGTGTAGGCTCTTTCGAAGGTGTCGCGGAGGTTGTCGGTATCTGAGTCGGTGGGGGTGGTGGTGTTGAGGGAAGTCCAGTCGGTGGTGACGAGGAGGTTGTCCCAGATGACGGTGCCGGTGCCACCCGAGGCGAGGCGGACGGCGGAGGGGTAGAGGTTGCTGAGGTCGTCGCCGAAGGTGGGGTCGAGTTGGAGCTCGATGTCGGGAGTTGCCGGTTCGGCGGCGGTGAGGTCGGGGTCGACGTAGAGTTTGGCGGTATCGCCTTCGAAGGTGACGACGAGGCAGTAGGTGGTGTCGTCTTGCGCGATGGCTCCGGGGAGTGAGATGGCGCCGCCGGGGACTTCGATGCCGAAGCTTTGGTCGAGGGCACTGGCGCCGAAGAACATGAGTTCCTGGTTGTTGTGGAAGAAGCTGAGGCCGGCGAAGGTGGCACCGGTGGCGTAGGTCATTTCGACTTTGAGGTAGATGTCATTGTTCGAGTAGTCGGCGAGAGCGCCGCTGGCGAAGCGGGCGAGGTCTTGGTCGGAGTTGAAGACGCGGAGGGAGCCGGCGTTGAGGGTGCGGAGTTGGCCGCAGGCGACTTGAGGTTCACCGAAGTTGACGGTCCACTGGCTGGCGCTGTTGGTGCCGGCGTGGCCGACGAAGGTGTCGTTGGTGATGGAGTTGTCGTAGTCAAAGTATTCGCCGCCATCGATGCCGTTGAGGGTGCCAGCGACGTAGTCGAAGACTTCGAGGCCAATGATGTTGGCGTCGATGGTGGGAGGGCTGTCTTGGGCATCATAGGGGTCTGTGCCGGCGGAGATTTCGGCAGGGTCACTGGAGCCGTCGCCATCAGAATCGGATTTATTCGGGTCGGTCCCGGTGTCGTTGAGGTCGACGAACATCATGGAGTTGGTTTCTACGCCATCGAGGAGGGTGTCGCCGTCGGTGTCTTGTTTACGGGGGTTGGTACCGGTGTTGGTGGAGCTGTTGTAAGTGCCGGTGTTGGTTTCGTTGCCATCGAAGACGCCGTCGTCATCGGTATCGCCTTCGTTGGGGTCGGTGCCGTTTTCTTGTTCTTCGGCGTTGCTGGCGCCATCGAAGTCGTCGTCATCTGCGCCGGTGGTGGTGATGCCGTTGATGGTGGCCCAGGCGTCGTCGAGGCCGTCGGCATTGCCATCGATGCTGGCGACGGTGGTGACGTCGGCCCAAGTGGTGCCGAAGCGGATTTCGTCGAAGGTGGCTCCGGAGTCGCCGAAGCGTCCGATGGCGAGGCGGTCGAATTGGATGTTGAAGCTGGAGATTTCGGCGTCGCCGGTGGCGGGTTCGGCAGCGAGGTCGGGATTGCGCCAGATTTTGAGGGTGTCTTCGTTGTTGCCGGTGCCGAGGGTGAATTTGCCGACGAAGAGGTTGGCGTTGGTGTCGGCGGTGCCGAGGTCGGCGGCGAGGGAGCTGTTGTTGAACAGGCGGATGATGAAGTTGGAGTCGGCGGTGCCGATGCCGGGTTCGCCGGAAGCGAGTTGGAGGATGCGGTCGCCATCGCCGAGGGAGTTGTTGTGGAGTTCGAAGGCGCGGTAGTTGGAGTTGGTGAGGTCTTCGAGTTTGATGAGGACGGAGAAGTAGAGGGAGCCGGCGCATTGGTCGTCGATGGGGTCGGAGAGGAGACGGCCGGTGCGACCGTTGCCGGAGCCGGGGTAGTCGAGAGCGCCGCCAGCGACGGTCATGGAGTTGGTGAGGTCGGAGAAGGAGAGGCCGGTGAGGATGGCGTCAGGGCTTTCGGCACCGGAGTAGGCTTCGAGCCAGGGGCCGTTGAATCCGGTGTTGGCCGGGTTTTGGCCGATGACGGGAGAGGTTTCATCGTAGTCGGGATTTCCGCCGGTGATGATGGAGTCTTCGAGCAGGAGGGTAGCCGAGAGCGGGGCGGTGAACGCGGACAAAGCCGCGAGGGTCTTCGCAATGGGTTTCATGTGGTTTTTTTTGGATTTGGGAAGCGGGAGCTTCGGTTGCCGGGTGCTTGTTGGACTCCAAAAAAGGAATCGCCTAGTTCCAGATATCTAATGGGGAGTTCTGGTTTATGGCAAATTCCTCTTTTGCCCTGAAAGAAGGTGTTGATAGTCCGGCGGACTAAAGGGGTGGGGCGAATTCCGTTAGTTTTGCGGCGAGGAGGATGGCTTCGCGGAGGCTGCGGGGGTTGGCTTTTTTTTGCCAGGCGATGTCGAGGGCGGTGCCGTGGTCGACGGAGGTGCGAGGGAAGGGGAGGCCGAGGGTGGTGTTGACGGCGGTGTCGAAGGCGAGGGTTTTGACGGGGATGAGGGCTTGGTCGTGGTACATGGCGATGTAGCCGTCGGTTTGTTTGCGATGGGAGGGGAGGAAGGCGGTGTCGGGTGGGAGCGGGTCGGAGAGGTTGGCGCCGAGGGAGCGTTGGTGTTCGATGGCGGGTTGGATGAGGCGAGATTCTTCGTCGCCGAAGAGGCCGTTTTCGGAGGCGTGGGGGTTGAGGCCGAGGATGGTGAGGTGAGGTTCGCGATGGAGTTGTTGTTGGAGGGCTTGGCGGGTGAGGGCGATGACGTCTTTGATGCGTTCTGTGGTGAGGGTGAGGGGGACTTCGCGGAGGGGGAGGTGAACGGTGACGAGGGAGGCATTGATGGTTTGGGAGAAGAAGGCCATGCAGGTGGGTGAGCTGTTGGTGAGGCTGGTGAAGACTTCGGTGTGGCCGGGGTAGTTGATGTTGGCGGCGTGCCAGGCGTCTTTGCTGATGGGGGCGGTGGTGACGGCTTGGACTTGGCCGGAGAGGGCGTGGGTGATGGCGGTTTCGAGGTATTGGAAGCTGGCTTGGCCGGTGGTGGCGGAGGGGGTTCCGGGGTTGAAGGAGAGACCGGAGGTGAGGGAGAGGATGCGGGTGGGGTCGGGTGCGGGGCGGCGGGTGGTTTTTGCGCAGTGGGTGAGGACTTCGAGGTCGCCGTAGATGATGGGCTGGCAGACCTCGCCGAGCTCTGCGTCGGCGAGGATGTCGAGGCAGATTTCGGGACCGACGCCAGCGGGGTCGCCCATGGTGAGGGCGATCTGGGGTGGCGTGGGTTGGGTCATGCGGTGGCGTTAGATGTGGGTGATGAGTTGGTCGACGGGGTAGCGGACTTTGGCGAGGGAGGCGTATTTGTCTTCTTCGGACCGATAGCCGAGGGCGCAGCAGACGGTGGCGGTGAGGTTTTTGTCGGCGAGTTTGAGGATGTTGTCGTATTCGGCGGGGATGAAGCCTTCCATGGGGCAAGCGTCGACTTCGAGGAGGGCGGCGGCATCCATGAGGCGTTGGATGGCGAGGTAGGTTTGGCGAGAGCCCCAATGGTTGAGTTGTTCGGCGTCCATGGCGGACATGAATTGGAGGACGATGTCGCGGTATTGGGTGAGGGAGTCGAGGGGAACGCCGCGGGTGTCGGCGGTGGATTGGAGGAATTGGTCGACGAAGTTTTCATCGAGGTCGGTGCGGGTGCAGAGGACGAGGAAGTGGGAGCAGTCGGTGACTTGGGTTTGGCCCCAGGAGTGGGGGAGGAGTTGCTGGCGGATGGCGGGGTCAGTAATGACGAGGAAGTGCCAGGGTTGGAGGCCGAAGGAGGAGGGGGTGAGGCGAAGGGATTGTTCGATGGCGGACCAGGTGTCGGAGGGAATGGTTTTGGAAGGGTCGAAGGATTTGGTGGCGTAGCGCCAGTTGAGTTGTTCGAGGAGGTCGGTCGAAGTGATTGCAGCCATGGGGAGGACTCTAGCGGGTGTCGACTAGTTGTCTACCCGGAGTGGGAGGGAGAGGGAGGGGAAGTCGATGAGGGTGAATCCGAACATGATGCCGTATTCGTCTTCGTCGAGGTTGTCGCGGGCGAAGAGGCCGAGGGTGAAGGCCCAGGAGTCGAGGTTGCGGTGGAGGGAGTATTGTTGGAATTCGAGGGTGGAGTCTTCGAATTCCCAGATGTGGCGGGAGCCGATGCCCCATTCTTCGTTGATGCGGTGGTAGGCGCGAAGGGCGAGGCGGTTGGAGTCGTCCAGAATGGGGTGGGAGTTGAGGAAGCGGTAGGTGAGGCCGATTTCGGTATCGGAGCTGGGCATGTACTGGAGGCCGGTGGCGAGTTCGGTGAAGTTGGAGTCGGAGAAGAGGGGGACCTGGGTTTCGACGGTGAGGTCGAGCCAGGGGAGGGGGGACCAGTGGAGGTCGTTGTAGAGGTTGGAGAGGTTGCGGTCGAATTCGGGGTCGTCGGAGAAGATGTCGATGTAGGAGTCGAGGGTGAGCCAGTTGTGGGAGGAGTTGTCGCGTTTGGTGAGGATGCGGTTGCGGGTGCCGAGGCGGAGGATGCCCCAGTCGGCGAGGGAGTCGGTGGCGTGGAAGCGGCCGGGGGTGAGTGCGCGGGGGCGGGTGGAGGCGGTGAGGCGGTCGATGCCGCGGAAGCCGGGTTCGGCGTCGCTGCTGCCGAGGATGGTGGCGGTGGCGTAGGGTTGGATGATGTGGAGGGCGGAGTCGAGGCCCCATTTTTTTGAGATCCATTCGGGGTAGGCGCGGGAGAATTTGAGGGAGGCATCGACGGAGGCGTGGAGGTGGGTGCGGGAGAAGGAGTCGACGCCGCCGTCGACGGAGTCGTAGCGGGAGTAGCCGGCGCCGAGGCGGGGGATGAGGTGGAGGCCGGAGTCGAGTTTGAGGGGGAGGGAGAGTTCGTGGGAGGTGTGGAGGCGGGTGAAGCCGATGTCGGAGAGGAGGGTGTTGATTTCGGTGAGACGGGCGGGGGTGGTGGCGGGGTTGGCGGCTTCGGCGCGGAGGTCGGCTGCAGTGAAGTCGGCGATTTCTTCGCGGTAGATGCCGAAGGTGTTTTGGCTTTCGTGGAGGATGGGGGTGTTGAGGAGGGGGCGGCGGATTTGGTCGAAGGCGATTTCGGGATAACGTCGGTCGGACTGATAGTGTTCGTTGATGGGGAGGCGGGTCCAGATGGTGAGGAGTTGGGAGTCTTGCCAGGCTTGGGCGAGGGAGAGGGTGTTGTCGGGGTTGAAGTCGGTTTGGAAGATGTCGGGGCGGAAGTCTTCGAGGAAGAAGCGGTCGGTGAGGAAGGTGAGGTTGGCGTTGAGGTGGCCGTTGGAGTTGGGGAGCCAGTCGGCTTGCCAGCGTTGGCGGAGTTGGAGCATGAGGCGTTCGGGGTCATCGAAGTTGGTGCGGGGTTCGGCTGAGCGGCGGAGGCCGGGGTCGAAGTCGTGGATGTAGTAGAGGGAGGCCCAGCCGAGGTTGGGGTTGTTTTCTTGTCTGAGGTCGTGGATTTGGAGTCCGGAGCCGACGCCGCGGCGGCCGTAGAAGTCGAGGTTCCAGAGGGCTTCGTAGGGGGCATTGCGACGGAGGCCGGAGACGGGGTCGAGGTCTCCGCCCCATTCCTGGCGGTATTCGTTGAGGAGGTAGGGTCCCCAGTTGGAGCGCATGCCGGGGGTGGGGCGGTAGTTGAATTGGCCGTTGAAGTCCTGGGTGAGGCCGGGGAGCCAAAGGATGGGGGTGTCGCCGGCGTAGATTTTGAGGTTTTTGAAGCGGATGGATTCGTTGGCTACGACGGTGACTTTTTCGCCGCGGAGCCAGAAGTTGGGTTCAGAGGAATCGTGGGTGGTGATGCCGGCGTCGGTGCCGCGGTAGACGGTTTCCGGGCCGGAGTTGTCGGCTTGGAATTGGCCGGCTTCGAGGAGGATGGGGTCGAGGGAGGTGCGGAGGCCGGATGTTTGGAGTTTACGAGATTCGTAGTTGTAGATGGCTTGGTCGCCGCGGTGGACGAGGGAGCCTTGGTAGGCGGCAACATTTCCGGTGAAGGTGATGGTTTGTTTGGTTTCGTCGAGGACGGCGCGGTCGGCAAAGACTTCGATGCCGTTGTTGGAGCGGAGGCGGACGGAGCGTTCGAAGATGATGCGGGAGGAGGATTCGTTTTCGGTGAAGTCGAGTTGGGCGCGTGTGGAGGTGAGGGTGTCTCCCCGGTTGGTACGAACGCGGATGTTGCCGAAGGCGTTGACGAGGTAGTTGTTGCCTGCGAGGAGGGAGCGGAGGTCGAGGCGGTCGGCGCGGAAGGTGAAGCCGTCGGGGAGGACGGTTTCGGGGGTAAGGATCTCGGGTTCGGGGGGAGATTGGGTGGGGGTGTTTTGGTTGGGGACGGTTTGGAAGGGGGCTTGGGAGAGATCTTGGGCGTGGAGCCCGAGGCAAGCGGCTAGCGAGAGCCCGAGAATCCTTTCCCACATTCGGTTTGAGTCTGGGTGGGGTGCGGAGGTGGGGAAACGGGGCGTTGTGTCAGAATTTGACGAACTTAATGGATGCGAACTCTTAGATCTGCTGTCAGTCCCTTCTGGGTGGGAAATCGACAACTCCTTTGTATACTGGCGGCTAGCGTAGCTTCGGCTTCGGCAACAGTGACGTTGCAACTCAATTTTACGGCGAACGCGTTGAGCCTTTATTCTGCGGCAGAGCAACAGATGTTTCATGATGGTTTGGATTTCTGGTCGGGAATTGTGACGGGTTATCGGGATGGGGTTAGTCGAACGTGGACATTGGAGGTGGATGCCTTTGATGAGGCGGCGTCGGGGGGGGTTGTGCGGTTGGGTTCGGCGAGACCGGAAAATTTAACACTGACGGGAGTGGTGGCGGATTCCCATCTTTCGACAACGAGTACGGATAATCCGTTCGGTCAGAGGTTCATCATTGCGCAGGAGGGTTTTGCGGAATTCAACGTGAATGCGGATGCGGGGACCTTGAGTGAGTTGACGATTCGGCATGAGATTGGTCATGCGATGGGGATTGGGTCCTTGTGGGAGAACAATGAGTTGCATAATGACGGGGTGAGTGGGAATTCGAACCGGACTTTAGTGGGGGGAACGCCCGGGGAGTATGTGGGGGCCTTGGCTTTGGCGGAGTATCAGCAGGAGTTTGGGTTACCGATGGCTGATTTCATTCCGGTTGAGCTGGATGGGGGTGGGGGAACGGCGGGAGGGCATTGGAATGAGGTGGCGGACAATCCGAGGTCTGAGAACGTGATCGGTTTTGATACGGATCCGGGAGATGAGGGTCCCGCGCCGGTGGTGGCGGGGGGTGTGAATGAGGGGGAGTCGTTTGATGATGAGTTGATGTCGGGGGTGCGCTCGGGGAGTGGTTTTTTGTCGAATACGACGGTTGCATCGCTCTACGAGATTGGGTTTACGGTGCAGGGTTTCACGCCGATTCCGGAGCCGACGGTGGGGGTGTTGTTGGGGTTTGGGTTGGGATGTTGTTTGCGTCGGCGGCGGAGTTAGGCGAGTTTGGCGCGTGAAGATTGGGATTGTCGGGGCGAGTGGTTTAGTTGGGAGGGAGCTGTGTCGGGTTGCGGAGGAGCGGGGGCATGAGTGGGTGGGGTTCAGTCGGAGTCCGGAGGGGAAGGCAGGAGAGTGGCGGCGGTTGGAGGATGGGTTTGGGGGCTTGGATGCGGTGGTGAATGTGGCCGGGGAGTCGATTGATCAGCGTTGGACGGAGGAGAACAAGAGGAAGTTTAATGCGAGTCGAGTGGGGGTGACGGAGGGGATTGTGGAGGG
>JBCCZX010000043.1:0-18401 GCA_039186735.1 Verrucomicrobiota bacterium | reverse complement strand
CGCGTTTGCCGCGTTTGCCGGTTTGGAGGTCGATTTCTAGGTTCGAGTAATTGGTGGCGACATCGTAGACGGCTTGGGCAGCGCGTGGGCCGAGGGGGGCGCGACCGAGATTGGTGTGGATGAGGATACCGGTGCCGTTGAGGACGGGACGGAGGCGGCCGTTTTCGAATTCGTTGAGGGCGGAGGTGAGGTTGGCGGTGATCTCTTCGCGGGAGAGATTTTCGCCGTTGAGGAGGCGTTGGCGTTCGAGGCCGATGCGGCGTTTGATGAAGCCGGTGACGAGGGATTTGGGGAGGCTGGAGTGTTTGTGGAGTTCTTGGGCCAGTTTTTCGACGGCAGGGAGAGCGGCGAGATTCATGAGTCGGACTGGGTTTGGGCTTCGAGGCAGACGGAGCAGATTTCTTCGTCGCCGAGGATTCGGAAGTCGCGCTCGGGGTGGGAGTTTTCGGAGGCGCCGCAGCGAGCGCAGCGGTGGAAGGAGGAGCCGAGGGAGGCGTTTTTTTTGGTTTCAAACTCGAAGCGGCGTTTGGCGACTTCGGAGTGGTTTTTGCCGCGTTCGAAAGCGAGCGGGATGGCCCAGGCGAGGTAGGGTGCGAAAGTGAGCAGGGCGAAGATGCCGAAGGAGGTGGGGGAGGCAAAGGCTCCGAAAAGAATGAGGCTGCCGCTGAGGATACCGAGAATCCAGACGGGGACGGGGAGGAAGAAAAAGAGGCGAAAGATGTATTTGGGAACGAGGGTGGCGAAGGCGAAGAAAGCGGCGAAGTAGAGGAAGCGGCCGCCGATGGGAATGGCTTCTCCGAGGGCTGGGATGGTGGAGAGGACGAGATTGGCAGCGATCTGCCCGGCCATGGTGGCGTAGAGGTAGATCGAGGTGCGCAGGACGCCCCATTCTGATTCAAGAGTATCGTTGATGAGGAATCCGATCATGAGGGCGAAGAACGAGAAGAGGAGGAGAAAGGGGCTTGGATTGGGAGGGGCATCGGGCGGGTGGACGATGACAAGGAGAAGGAAGGAGACGAGGCGCCAGACTTCGCCTTGGAGGATTTTGGCCCAGTCGAAGGTGAGGAATTGCCCCATGCCGGGACGAAACATGAGAGCAACAATGAGGACGAAGTGAAGAATGGCGATGCCGCGAAGGAGTCCGGGGAAGGCGAGCCATTGCATTTTGGACTCCAGAGGGTGGCGAGGCATCGGGGAGAGTGAACACCCGGGAATCTCGATTGAACAATGATTTTTGGATACGGAGGGGTGCGTTGACACCCTTGGGAAGTGGGGGCAGGGTCCCCGCCGAATGAGTGAAGCGAAGCGCAGCCCCTTGGATGAAGTGCATCGGGAAGCGGGCGGGAGGATGGTGGACTTTGCAGGTTGGCAGATGCCGGTGATGTATTCTTCGATTTTGGATGAGCACATGGCGGTGCGCGAGAAGGTGGGGATTTTCGATATTTCGCATATGGGTCAGCTCTTTGTTGAGGGGCCGGGAGCGACGGAGTGGTTGGATGGTTTGTTGACGAACAAGGTTTCGGGTTTGGAGGAGCGGATGGGGCATTACACGTTTTTGCTGAATGAGGAGGGGGGGGTGATCGATGATTTGATTCTCTATCGGCTGGGGGAGGAGTCGTATTTTCTTGTGGTGAATGCGGCGTGTCTTGAGAAGGACGTGAAGTGGATGGCGAGTCAGGCGAGGGATGGGGTGGCGCTAAGGGATCGGAGTGAGCAGTTGGCAGGGATGGCGGTGCAGGGACCGGAGGCGACGGATGTGTTTGGGAAGGTGTTCGGGGGGCGGACCTTGCCGAAGAGGAATGGAATCGATGTGCTGAAGGTCGACGGCAATGATATCTGGGTGTGTCGGACGGGCTACACGGGCGAGGATGGGTTTGAATTTTTTTGTGGGAAAGGCGAAGCGGAGCGGTGGTGGGGAGATTTTGTGGATGCGGGGGCTGTTCCTTGTGGTTTGGGGTCACGAGATTCGTTGCGGCTGGAGAAGTGGTATCCTTTAAATGGGTCGGATTTGTCTCCGAAGCGGACGCCTTTGGAAGCTGGGTTGGGCTTTTTTGTGAATTTGGAGAAGGGCGATTTTGTGGGGAGTTCTGTTTTGGCGGAGCAGAAGGCAGCGAAGACTTCCGAGCGATTGGCGGCGATTCGGTATGTGGAGAAAGGTCCTCCACCGCGGGCGGGTTATGGCGTCGTTGACGAGGGTGGGGAGAGTCTGGGAGTTTTGACGAGTGGTGTTCTTTCGCCTGTGTTGGGGGTCGGGATCGGGATGGCGTATTTGCCACGGGAGCGTGCGGAAGTGGGGTCGAAAGTGTGGGTGGAGGTGCGCGGAAGAAAAGTCGCGTCACAAGTCGTGAAAAAACCTTTTGTTGATTAGAAAGGCCCGTTTATTTGGCGCTATGGACATCCCAAGAGACTTGCGTTTTACGGAAGAGCACGAGTGGGTGCGCATGGAGGGTGATGTGGCCACGGTCGGCATCACGGATCATGCCCAGGAGGAGCTCTCGGATATTGTTTTTGTTGAGTTGCCGGAGGTTGGCCGTGAGGTGGAGGAGAAGGAGGCTGTTGCCGTGGTGGAGTCGGTGAAGGCGGCGAGTGATATTTATGCTCCGGTGAGCGGTGAGGTGACAGAGGTGAATGCGGAGTTGGAGAATGAGCCGGCGAAGGTGAATGATGAGGCTTATGGAGGCGGCTGGTTGTTCAAAATCAAGGTGTCAGATATGGAGACGGTGGAGGGTTTGCTGGATGCGGATGCCTACGAGGAGCATTTGGGCTGAGGGAGAAACTTTAGCAGACCGTTATCGCGGTTGACCTAAGCCAAAAGTCGAGGACTCTGCCGCATGCCCTTGCACTCATTTCGACATCGCCATACGGGAACTTTTGGGGAGGAGCGGGACGCTTTGTTGGAGGCGGTGGGTGTGAGGGACCTTGAGGAGTTGACGGGGAAGGTGGTTCCGGAGGCCATTCTGAGTGAGGGCGAGATGGATTTGCCGGGGGCAGCCAGCGAAGCGGAGGCGCTTGCGGAGCTGGGGAAGATGTTCGAAGAGAATGTGCTGGGAACGAACTTTCTTGGTCAGGGGTATCACGGGACGCTGACGCCAGCGGTGATTCGGCGGAATGTGCTCGAGAATCCGGGTTGGTATACGGCTTATACGCCCTACCAGCCGGAGATTGCACAGGGACGCTTGGAAGCTTTGTTGAATTTTCAGACCTTGATGGTGGATTTGACCGGTTTGGCGGTTGCGAATGCGAGTCTCTTGGATGAGGGGACGGCGGCGGCGGAGGCGATGAGTCTGGCTTTGGCGGGGAAGCCGAAGGGAACCGTGTTCTACGTGGATGAATCGTGCCACCCGCAGACTCTTGCGGTGGTGGAGACCCGGGCAGAGCCTTTGGGGATTGAGATCCGAGTGGGAGATTGGCGGGAATTTGAGCCGGGTGGGTGCGAGGGGCTTTTTGGGGCCTTGGTGCAGTATCCCGACACGCTGGGACGGATTGAGGATTACGCGGGTTTTGCGGAGAAAGTTCACGATGCGGGGGCGATTCTGGTGGTGGCGGCGGACCCGATGGCCTTGGTGGTGTTGAAGGAGCCGGGGGCATGGGGAGCGGATATTTGTGTGGGTTCGACCCAGCGATTTGGGGTGCCGATGGGGGGAGGAGGGCCCCATGCGGGGTATATTGTGGTGAAGGATGCTTTGAAGCGAAAGTTACCCGGGCGATTGGTGGGGGTCTCGGTGGATGCGCAGGGAAAGCCTGCTTATCGGCTCGCTTTGCAAACGCGGGAGCAACACATCCGGAGGGATAAGGCGACTTCGAATATTTGTACGGCACAAGTGCTCTTGGCGGTGATGGCGTCGATGTATGCCGTTTATCATGGTCCGGAAGGCTTGCGGGATATTGCGGGTCGGATTCATGGGAAGGCGCGGCAATTGAAGGCGAGTCTGGAAGCTGCCGGGTTGAAGGTGATGGCGGGAGCCTTCTTTGATACCGTGGTGGTTGAGGTGGAGGGTGCGCGGCAGCTTTGGGAGAAGGGCAAGGAGAGTGGGGTGAACTTCCGTTTGGTGGACGAGCGGAGACTGGGTTTTACCTGTGATGAGACGACGAGTGACGCGGATTTGGTCGCGCTGATGGAGGTCTTGGGGGGAGAGCTTGGGACGGTCGAGGAGGGGGTAGAGTTTGGGGATTTTTCGCGTGAATCTGAGATATTGGAGACGGACGTGTTTCACCGGTATCGGAGTGAGACGGAGATGATGAGATACCTCCGGCGGTTGGAGGGGAAAGACCTCGCGTTGAACCAGGCGATGATTCCGCTGGGGTCCTGCACGATGAAGTTGAATGCGGCGTCTGAGATGATTCCGGTGACCTGGCCAAAAGTGGGGGGGATTCACCCCTTTGCACCAGCAGAGCAAGTCACGGGGTACGTGCGGATGCTGGGGCAGTTGGAAACTTGGTTGGCCGAGATCACGGGATTTGCGGGAGTGTCCTTGCAGCCGAATGCGGGATCGCAGGGTGAGTATGCGGGATTGCTAGCGATTCGGAAGTATCACCAATCGCGTGGAGATGAGGGGCGCACCATCTGTTTGATTCCGACTTCGGCGCACGGAACGAACCCTGCATCTGCGGTTATGGTGGGGATGAAGGTGGTTCCGGTGAAGTGTGATGAAAACGGAAATATATCACTTAACGATTTGAAAGACAAGGTGCAGAAGTATTCTGAAAGTCTCTCTGCACTCATGATTACGTATCCATCGACCCACGGGGTGTTTGAGGAAGGGGTCTTGGAGATTTGCGAGGTGGTCCATGAGGCTGGCGGGCAGGTTTATATGGATGGGGCGAACATGAATGCTCAGGTTGGGGTGACTAGTCCTGCTCTGATTGGCGCGGATGTTTGCCATTTGAACCTGCATAAGACCTTTTGTATTCCGCACGGGGGTGGAGGTCCGGGGGTGGGTCCGATTGGGGTGGCATCGCATTTGGTGCCGTTTCTTCCGGAGGGTGAATCGGGGGCAGCGGTTTCGGCTGCGCCTTGGGGGAGTGCTTCGATTAATGTGATTTCGTGGATGTATATTCGGATGATGGGGGCGGATGGTTTGCGGGAGGCGACGCAGGTGTCGTTGTTAACGGCGAATTACTTGGCGAAGCGGTTGGAGGCGATTTTCCCGGTTCTCTACAGAGGGGCGAAGGGATTTGTGGCTCATGAGTGTATTCTTGATGTTCGTCCGTTGGCGAAGGAGAGTGGACTGTCGGTAGAGGACATTGCGAAGCGGTTGATTGATTATGGTTTTCATGCGCCGACGATGAGTTGGCCGGTGGCAGGGACGTTGATGATCGAGCCGACGGAATCAGAGGGGAAGAGGGAACTCGACCGTTTTTGTGAGGCGATGGAAGGGATTCATGGTGAGATGGTTGCGGTGGCGGAGGGTCGGGCCGACGGAGATGATAATGTGTTGGTGAATGCGCCGCATACTGTGGAGGTCATCGGGGCGAATGACTGGACGCATCCTTATTCGCGGGAAGAGGCCGCCTGGCCGGTAGCGGGACTGAGGGAGTGGAAGTTTTGGTCGCCAGTGGGGCGGGTGGACAACGTGCACGGGGACCGGAATTTGGTCTGCACGTGTGAAGGCATGGACAGTTACTCGGAATGAGCTAGAAGAGGCCGATGAGCGAGGTTTGTCCGGTGGATTGGGAGAGTTGGGAGCCGGAGATGCGGGCGACTTTGATGTTTGTGCGGGTTGGAGACGAGGTGTTGTTGATTGAGAAGCAACGGGGAATCGGGGCGGGGAAGATCAATGGGCCGGGGGGGAAGATTGATCCGGGGGAAACGCCGCTGGAGTGTGCGATTCGAGAAACGCAGGAGGAATTGCATATCACGGCGAAGGGGGTGCGAAAAATGGGGGAGCTCTTTTTTGCGATGTCGGATATTCCCCAGATTCATTGTCACGTGTTTTTAGCGACCGGCTATGAGGGAGAGCCCACGGCGACAGAGGAGGCGATTCCCTGCTGGACGCCGGTTGACGAGATTCCGTTTGAGCGCATGTGGGAAGATGACCGGCATTGGTTGCGTGAGATGTTGGATGGGCAGGCGTTCGAGGGACGATTTGTTTTTGAGGGAGAATTGATCGTTTGGAAGGACGTGAAGTGGTTGGGAGAAAGCGGGAGTTGGGAAGAAGAAAACCCGCTCGGCAGCGAATGCGGAGCGGGTTCTTGAGTTGGTCCTCCATGACCACCGTGGCCACGATGAGCTACGTTCCGACGGCTCATCAGGTTGGAGACTCCGGGAACAGCGTCTGCCTTCCTAGAAAGGCGTGACATTCACATTCCTAACGGGGCTGCCTCCAGTATAGGTAGTATCGGTCCGAGCTCGTTGCCACAACAGCGAACATGGGAGACTTGTTGGAGATTACTCTATCCCGCGGCAGAGGCAATGGGATTTTGGGTTTCGTTTGAGGGTGTTATTCGATCCAGATGGACTTGAGGTAGGGAGCCTCGGTGAATTCCGGCGGCATGGGGAGGGGTGTGAGTTGTTTGTTTCCGGGGCATACGGAGCGGAGGTTAGAGAGGAAGTGCTCGATGCTGAGTTTTCGGCAGTTTGTGCAAGCGAGGATCCAGCCTTGGGGTTCGAGGCATGTGAGGGCGTTCTCGAGAAGTTGAGCGTAATCGCGTTCGACGGAGAAGACGTTTCCTTTTTGGTCGCGGGAGAAGGTGGGAGGATCGAGGATGATGCCGTGGAAGCGGCGGCCTTGTTTGGCGAAGCGCTTGAGCCAGTGGAAGGTGTCGCCCTTGCAGAAGTGGTGGTTATCGGGATCGAGGTTGTTGAGGATGAAATTTTTGCGGGCCCAATCGAGGTATGGTTGGGAGAGGTCGAGAGTGGTGGTGGTGGCGCCGCCGAGGGATGCGGCGACTGAAAAAGCCCCGGTGTAGGCGAAGGTGTTGAGAATGCGTTGGCCCGGGCGGGAGTATTTGCGGACGCGGAGGCGGTTGAGGCGTTGATCGAGAAAGATGCCTTGGGAGTAACCGGCGGAGAAATCGATGAGGTAGCGGATGCCGGATTCGAGGGCGGGGAAGGGGGCTGAAACGGCTGTTCCGAAGAGGAGTTCGGGGCTGTGTTTCTTGTTTTGGTCGAGGTGTTTCCAGAGGATGGGGGCTCGCAGGGATTCGAGAGCGGTTCGGAGTTGGGGGGTGAGAGCCTGGGGGTGGCGGGTGGAGAGGAGGTAGTGGCCGGCGAAGGTTTCGAGAAAGGCATCGGGAAAGCCGTCGCCAGAGGAATCGAGAAGGCGAAGGGCGTTTGTCTGGTCGTCGAGGAGTTGCGCTCTCTTGGCGAGGGCGTGGTCGAATGATTGGGACGGAGGCATGCCGTATGGTGAAAGGATTGTCGGCTTGGGGCGTTGAGCGACGAGGGAAAAAAGGGTCAACCGAGGTGACGGGATTTCACGGTGGAGAACGGGAGCTAGTATCGACAGAGTTATCGATTTCACTAGCATTGCGCGCGAATGAGCGATTGGAAATGGACTATGGCCATGGCGGTGGAATCCGGGGATTTGTTGGCGAGTTCTGTGGAGAACATTGGGCGCTATTTGGAGGGAGTGGCTAGTGAGACGGCAGAGGCTTCGATTCGGGAGTTGGTGGAAGCGGGGGCTTGGGAGGAGTTGAATGATCGGTTTTTCAAGGCGCTTGAATTTGGGACGGGGGGGTTGAGGGGACGAACGATTGGGAAGGTGGTGACAGGCGCGGAACAAGGGGCGGGGGGACCGCTTGAGCGACCGGAGTTTCCTTGTCACGGAACGGCGACGATGAATTACCACAATGTGGGGCGCGCGATTCAGGGATTCATTCGCTATGTGAAGAAAAAGAAGGAGGAGGGGCGTCCTGCGTTCGTGATTGGGCATGATACGCGCCATTTTTCGCGTGATTTTGCGGAGTATTGCGCGCGGGTTTGTGCGGAGTTGGGTTGTGATGCGTATTTGTTCGAGGGGCCGCGGGCGACGCCACAGATTTCGTTTGAGATTCGGAATCGGAATGCTGATGCGGGGGTGATTTTGACGGCGAGTCACAATCCTCCGCACGATAATGGGTTCAAGGCCTATTTGGATGACGGGGGGCAGATTGTGGAGCCGGATGCGACGGGAATTATCACGGAGGTGAACGCGTTGAGTTCGGCTTCCTATGAGTCTTTGCCAGCAGAAGAGCAGGGTCAGGTGATTGAACTGGGGGCTGAGGCGGACCGGTTCTATATGGAGAAGACGAAGAATCTCTTGTTGAAGCCTGAGCTGTTAGATGGTCGGTCGGCGCGGGTGGTTTATACGAGTATTCATGGGACGGGAGGGCATATTGTGGTGCCGCTGTTAGAGGAGCTGGGATTTGAAGTTTTGACGGTCCCGGAGCAGGAGGAGAAGGATGGTCGATTTCCGACGGTGAAGTCACCTAATCCTGAAAATGCAGAAGCCTTGCAGATGGCGATGGATCTCGCGGAGAAGGAGGGGGCGGATGCGGTGATTGGAACGGACCCTGATTGCGATCGGATGGGGGTGGCGGTCCGGAATGGGAGGGGAGAAATGGAACTGCTCACGGGGAATCAGATTGGTTCGCTGATGGCTTGGTATCGGGTGAAAACGATGTTCGAGATGGGGTGGCTTACGGAGTCGAACCGGAGTCGCGCAGTGTTGGTTACCACGTTTGTTACCAGTCCGTTACAGCAGGCGATTGCGCACAAAAATGGGATTCAGGTGGCGACGACATTGACGGGTTTCAAGTGGATTGCGGCGAAGTTGAGAAAGTATGAGGAGGCTTTGCCCCGGGAGAAGGTGGCGGATTATCGAAGTCTTGCGGCGGAGGAGAGTCGGAAGTTGCGTTTGGAGTATTCCAAGTTCTTCGTATTCGGTGGTGAGGAGAGTTATGGCTATTTAGGGGATGATATTGTGCGGGACAAAGATGGGAACGGTGCGGTGGTGATGTTTGCGGAATTGGTGGCTTACGCTGCCAGTCGAGGAGTGAAGGTAACCGATCTGTTAGATGAAGTGTATTTGGAGTATGGGGTTCATGCAGAAATTGGGAAATCGATCTACATGGAGGGAGCGGAAGGAGCAGCGAAGATTTCTGCCTTGGCGGGGAGTTATTCGGAGAATCCGCCGACGGAGGTTGATGGGGTCGCGGTGGTGCAGGTGAAGGATTTTGTGAAGGACGCGATTTTCGATGAGGAAGGGGATGAAGTTGCGAAGCAGAAGATGATGTTTGTTTATTTGGAAGATGGGCGGATTTTTGCGGTGCGACCGAGTGGAACAGAGCCAAAAATCAAGTATTACCTGTTTGGGAAGGGTGAGCCGGGTGCAGTTGATCTGGAAGGTAGTAAGAGACAGGTGATCAAGGGTTTAGAGAGTCTATGGGCTTGGATTGAGGCCGATGTGAGTCGGCGGGTTTGAAGGAAAAAAAGTCTGAGACTTTTCGCTCTTTTGGAGGTTCAATAGAGCGATGAATTCTGGTTTTTTGTTTGGAGCGGTTGGCTTAGTGGTTGGAATCGTCGTGGGCTTTGCGGCGGGAGGGTTTTCAGGCGGAGGCGAGGAAGGGGGCGAGGTCGCCGAGGTGGCGGCGAAGACGGAACGTCCCCGAGTGGTGATGGCGAAGTCGGGTGTTTCGGTAGCGAATTTTGAGGAGATTTTTTTGGACCGGAGTCGGACGGAGCGGGTGCGCAAGATGCTCGATTATTATGGCAATCTTGGTCCGGGTGAGTTTGAGGCAGAGGCGGAGAAGATTCAGGATTTGCCATTTTCGGAGCGATTGCTGGCGAACTTCTTGTTGTTTTCCCAGTGGGCGGAGATTGATCCGCTCAATGCGTTGGCTTATTCGGATACGATGGGACGGGGAGGGATGTTTGTGAAGCCGACGATTTTGCAGAGTTGGGCGGCGGCGGATCCGTTGGCGGCCTCGGCCTATTTTGAGGAGAATCCGCGTGAATTTGGGATGATGGCGATGATGGGGGGACGAGGTCGGGGGGGAGCCAGTGGTGCGGCGACGATTGCGGGGGAGTGGGCCCGGCAAGATCCTCAGGCTGCTTTGAAATGGGCTCAGTCTCTGGATGGACGTGATGGGAGCGGTGCGGTGGCGAGTGTGATTCGTCAGATGGCGGTGACCGATCCGGCGGCGGCTGTGGATATGGCGCGGGGGTTGGAAGGGGATGATTTGGCTTCGGCCCAGCGGGCGATTGCGCGGCAGTGGGCGAGTGAGGATTGGGGGGCAATGGAGTCGTGGTTGAATACTTTGCCCGCTGATGAGCGGGAAGCGGCGATGGGGGAGGCGGTGCGAGGATTGGCGCAAGACGATCCTGAAGGGGCCGCTGAGAAAGCACTGATGATGGCGGAGGGAGATGCGCGGAATGAAGGCTTGGAAACGGCGGTGGAGCGTTGGTCGCAGGAGAATCCGCAGCAGGCGATGGACTTTTTGCTCGCGAATGCCAACGAGGATGTGCAGGCCGATGCGATGCGAGAGACTATGGGGAATTTAACGCGAACGGATGCAGAGGCGGGCTTGGCGGTAATTAATTCGATGACGGCGGGTGAGGTTCGGGATCGGGCGGTGGGAAGTTTTGTTTTTGCGAATGATGAGGGAAGTCCAGAGGAGAATGTGAGCTTGGCTGCGACGATTGAGGATGATGGGAGCCGAGCGCGGGCGATTGGGGTTTCGACGATTCGCTGGATGCAGGAGGATGAAGGTGCGGCGACGGAGTTTTTGAACACGACGGATTTGATAGACGATTCGGCGCGGGAGCGGATTTTGAATCGGGCGGCGAATGGAGGGGGGCGAGGAGCGGGACGTGGTCCGCGCGGCTAGTGAGGGTTTGAGATGTGCGATTGGAACGGGAAATCGACTGGTTCCGGACACGGGGGATTCCGGTTGAATTATCCGTTGATGAGGCAGGCGATGATTTGAGGATTGAGTTTGATGGCTCTGGGGGGTAGGCGAACGGCATGTTCTCGGCGAAGGAATTGAGTGAGGAGCAGGTTGCTGCTCTCAGGGCTTGGGCGGCAGAGGGTGGGCAACTCGCTGACCTTCAGAAGAAACTGAAGGAAGAGTTTGGTTTGAATGTGACTTACATGGATATGCGTTTTGCGGTGCTAGACCTGGGAATTGAAATTCAAGGGGAGGAGGAGGAGGAAGAGAGGAGCGATGATGCGGATGCCGTGCTTGAAGAGGCAAGTGGGTCGTCAGAAGGGGGAGATGGGAAGGTCTCCGTGACGGTCGATCAGATTGCGCAGGCAGGGGCGATGGTGAGTGGAACGATTGTGTTTAGTGATGGTGAGAAAGGGCGATGGTTGATTGATGCGATGGGACGCCCGTCACTTGATCCCGATACGGCGGGTTATCGACCGACGGAGGAGGATTTGATGGCGTTTCAACTGGAGTTGGCCAAGGCACTCGATTCGACCCGGGGGCTTGGTTACTAGAAGTCTCGTGGTATGAGGGAAGACGTTCGTGAAGTGCTGCAGTATGTCCCGCTGTTCCAGGGACGGACCTTTGTGATCGTGTTTGACGAGGGGCTTCTGCCGGAGCCGGCGGTGGCAGAGACTTTATTGGACTTGTTGGTCTTGCAGCGGATTGGAGTGAAGTTGGTGGTGGTGGTTTCGGGGGGTGAGATTGGCGACTTGAATGACTGGGCGGTGGAGATGGAATTTCGCTCGGAGCTTATTGAGGGAGAGTTGGTTGTGGATGATTTGGTTGGGAGTTGCCGGGCTGTGTTGGAGCGCGGTCAGGCGGCGTTGGTGGATGGGCGGGGGGTGGAGGTGTTGGGTGCGGAGGTGGGTGAGCTTGCACGTGATTTGGGGGCAGCGAAGTTGATGGTTTTGTTGAGTGAGAAGCCCTTGGAGACCCTTCCGGCCATTCGGGCTTCGGAAGTGAGAGTGGGGAGTTGGCTTGAGGGGGCGGCGGTGATTTGTGGGATGGGAGTGCCGCGGGTACACCTGTTAGACGGTCATTTTCAGGGGGTGTTGACGGCGGAAATTTTTTCGAATGAAGGGGTGGGGACGATGGTGCACGCGGATGATTACCGTCGGGTTCGGGGGTTGGGAGAGGATGACATTCCGGAGCTGTTGGCGATGATGGGGCGTTCGGTGAGGGCGGCGCATTTGGTTCCGCGGACTTATGAGGAAATTGAAGAGAAGGTGGGGGACTTTTTGGTGATGACGTTGGACGAGAATGTGGTGGGAAGTGTGGCGGTGCATGAATATGAAGGTCATGCGCGTGGGGAAGTGGCGTGTTTGTATGTGAAGCTGAGCCATGAGAGCCATGGATACGGGGGGGGATTGTTGGAGGCGGCTGAGGCGAAGGCGCGGGAGATGGGTTTGAAGGGAGTTTTTGCGCTGACGAATCGGGCGGCGGACTTTTTTGCATCACGGGGGTATCGGCAGGGAGGCTTTGAGGATTTGCCTTTGCAGCGGAGGGAGCAACTGAAGGCTAGCGGGCGGGATTCGCAGGTTTGGGTGAAGGACTTTTGATTCTGACAGCAGGCGTGGGGAGGCTTGTTTTGGGTGGGCTGACTTTTAGGTTTGTCGTTCTGGCGGCATGACCCCACTCCTCAGAAAAATTCTCGGTTTGAATTGGGGGCTCATCATTGTGATGTATGGGCTGCTCATTTTCGGGGTGTTTTCGATTGAGAGTGCGGCGCGGCATTTGGAGGGGGGCGGGGAGCGATTCGCGAGCAACCAGAAGATGTTTATTTTGTTGGGGAGCTTGGTCTATTTCGGGGCAGCGCTGGTTGATTATCGATGGATCAAGTGGTTGGCGATTCCGATGTATTTGGGTGGGGTGGGGATGCAGGTGATGTTGGCGATGGGGATCTGGGAAGCTCCTGCGCCGGCGGTGCACCAGTTGAGGATTCCCGGGGTGCCGATCAACTTCCAGCCGACGACTTTTGTTCTGGCGGCAGGGATCATGTTGCTTGGGACGGCGTTTGACTTGTTGCCACGGGTTCACCGCTGGTTCGGGGAGCCCTTGGTGAAGATTGGGATGGTGGCATTGATTTGCGGGGTGCCGTTTTTGTTGGTGGTGAAGAATGGGGATACAGGATCGGCAATTGTGTTTATCCCGGTAGCGCTGGTGATTCTTTTGGTGGGAGGGGTTCCCTTTCGACACCTGTCGGCGATGGCTTTGGTGGGCGTGGGATTGCTGCCGATTCTCTATTATGTGGTTTTACCGGGTCTGTCGGAACGAGCGTTGGGGCGGATTGACCAGTATCTGGAGTTTGTGGAGGAGGGAAAGGTGGAGAAGTCCGACGAGACTTATGCTTCGTATTATGTGTCGATGGCGGTGGGGCATGCAGGTTGGAAAGGAATCGGTTATATGGCGCAGGCGGAGCGGGGTTCGATTCATGCGAAGCGTTACATTCCGTGGACGACGGCACACAATGACTACATTTTTGCGGTGATTGCGGAGGAGCAGGGTTTTCGGGGGTCGTTGCTGTTGTTGACTTCGTTCGCCTTGCTGTTGATTCAGATTCTCTTTGTGGCGTTTTATAGCCGTGATTTTTTGGGGCAGGTCTTATCGGCGGGGGTTGTGGCTTTGTTTTTTGCACATATCTTCGAGAGTGTCGGGATGTGTGTGTTGCTGATGCCGATTACCGGGATTCCATTGCCGTTGATCAGTTATTCGGGAACTTTTGTGCTGATTTGCATGGGTCTTTTGGGACTCGTGCAGAGCGTTTGGGTGCACCGCAGGGAGGTGCAGGGGGTGGTCGACGGGCGGAAGGAGTGAGGGTTTACCAGGCTTCGATGCCACCGGTGAGATTGCTGAGGTCGGAGTAGCCGCGCTCGGCGAGGAAGAGGCAGGCTCGGGCGGAGCGCATGCCGGACTTGCAGTGGATGACAATCGGTTGGTCGTCAGGGAGTTCTTGATAACGGGCGGGAAGCTCCTGAAGGGGGATGAAGACGGAGCCTTCGATGCGGTTTTGGGCGAATTCCTCAGGGGTGCGGACATCGACGAGGATGCCAGGCCAGTCTTTCCCGCGGAGGGTTCGGAATTCTTCAGGAGTGATTTCGTGAAAGGGATTGTGCACGGAGCAAGCGTGGCCTTCTGGCTGCAAGGTGTCGAGTGTGGGATTGTCTCCGCAGAGTTTGCAGGAGGGGTCTTTGCGGAGCTTGATTTCGCGCCAAGAGCTACGAAGGGCATCGTAGTTGAGGAGTTTCCCGAGGGGTGGTTCGCCAATTTGGAGAAGGATTTTTAGGGCTTCCATAGCTTGCATGGTTCCGATGATACCTGGGAGGGCACCGAGGACGCCAGCTTCGGCGCAGTTGGGGACGGCGTCGGCGGGGGGTGGGTCTGGAAGCAGGCAGCGGTAGCAGGGACCGCCGTGGGCGGGATGGAAGACGGTGACTTGGCCGTCGAACTGGAAGATGGAGCCGTAGACGAGGGGTTTTTTGGCGAAAAAGGCGGCGTCGTTGGTGAGATAGCGGGTGGGGAAATTGTCGGAGCCATCGAGGACGAGGTCGTATTGGGCGACCAGTTCGGCAGCGTTTTCGACGGTGAACAATTCGGGGTAGGTATCGACTTTGAGAGCGGGATGGAGGGCCTGGAGGCGCTCTTTGGCGGCCTCGACCTTGAGTTGTCCGACTTGAGTGTCGGTGAAGAGGATTTGGCGCTGGAGATTGGAGCGGTCGATTTTATCGGGGTCGACGAGTCCGATGCGGCCGACGCCGGCAGCTGCGAGGTAGAGGGCGGCGGGGCAACCGAGCCCGCCGGCTCCGATTATGAGGACGGAGGATTCGAGGAGTTGGTTTTGGCCGTCTTCGCCGACCTGCGGGAGGAGGGTGTGGCGGAGGAAGCGTTGTTTTTGTTCGGGCGTCATTGATGTTTGTGCACGGCGCGGCGAACCGCCACGCCCTCCCGTGCTGTTAGTCGGTTTCGGTCCGGTGGTCGCGGGTGAGGAGTTCCTTGAGGACTTCGGGGGCAGGTTGGTTTTTGTAGAGGATGGCATGGACAGCGTCGAGAATGGGGGTGCGGCAGTCTAAGTTACGAGAGGTCTCGTAGATGGAAAGGGTGTTGGGGACGCCTTCGGCGACCATGCTGAGTTTTTCTTCGGCTTCTTGAGCGGATATTCCAGAGGCGAGGGCGTTGCCGACGCGGAAGTTGCGGGAGTGTTCGGAAAAGCAGGTGACGATGAGGTCGCCGACGCCGGAGAGGCCGTTGAAGGTTTCAGGTTTGCCTCCGAGTTGGGCACCGAGGCGGGTCATTTCGACGAGGGCGCGGGTGACGAGGGCGGCACGAGCGTTGTCGCCGAGTTTGAGGCCAGCGGCGATGCCGGAAGCGAGGGCGTAGACGTTTTTGAGGGCTCCGCCGAGTTCGATGCCCGCGATGTCGTCGGAGGTGTAGGCTCGGAAGGTGTTGGTGGAGAGTGTGCTCTGGAGTTTTGCGGCCAGTTCGAGGTTGGAGGCCCCGAGAACGGCGGCGGCGGGGAGGCCGCGGGAGATTTCCTCGGCATGGTTGGGTCCGGAGAGGACGGCGAGGGGGTGGTTGGGGCAGGTTTCGGCGAGGATTTCCGACATGCGGAGGCCGGTGCCGCGCTCGATGCCCTTGGCACAGGAAAGGAGGATGGCGTTGGGGTTGAGAAAGGGTTGGCATTCGGTAGCGGCATCACGGAAGCCGCTGGAGGGAATGACGAAAAGGACGAGTTCGGCGTTGGGAAGGGTGTCTTGTTTTGAGGTGGAGGCGGTGAGGTTAGTGGGGAGAGTGACGTTGGGCAGGTAGCGGGAGTTTTGTTGAGTGGAGTTGATTTCGGAGGCGACTTCTTCTTCGCGGGTGAGAAGGGTGACGGGGTTGCCGTTGGAGGCGATGAGGACGCCGAGGGCGGTGCCCCAAGAGCCGGTGCCGATGATGGTGGTGTTCATTCGGAGTAGTTGTGTTTGAACCGCGAAGACGCCAAGGTGTTATTGAGTTTGGGTTTTCTTTTTGGAGCCGATTTTGTTTTCGGTTCCGTTGAGGAGGCGTTGGATGTTCGAGCGGTGTTTCCAGACAGCCATGATACCGCCGAGGAGGGCGAAGATGAAGAGAGGTTTGTTCCAGGTGCCGTCCTGGAGTTTGCCGTGGTGGTAGGAGCCCCAGAGGGTGAGAAGGGGGAGGGCGATGGCAGCGGTGATGGAGCCTAGGGAGACGTATTTCGAGGTGAAGGTGACGGCAGAGAAGATGAGGAGAAGGATGAGGGCGCCAGCGGGCATGAGGGCGAGGAGGACGCCGAGGGTGGTGGCGATGCCTTTACCGCCTTTGAAGCCGAGCCAAGGGGAGTAGTTGTGGCCGAGGACAGCGAGGAGGGCCGCCAGGATGTGGAGGGTTTGGACGAAGGTTTGTTTTTCTGAGGAGAGGGTGGTGCGGAGGGATTCCAGGAAGGCGAGGTCGGGCCAAGGGTGGTTGTCGCCGAATTGGACAAGATTCATAGCGAGAAGAACGGGAAGATAGCCTTTGAGGATGTCGAGAATGAGGCAGAGGATGCCAGGGCCTTTGCCGAGCACGCGGAAGACATTGGTGGTACCGATGTTGCCGGAGCCGTGTTCGCGGATGTCGATGCCCTTGAGTTGTTTGCCCAGGATCAGGCCGAAAGGAATGGAGCCGATGAGGAAGGCGAGAGGGAGAATGAGGTAGGACATGGTGCGTTTTTTCGGGTGGAAAAAGGCGGGGAGTGTCCCCGCCTTGGTTGTGCAGAGGATCGGGCTTTTGCTCGATTACTCCACGATTGTAGCGGACTTGATGTAGTCGAGCTCCGGGAAGTTGCTTTTCAGGAAGTCGTTTCCTTTCGCCATGATTTGGCCTTGGAGCTGGGTGGTGCGTTCGCCGTAGCCGTTGTAGAGTTTGCTGACGACGTCCATGCCTTTGGTGACTTCGCCGAAGGGGGTGAAGCCTTGGTTGTCGAGAAAGTCGTTGTTGCCGTAGTTGATGAAGAACTGAACGGAGCGGGAGTTCGGAAGACCGGTTTTGGCGAAGGTGATTTTACCGGGAGTGTTGGAGATGCCGGCGTTGGGATCGTCTTTGATGGTGGCTCCTCGCCAGGCGGTGTTGATGGAGGAGTCGCCGTGGATGCCGAATTGGGCCATAAAGCCATTCACGACGCGGAAGAAGGCGACGTCTTTGAAGTAGCCGATTTTCACGAGATTGTAGAAGCGGTCGGCTCCTTGAGGAGACCATTTGCGGGTGACGGTGATTTCGACCTCTCCTTCGGTGGTGGTGAAGAGGGCTTTGAAGGTGTCGGGAGCCTTTTCGGCGGCCTTGGAGGGGTCCTTGAGACCGGGGTGAGGGCCGGATTGGGGTTGTTCGGCTTTTGTTTGGGTTTCTGCTTCGGTGGAGGTTTCTTGTTTTTCCTCGGCCTTGAGGCAAGAGACGAAGAGGAAGAGAGAAAAGAACGAGGTTAGGATTTTCATCGCAGGGAATTTAAGTTGTGGGCCAAGGGGTGGCAAGGGGGCGGTGAGGCCTCTTTTTGGCGGGCAGAAAGACCTAATCCTTCATCGGTGCGGTGTAGATGAAAGTGTAGGTGGCAAGGAGCGCGGCGAGGACTTGGGGGAGAAGGTGCATCCAGCAATCGACCGGATTGAGAACGCCCATCATGATGAGGGCGAGAGTGACAGCGGGGTTGAGGGAGGCGAGGGAAATGGAGCCGACGGTGAGGATGGCCCCGAGGACGATGGCGCCGATGGCGAGACCGTAGAAGCCGTTCCCTTCGGTTCCACGGGCGATGGCGACATTGAGAATGACGAAGGTCAGGCCGAAGGTGAAGATGAACTCGGCGGTGAGGATGGTCGCGGTGTTGCGGGCGGGGAAGGTGACGACTTCTTTGGCCACTTCGGTGGAGGCGAAGATGGTATTGATGATGAGAGAGGCGACGACGGCGGCGAGGATTTCGGCGGCGAAGATGGCGAGGGCCATTTTGGCGGAATCGCGTTTGGTGAGGAAGAAGGCGAGAGTGATGACGGGGTTGTATTGAGCACGGGAGATGTGTCCGCCGGCGTAGATCACTCCGATGAGGGTGGCAACGATGGCGAAGGGTGCCCATTCGCCAGCGACGCCCAGAACAGCGGCGACTCCGATGGAAAAGATGAGGAAGAAGGTGCCGATGAATTCGACTAGGGCTACTTTCATCGTGGACGCGGGGGGTTGTGACAGGATTTCCGGAATTGAACAGGACTGATGTGAGGCAAATGGGCACAAAAAAAGACCGGGGAAAACCGGTCTTTCGATGATGTTCTTGTGATGGAAAAATTCAGGCTTCCGCAGTTTCCTTGGACGCGACTTTGGCGTTTTTGCGGGCCTTGCGGATGATGCTGTTTACGGTTTCGGAAGGCTGGGCGCCGTTGGAGAGCCATTTTTCGGCTTTCTCGAGATCGAGGGTATAGTTCACGCCTTCTTTCATGGCGTCGTAGGTGCCAATCTGCTCAATGGGGCGTCCGTCG